>CAIXWQ010000084.1 GCA_903923175.1 uncultured delta proteobacterium | reverse complement strand
GCGCTCGACTCGACGCTCGCCGCCGCGGCCAACGGATTCATCGACGTGTACGACGGCGTGCAGCCGGCCGACGCGGACACGGCGGTCGCGACGCAGAACCTGCTCGTGCGCTTCCCGTTGTCCGCGACGCCCTTCGGCGCCTCTTCGGGCGGCGTGGCGACGGCAGCCGCGATCGCCGCGGCGACCATCACGGCGAGCGGCGCGCCCGCCTGGTACCGCCTCACCGACTTGGCGCACGGCGCGATCCTCGATGGGTCGGCGGGGACTTCGGGCGCGAACCTGAACTTCGCCGCGAGTCCCTTCGTCGCTGGCGCGAGCGCGACGATCGCGTCGTACACCGAGACCTTCCCCGCGTGATCGGAGGCTGACCAGTGGCCGACAATATCGCGCTGAATCCTTCCGTCGGCGGCGGCGACAGCGCTCGCGCGGAAGACGTCGGCGGCGGGGTGAAGATCCCTGCGTCGAAGATCTACACGGGCGCGCACGGCGTCGACGGCGGTCCGGTCTCCGCGACGAACCCGCTCCCCGTGGCGATCGTTGACGGAGGCGGCGACGGAGCGACCGCAGACGTCGTACAGGTCTCCGGACTCGACGTGCCGTCTCCCGTCGACGCGCTTGCGACGTTCGACCAGCACACGCCGCAGCGCCCGCTATCGGTGGGGATCGCCGACGGAGGCGCAGACGGCGCGCTCGCTGCCGTGGTGCAGAGCGGCGGGACCAATGCCCTCGCGACGTCGCTGACCGATCCGTCGCTGCGCGAGGCCATCGAGGCCACACGCATCGCCGTCGAGCAGCTCGTCGAGATCGGGAGCGTGCTGCCGCAGCCGCACATGTACGCGTCGCCCGCGAGCGCGAACGCGCTCGGCATCGTCACGCGCCCAGCCGGCGCCAACACGCTTTCGACCTGGTACGGCGTGAGGGTCACTGACGGCACCTTCGCGATGCCGGCGATGGATGCGACCACGCGACGCGGCTACGTGGCGATCACCGACGGCGCGAACCAGATGCCGACGATGGACGTGGTTGCTCGCAAGGGCTTCTTCCAGCTCACCGACGGCGTCAGCGCCGCGGCCGTGAAGGCTGCGAGCACGGCTGCCGCCGCTGCGGATCCCGCGCTCGTCGTCGCGCTGTCGCCGAACTCCGGCGTGGTCGGCGCGCAGGCCACGGGCGCGAAGCAGACCGCCGCGCCCCTCGTGATCGGCGGGGCTGACGAGCAGGGCCTCGCGCGCACGGCGAGCGTCGTGCAGCGCAACGGCTCGACGCCGCTGCGCACCTACGACGAGGACAACCGCGCCCTCCTCGAGCAAGCCGTGATGCTTCTCACGGACATCCGCACGGTCCTCGTGCACCTGTTGCCCGCTGGCGCGAATCCGTCGCTGTCGGGCCTGTCTGAGAACTGACGCCCGCCCATTGGCAGGCACGGAGAGAACATGGCCCAGGTTGAATTTCGTGTCGGCGTGCAGCAGCTCCAGGACGGCGCGCAGCAGCCCCCGCGCCTCGGTCGCGCCGGCGAACTTGTCTCGCAGGACGCGCACGGCCGATTTTACGAGGCGGTCTACCGAGGCAACGTGTGGGGCGGCTCCAACCCCGTGGCCGGCGTCGCGCCCGGCACCGCGCTCGCTACCGCCGGCGTGCCTCTCGGGCTCTACAACCCGCCCGGCTCCGGCAAGAACCTGGTCGTCCTGCGCTCGTCGGCTGGCTACGTCTCGGGCACTCTCGGTGCGGGCTCGATCGTCTACGGCGCCGCCGCGCAGTCCGTCAACCCGACCGGCGGCGCGCAGGTCACGCCGAAGAGCAACCTCCTCGGCAACGCCGCGACGGGCGCCGGGATCCTTTGGAGCGGCGGCACGTGGACGAACGCTCCGGCGATCCTGCGCCCGGCGTACACGCTCGGCGCGTTCCTCGCGACTACGGCGAGCTTCAACCCGCCGCTGATCGACGAAGTCGCCGGCGAGTACATCGTCACGCCGGGAAACTACTTCGCCCTGATGGGCATCGCCGCGGCCGGCACGACGCCGCTGATGCTCTTCGGCCTCACCTGGGAAGAAGTCCCGCAGTAGTCGTCGAGAGGGCGGAGGCGCCGAGGAGGACACCCATGCTCGGCGCTTTCGTCCCGCTCGTGCAACAGGACCTGCCGACGCCCATCACGGGCGCGGGCGCCGGCGCGTTTCGCCCCCTCGTCGCCGCCGGCGCGGGCGCCGTCACCTACTCGGCTGCGGGCGCGGGCGCCTTCTCGGCGCTGCGCGCCACCGGCGGCGGCACGTTCGCCTACGCCGGCTCGGGCTCCGGCTGGCTCTCGCCGTGGATCGGCCTCGGGGTCGCGACCTACGTCGTCCCGGTGTTCGGCGGCGCGCCGCCGTACGCGTGCGCGTTCTATCCCGTGCTTCGCACCGTCGCCTTCGACGACGCCCCGATCCTCGACGCATCGATCACCATCCAGCTGCGCACCGTGGCGATCAGCCAGCGAGGGATCACCATGCAGAGCATCCAGATCATCGTCGGTGACACCGACGACACCGTCGTGCAGCTGCTCGCCGCGGGCCTCGTCGTATCTCTCGCCGGCGCGACAGTCGTCGGCGAGCTCGGCGCCGATGGCTCGTCGACGGTCTCCCAGGTCCCCTGTAGCGTCGTCGACGCCGCGGCGGGCAAGGTGCACCCGGTGCTCTCGTCGCTCCCCGTCGGGCTCTACCGGCTGCGCTTCAAGGTGGTTTTCCCCGACACGACGCAGAAGCGCTACCCGGGTCCGGGCGTCGCCCCGATCTCGGTGGTCGTGAGCGCGCCGTGATCCAGTGGTGCGACCGCTGCTGTCGCCCCCCCGACTACTCGCAGTCGTCCTGGTACGAGCTCGGTGAGACGCTTCTGATCCGCGCGTGGTGCCACGGAGAGACGGCGAGCGCGCGGCTATCGCGCTCCTCGCTCGAGGCCCTTCCCGCCGCGAGTCACTTCGTGATGTTCGATCCACCGAGGGAAGGCGTGAGGGCTAGATGACGACTCTCGACGACCCGAAGATGATCGCGCGACGCATCCAGCCGGGCTGGCTCTGCGGCGGCGATATCTCGAAGTTCCAGCTCGGCGTCGACTTCGACGCGATGAAGGCCGCGGGCTGGCGGTTCCTCTACGTCCGCGAGGGCGAGTCGACCTGGAGCACGCCCGACGACCGGTGGGTGAAGAACTGGACCGGCGCGCACTCGGCGCAGCTCCCCTGCGGCCCCTACCACCCGGTGCACGGCGACGCGCCCGGCCGTGACCAGGCACGCATCCTCCGCGACCGCTGCAAGGACTGGCAGCGCGGGCGCGACCTGCGCCCCACGATCGACCTCGAGACGCGCGGGGGGCAGCCCCTGCATGAGTGCGAGGCGATGGCCGAGGAGCTCGAGCTGCTCTTCGGCCTCGCGCCGGTCCTGTACGTGGGGAAGTGGTTCGCGCGCGAGATCGGGCTGACGCGCTCCTCGCCGCTCGCGAAGCTCTCGCTCTGGCTGCCCGCCTACACCGACGCGCCTGAGCTCCCGGACGCGTGGGACGACTGGCTGATGTGGCAGCTCTCGGGCAACGGCCACGCCCCCGGGGTTTCGGTGGCCTGCGACCTCGACGTCGTACGCAGCGAGGCCGACCTGGCGCTGCTCCTCGACGACCCGCGCGAGGTCCCGCGCGCCGCAGCCTCCGACGCTCCGCTCACCGAGGCAGAGCGCGCGGCGCTTGAGGGGATCCCCTGATGCCCCGCGTGAAGCCGGTCACGCACGGCGACGGGTCGCCCTACGGCGTGCACTGGGACTGCCCCGGCTGCGCCGCGCCGCACGTCGTGCCCACGTCCGGCCCCAACGCGTGGGGCTTCAACGGCGACATGGAGCGGCCGACGCTCTCGCCGTCGGTGCTCTGCCATCCGCACCCCGCGCTCGACGAGCACGGGAAGCGGTACGAGACGCCGCGCTGCCACACATTCATCCGCGACGGCCGCATCGAGTTCCTCGCCGACTGCACCCACGCGCTTGCCGGCCAGACGGTCGACCTGCCGGAGGTCCCGTGAGGCCCGACCCCCGCGCCGAGCCCGACGACGCCCCCGACACGCTCCCCGCACCGCCGCCGGTGCACCCGCGGCCCGCGCTCCCGCCGCCGGCGCCGTCTACGGGCCCGCGCACGCGCCCGAGTTCGCCGCGCGCCCTGCGCATCGCCGACATCCTCGCGGAGGGCCGGCGCGCCGCCGGGCTGCCCGAGGACCCCACGACCGAGGAGCCCTGATGCCTGCGCTCGCGCCGCCGCCCCCGCTCCGCCTGCTCTCCCCGTTGCCGCCGCCGCAGTCTACCGTCCGACCCACCGACCCCTCCCGAGAGGAGCCGCTTTCCGTGAGCGACACTTCGCAGATCTACGACCTGCTGACGAAGATGGACGGCAAGCTGGACGACATGCGTGGCGACCTCGCCACCGTCGACAAGGCGCAGGCCCTTCAGCTCGCCTGGCAGACGACGCACGAGACCGTCACCACGCCCGACCAGGAGCGCCGGCTGCGCGTCCTTGAGGGCGATCGCCACAAGATCTACGGCATCGCGATCGCGCTCGGCGCCGCCGCGGGGTGGATCGCGAAGTATCTCGGGCACTAATCATCCACCGCGTTCTCAAGCCCGACAACACGCCGCCCGGCTCCCGCGAGGGGGTCGGGCTTTCGTCGTTTTGTGGCCGCCTACCTCCGCGCGACGCTCATCCCGAGCCCGCGGAGCCAGGCCGCGACGGGCATCCCGGCACGCTCTGCTGCCTCGCTGAGCGCCGCATGCTCCTCGGCCGACACGCGCACCAGGATCTGGCGCGCACCCTCGCTACCGCGCCCCGTGGTGGTCGGCGGCCCCGCACGCCGCTCCGGCTCGCCGCCGGGCATCCCCGACCAGTCGACGTCGCTCGGCGCCAGGTCCTCGCCGCGGCCGTCGACCACGCGCACGACCTTGCGCCGGTCGCCCTCCGCCCAGCCGCGCAGGAGCGCCACGCGGCCGGCGGACCGGGCGGTCACGACCACCGGCGCCGATGCGCCGGGGGTGTACAGGCGGCACGCAGCCCAGGGGGTCATGAGGCGCTCACGTAGCAGCGCCGCCCGCTGACCAGGATGACGCCGGCACCGCCGTCGGTGCGCGCGGCGGTGATGCTCGCGATCAGCTCCTCGCGCGTAGCGAGGCGGATCGCCTCGGCGGTGTCGTAGTCGCAGAGCGTGCCGGGCTCGAGCTCGCGCACGGTCCCATCGAAGGGTCCGACCTGCGCGGCCGCGTCCGCCTGGCTCTCGTAGCCCGCGTCGCGCGCCATCTCATCGAGCGCCTCGGCAGCCGTCGCGGCCTCGTACACGCCCATCTCGACGCCCGCGCTGCTGATGATCTGGTAGCTCGTCATCGCCCTATCCTCCTCGCGCCCGGTCCGCCCGGCCACGAGTATATGATAGCGCCTACCGCGAGCCAGTCAAGTAGTAGATATCAACAATAGGCCAACGCGCGGCGTCAGTGCATCGTCGCGGTCGCCGCGCTCGCCAGGATCGCGATCGGCCTCACGGCGAGCCGGATGCGCCACACGCCGTCGGCGATGTAGGCGCGCAGCTCGGGCGCGTAGGGGAAGGTTTCCCACGCCTCGCCGATCACGTCACGAACGGCAACGAGGCGGCACTCGGCATCGACGTCGGTCCGCTCGCCGTGTCGCCGCTTCACGTCGCGACCTCGACGAGCTCCAGGTGCACGCCGTCGCGCCTCGACGCCCGCTCCCCCGCGTAGACGGCGCCCAGCTTCGGCAGGATGGCCGTCGCGAGGATCGTGCGGTGGCAGCGCTCGGGGGCCTTGCAGGCGCAGGCGAGGACGACGCGATCGCGCGCGAGCAGGCGCTCCCACGCCACGCGGTGGCGCCGGTAGCTCGCCCGCATCTCCTCGAGGAAGGCGGGGACGTAGACGCGCCAGGCGGCCAGCTCGAGCTCGCGCGCCTCCGTGAGCGCGGCCGCGCGCTCCTCGTCGCTGCCGCCGAAGACGAAGCCGCCGCGCTGCCGCGCGCGCGCGTCGAGGACGGGCCGCAGGATCGCCCAGCTCGGCGCGAAGACGCCCGGCTGACCCTCGGCGTCGGCCTCCTCGCGGGTGATCACGAGCACGTCGGGATCGCGCGCGGCGCGCGTGCCGATGCGACAGGTGAGGACCTCGAGCGGCATCTACTTCGCCGCCCCCGGCTCGAGCCCGAATGGCAGCGCGTAGCCGAGGGGAAACACCCAGAGGTGGTACATGTTCGCCTGGTCGACGACGGCGTCCTCGGGCGGATAGACCTCGACGCCCAGGCGGTCGGCCCCGTCGGCGAGGACCTCGCGCTTGATTCGCTGCAGGTCGGTCCAGGAGCGGATCGTCGCCCCCGATCGGTGCGTGATCCAGAGGTGATCTACGGGCCCGAGCGCGGTGGCGACCGTCGAGATCTGCACGAGGTACCCCGCAGCCTCGTTCAGAAGCACCGTGTGCACGCTCGCCGGCGCCCGCTTGCCGCTCGGAGACACGAGCCCACGCGGCGCCCACGTCCCCCACGCCGGCGCCTGCTTCGCGATGCGCCTCGCGAGGCTCATCGCCCGAGCCCCGGCAGCGAGGCCTGCGCCGGAACCGGACGCAGCTCCCCGCCGTACGCGGCCCCGAGCTGCACGAGGATCTCCGCCAGCACGCGCCGGTGGCAGCGGACAGGGGTCGCGCAGGAGCAGAGGAGGACCGCGCGCCGTCGCGCCAGAATTCGATCCCACGCCCATCGGTTCGCGCGGTAGCTGGCGCGCATCTCCCGCGTGTAGGCGTCGACGCACCGGCTCCAGTCCTCCACGCTGAGATCCTCGAGCCGCTGCAGCTCGAGGAGGGGACGCAGCAGGTGCCACGACGGAGCGAACGGCGCGCCCCAGCCCGCGCCGCCCGTCGAAGCCGTGACGTCGAAGCTGTCGCGATCGCGATACCCGACGCGCGCCGTGAGGACGACGAGGGGCATCACGTCTCGACGTCGGGCCGATACCGATCTCCGGTGAGCCCGAAGGTCGAAGCGACCGCGTTCTGGCACGTGAGCTTCTGGGCCACGCCGAGGGTGCGGTCGGGCAGCATCGGCCGCAGCTCGCCCTCGCACGGCACGTGGTAGACGCGCCGCGTGCCGTCCGCGTCGACCGTGCTGTTCACGAGCTCGACGACGAGGAGATCGCCGTGCTGCAGCAGGCGGCGCGACTGCCCGAGCGGGTCCTTGTCCTCGTCGAGGATCTTGAACTTCGCGTCGCGCACGTAGCGCGTGAGCCCGTAGCGCTCGATCATGATGCGCTTCAGCTCCTCATTTCGCTCGGCGTGGATCTTCTCGACCGTGATCTGCTCGGGATTCTCGACGACGAACCGCGGCACGTAGACGCCGTGGATCGCGTAGAGCGAGATCCCGTCGCGCCACCGGCAGAATGGCCCCGTGTCGTTGTGCGGGCGGTTCTCGGCGTCGACGGTGAGCACCTCGGGCCGGTCGCTGACGATGCAGAAATCGCGATGCATGAAGCGCGGCCCCGCGTGGATCGCGGCAGCTTCGAAGTGCGCCCACTTGCTGTAGTCGACCCCGCACTCGTCGAGGTGCGCGACGTGGCGGAAGAACGACAGGAGCGCCGGCCAGCTCGACCACTGGTTGCCCGGATCGCGCATGTTCCACGCGGTCGCTGCGACGGAGAGCAGTAGCGCCGAATCGGAGCCACCGAGCTCGCGCGCGAGCATTGCCATCTGCGGCCCCACCGGCGTGCACCACGAACGATCGATCTCGTCGGTCGCGGCGTCGGTCGCGGCGTCGGTCGCGGCGTAGGTCGCGGCGTAGGTCGCGGCGTAGGTCGCGGCTCTGGTCGCGGCTCTGGTCGCGGCTCTGGTCGCGGCGTCGGTCGCGGCGTCGGTCGCGGCTCTGGTCGCGGCTCTGGTCGCGGCTCTGGTCGCGGCTCTGGTCGCGGCGTCGGTCGCGGCGTAGGTCGCGGCGTCGGTCGCGGCTCTGGTCGCGGCTCTGGTCGCGGCGTAGGTCGCGGCGTCGGTCGCGGCTCTGGTCGCGGCTCTGACGTCGCCGGACGAACGCGTCGCGGTCGTCCGAAGATGGATGATGGCGCTCGCAAACCCCGCGGCGAACTGCGCCACGATTGGCGACGGCACCCACACGATCACCTTCGGCAGTTCGAGGCCCGCAGCGCGGTACATGCCGTGAACGGCCTCCGTCATCGCAGCGCGATCGGTGGAGTCCATCGGCTTGGTGGACATCGCGTTGGCGATCCACTTCTTCGCCCACGGATCGAGCTGCGCGCGGTGTTCGTCGGTGAGCGTGTAGATCTTCGGCTTCGCGGTCGTCTTCGTCATGGCGGTGCTGCTCCTCTCGAGTGAAATGATCGGCGCGCTCGGCTCAGTCCTGGACCTGGCGCGCGACGTTCGCGGAGTCCCACGCGCGCTGGATGCGCACGAGGTACTTGCCCGGCGTGATCGTGATCGGCGTGTGCCGCTCGACCGCCCCCGAGCCGCCCCCGATCACGCGCAGCTCGGCGTCGCTGGTGACCTCGAGCATCTGCTCCGCGCGTCCGTCCTTGAACCGCGAGAGCTTCGCGTCACCACCGATCACCGCGTGGTAGTGCGCGCTCGTCTCCCCCTCGGCGATCACGATCCCACGCGGATCGCGCGGCATCGGTTCGATCTCCCCGCTCACCCGGTCGGTGCGCATCAGGAAGACGTCCCCCTGGCGCACCTGCTGCGTCGGCTGGCGGGTCTCGACCTTCGCGGGCCGCTTGAACGTGGCCGCGATCTTCGCCTGCTTCTTCGTCTTGCTCGCCATCGGGATGCTCCTGGTCGGTGATCACGTCTCAGTCGAAATCGATCGCTCCGCCGCGGCCTTCCGCGCCGCGCAGGCGTCGGCGTAGGCTCGGTTCTTCCTTCGGGTCACGCACCGCGGCTCCACGCAGAACCGCGCGGTCGCACGCTTCGCGAGGAACGGGTGCTCGCACTCGGCGTAGACCTTCGAGAGGTGCGCGATCGGGTGGTGCGCGCTCATCGGTGGACCGCCGGGAATTCGCGAGGCCACCCGCCGGCGGTCTCGGGCCACCACCGCGGATCGCCACCCTTGACGTCGCCCTGCTCGCGACCTTCGGGCGTACCGATCTGCTTCGTGAAGATCGCGACCTTCGCGGCCGCGCACTGCTCACGGAGCGAGACGGCCCACTCGATCGCCATCGGGCGCGGGTGCATCCCGGACTCGGAGCCGACGATCACCCAATCGATCCACGGCGGCGCATCGGGCTCGCCATGCCACTCGCCGTCGCCGAGCACGTCTTCGGTACAGTCCGCGCTGATCGCGACACGCGTCAGATCGACGTGGCCGAGCAGTGGCTCGCAGGAGAGGAACCGCACCGCCGCCGGCGTCGCGAGCAGGTGCGGGATTCGCTCGTCCGCGCGCCGCTGATCCTCGACGCTGACGCCGAGCCAGATCCACGGCGCCGGCATCGTCACCGGGCACGAGAGACCGATCTGCGCCAGCTTCGGACGCGCAGCCCGCCACGCATTCGCCTCGCGCATCACGCGCTCGTAGAGCTTCGAGTCGGTCAGGTACCGGCGCGCGCGCTCGGCGCGCTTGGTGAGCACCTGGAACGTGTGGTGCGGCGACAGCAGCATCACGGCCCACACGCGATCGATCACCTCGTCGGGCACGGCCTCGTAGAAGAGATCGCCCATGTCGGCGACGAAGATCCGCGACGGCTTGCGCAGCCGGAGCGGCATCTCGAGATCCGACTCCCACAAGCGCGAGGCCCCCGTCCAACGCGGGCCCCCCTTCGCGTATGTCGCAAGCCCCGCGTATTTTGGCAGATGACGCAGGCGCGTCGCGGCCAGCCGCTCGGCGTAGCACCGCTCGCACCCCGGACTCACGCGCCGGCAACCGTTCACGACCGGCCACGAGACGTCGGTCCACTCGATCGAGGTCTTACCCATCACACCCTCTCGCGCTTCACCGCGCGCCGCTCCGCCGTGATCGCGAGCGAGATCGCCCTCGCGATGTACTCCGCGTCGTCGCGGTCCTTCTCGGCTGGCGCGCGCAGTCGCCCGGCGACGTGCGCGTCGTACGCCCTGATCCACGCGACGCAGTCGCGCGCGCGCTGATCGATGGTCTTCATGCGCCCCTCGCGATCGCCGCCCGCACATCCGGCGTGACCGTCCAGAGGCCGAGCGCCCCCTGGCACGCGACGAACGGCACCGGCTCCACATCGGCGAGCACCAGGGCGAAGCCGCCCGTCCACCATGCGGCCTCATCCGGAGTGAGGTCGCGGATCTCGTCGGCGAAGGCGGGCGCTCCGATCCGCGCCCGCCATTGCTCCGAGCAACGCTGGTTGTCGATGACGCCCACGATCCGCGCGCGCCCCACGATGCCGCCGCGGGGCAGAAAGTCGCTCGGCCGCCACCGATCGTCGTCGCCTTGGTCGATGCATTCGCCGAGGAAGTCCAGCCACGAATCCTCGGCGACCGTCGCCCGGATCGTCTCGACGGCGCTGTCGAACGCATCGATCGAGCCGATGCCCTTCGACGCGTGGATCAGGATCTCCCCGCGGTAGGAGCAGCCAGTGCGCCAGTCGCGGTTCTCGATGCGCTTACCGAGGTGCACGATCGCGTGCGCCCATGGCTGCAGGATCGAGAGCGCTCGAGTGGGGACGTCACGCATGGCCGGCCTCCGTCTTCGTGCGCTTCTCGGCGCGCGACGCTTCAACACGCCGAGCGATCGGCGCGAAAAGCGCCGCTTCCCATCGCCACCAAGCGAACTCGGGCGCGTTGATCCTCACGTCTCCATCCGGCGAGATCCTGTACCCGGCGAGCTCCGTCCAATCGACCAGGCCGCGCGCGCATAGCCCGTCGATCGCGTCGCGCAAGGAGCCCGTCACCCTGCGGCGCGGCTGCACCGCGCGCTTCCACGCGCGCACTGCGCGCAGCTCGTCGGCGTCGATCGGCACAAGGATCTCGCCGCCGTGCGCGAGCAGCATCGCCCTCGCGATCGGAACTACCCCGCCCGGCATCTCTGCAACCAACGCGAGCGCGAGCCAGAAGTCGTCGATGTTCGTGTGCACCACCGGGCACGCGGGCGGAGAACCGAATCGGCGCGCGCTCACGCAGCCTCCGGTGTGGTGAGGATCGACCACCGCCCGCCTCGCCCCGGCCCCCAGACGAACCATGCGTAGTCGGTCGCGTCGGTCGTCACGGTGTCGACCTTCGAGCCGCACAACGGGCACGCCGAGAAGCGCGGCGCGTCGATCGGCAGCAGGACGGACCAGGAGCACGGCGGCCGCGCGTCCCCCTTCTCGCGCTTGCGCCCCTTGCATTTGATCGACGCCGCGAACTCCGGACGGCGCGGCAGCACGCACACGTCGCTCGGATGCTCGCGGTGGAACGCCGCGCGCCCGACGCTCGCGAGCCACGGCAGCCGGAGCAGCGCAGCAACGTCGATCCCCCACGGGCGCGCCTCGGCGATCGCGCGCACGACGAACTCCATCGCCAGCGTGTAGGGCGGGTTCATCACGATCGCGTCGGCGGCCCCCGGCCACTCCGCGAACGCGAGCGCGTCGCCCGTGGTGACGAAGTGGCCCTGCCCGCGAGCGCGGCCGGCCCGATCGGCGTCGAGCTCGACGCCGACTGTCACGTGCCCGAGCTGCCGGACGACCTCGAGGATCGCGCCCTCGCCGCAGGCGGGATCGAGCACCGTGCTTCGCGACGGAAGCCCGAGCACGCGGAGGAGCGCGATCGTCGCCCAGGCGGGCGTGGAATAGAAATCGTCTGGGTGGCGGACGTCGCTGCGGCCGGTGGCGCTCATGGCGCGCTCCCGCGCTGCACGCGCACCAGCTCGAGATCGCGCCAGTGCGTGACGACGGGGCGCAGCGAGATCCGCCCGGCGACCTCGAGCAGGCCGTGCCCCTCGAGCCACGCCGCTGCGACGACGATGCCGACCCGGCCGGTCGGCACGTGCTTGTACCAGGCCGTCACCCGACGATCCCCCGAGCCGCCGAGCACGTGCCCTGCGACCGCTCGATCTCCCCGAGGAGCTCGCGCTCGTACGCCTCGAGCGTCTGCTCGGCGGCGTAGGCGCGCCGCGCGATGTCGCGGGCGTCCTCGGTCACCAGGACGACGAGCCCGAGCGGGCGCGTGAGGAGGCTCGCCCCGTCGGCGACGAGCCGGAGCGCGGTGGCCCGCGCGCGCCGGAGCAGATCGAGCGGGTTCACTCGGCCCCCCACGGGTAGCCGCCGCGCCACCCGGTCAGCTCGGCGAAGCGGTCGAGGAAGGCCGTGCGCGCGCGCTCCGGCGCCCACGGTTCGATCGTCGCGGCCATCGGCTCGAAGGTCTGCTCCCTGGTCGACCACGGGATCGCGGGGGTCGACATGAGATCGCGCCGCTCGGTCGCGAGCAGCACATCGTCGGCCCGCTTCACCGAGATGGGCATCTCCTCCGGCAACCCGAACGCGCGCGCGATCACCAGCTCGAGGCGCCGCTCGGCCTCGCGGTACCCCGCGAGCGCCGCCGCGTGCTTCACCGGCCGCGGTAAGTCGACGAGCCCGAGCCCTTCCGACGCGTCGTGGAGCAGGCCGTGCAGCGCGTCCGCGGGGTCGCAGACGAAGCTCACGAGCACCGAGTGCTGCGCGACGCTGTAGAACGTCCGCACGTGCCCGCCGAAGCGGCAGATGTTCGAGAGCGCGTGCGCGATGTTGCGGATCGCGACGTCCTCGACCTCCGCCGCCATCGGCCAGAACGGCGTGCCGTCGACCATCTGGACCCAGCCGTTCGGATCACGCGGCGTAGACATCACTGACCACTCCTCCCCGCGCGCAGAGCGCGGCGTAGCGCAGGCATCCGGTGAGCGTCGCAAGCTCGAGCGAGGTGCCGAGCCCGAGGACACCCCAGACGCGCATCGCGAAGAACGCGCGGCAGCTGCAGCCGGTCACGCGCGCACCAACGCCGCATCCGCGGCTTCAAGAGCCCCAACGCGTCGCCGCTCTGTCGTCGCCGCCGTGACGGGCATCCGCTGCCCCTCTGCCACGCCTCGCGCGAAGGCCCCCACGTCCGAGACGGTCGGGCGCACCGAGCGCGAGGGGAGGTGCCCGATCGCCTGCTCTGCCTCGACGATCCGAGCGTCGAGCCGCACGAGCGCGCACGAAGCGGCCTCCGCCCGCGCCTCCCGCTGCCCGGCGCGCAGCTGGTCGCGCAGGCCGCGCACGCACCCGACCGACCAGGCCGCTCGGTAGGCTCGCCCGCGCCCCGCCGCCGCCTGGTGGCAAAGCGACGCAATCTGCAGCGCGAGCCAGCCGATCGTCTCGCGCGCCAGCTCGATGTCCCCCGCCCGTCCGACGAGCAGGATCTGCTGCTCGACCATCAGGCTCCCGATCTTCTGCACGCGCGACCGCACGATCGCGCATCCGAAGTGCGCCGCGATCGTGTGCACGAGCGCCTGCTTCCAGCCCGGCACGGCGCCGCCGCGGTACACCGGCCGAGCCCGATCGACCGTCGCCGGCTCGCGCGCGCCCGCCTCGATCGCGGCGTCGATCTCGGCCTCGGCGATCCGGTGCTTCTCGGCGAGGCGCCCCGCCTGCCGCGCAGCCGCGTGCGCCTCGTGCTCGTTCGTCGTCCCGCGCGCGAGCTCCCGCAGCGCGCGGATCTTCTCGATGACGGCGTTCACGCGGCCCGTCCGATCTCGCGCTGCGCCGCGCGCGCCCGCTCGCGCACCCGGCACGATGCCGGCTCGAGGTGGAGCAGCTCATCGAGGGCCTCCGCGATCGCGCGGTCCCCTCGGCCGCGCAGGCGCCGCAGTCGCGCGGCGTCGTCCTCGCGCCCGTCCCGCTCGAGGCGATCGGCGACCTCCTCGAGGCGCACCCCGGCGCGCGGCGTCACGAGGCGACCTCGGCCGCGATCGCGCGCAGCTGCTCGAGGCCCTTGCGCGAGTCGATGCGCCGATCGTCGATGTCGACGACGATCGCCCACGCGCGCTCGATGGGGTCGACGCCCCGGATCGTCCTAAAGATGCGACCCGCCTCGATCACGTCGAGGTCGTGCGCGCCGCACGCGCTCACAGGCCGCTCCCATGAAAGTAGTTCGTCGAAGGCATGACTCGTCGGCCTCCTCGAACGCGCAGAGCGTTCGTGAGCGGGTGATCGCGGTCCGGAGAAGCCCCTCGACGCGCGCGGGTTGAACCCGGGGAGCGGACGTTCGCCCGGCACGCGCGTGTCCACCGTCGAGAGGCTTCGTCGGACCGCGAGCGGTTCGACTGCAGCTACGTGGCGTCGGCGGCGTGGATCAGCCGGAGGGAAGGCGCTGGGAGACCGGAGTCTCGTGGCCCGCTCCTCCGACCCCTCAGGAACCCCTGCGGCGACGGCGACATGTTGTTAGCTAACACCAACATTCGACCGACGCAAGATCGTTGGCTGACGCAGACCTGAACGCGCGACGGCCTTTCCAGAATTGCCTATCAATCGCGAAGATCGGGCGTGTCCCCGAAAGAGGCGTTCGCGCTTCTCCTGCTGCTCGCTGTCGTCGGCGTCGTCACGATCGTTGCGGTGACCCTTCGACGCGACGCCGCAGCGACCCGCCGAAATCGTGAGGAGTACGTCGCCCGCCTCGCCGCTCAAGCAGAGTCTGCTCGCCAAGCGGTGGCAGCTCACGCGGAGCACGTACGGCGGATGGAAGCCGCTCAAGCCGAGGCCGCGCGGGCTGCTCGGTGGCGAGAGCTACTCGGCCGATTCGGCGAGGAAACCGCGACGCGAATCCTCACGGGTCGCGTGTGGCAAGGCGCGACCGCAGCCATGGTCGTCGCGACGCTCGGGCGACCTGGTGAGATCGACGAACACGTGATGAAGACGAAGCGAAAGCACACGTACAAGTACGGATGGATCAGCGGCGACCGCTATCGCTTCCGCGTCTTCCTCGAGGACGAGATCTGCGTCGGCTGGGAGGGCTGACCGTGCCGGACGCGCAATGTCCGGCGCCCGCGTGACGAACACCAGGCTCGCGCAGAGCATGGGATCCTTGGCAATCACCCTCGACGACGCAGACGACTTCGCAGCCGCGCTGGCTCGCCAGACCTGTCTCGACGGTCACGATGCTCCACCGATCGAGACCGCGCTTGCGCGCTGGCGTTGGCAGGCATCTCCGGATCGCACAGGCGTTCTCGTGTATGACCTCCCACGATCTTCCCTCAGCACCGGATGGGCGTGGGTGCGAGTCGGCGCGGAGTACCGTCAGCCGGCGGTGATGCTCCGCCAAGGTGAGAAGGGGCGAGAGCGCCGAGGTGCGATCGGTCACGAGGCCGGCCATATCGTGATCGCGACGCTGGCGCTCGACCTCGCGCCAGGCGTCCACGAGGAGCGTTGGTGCAACCGCTTCTCGGCGGCGTGGCATGCGCCGGCCGAGCTGGTGCGCCGCGCCTGGGTGCGGTCGCGCGCGAGCGGGGAGCGGGTCGGCAGCATCATTCGCACGCTTCCGCCGACGTCGCTGGCGCTCCGGCTCGGCGAGGTAGGCTGCGCGAGCGTGGCCGTTCTTCGTCGCGAGCGTGTGCTCTACATGGCGGGGCCGCTCGTGCTTCCCGCGAACGACATCGCTCCTCTCGCCCGCATCGCCCTACGCGTGGGCCGAGCAGAGGGAGACGGCCTCCGAGCGTTCCGACTCGCTGATGGCGCCGACCGCGTCGCCGTGATGCTCGCGGCCTGACTACCTCGCCGGCCGCTTCTTCGGGCGTCCGTGCTCGTCGAGGCCCTTCGCGAGCGGAAGCACTTGCGTCGGCTCTCGACGCGGCGGCGTGGGGGCGACGCCAGCGGTGTCGGTCACCGCGTTCTCCTCGGTGAGCTCGCCGCTCGCAACCTGGCGGATGATGGCGTCGAGCTCGTCGAGGAGGCGCGCCTCCTTTACGCGGTCCGTCTGCCTCGAGCCGGTCAGGGGCTGGACCTGCGATGCCCAGAAGGTCTGCGCCCATCGCGGCAGCGCTTGGAAGTCAGCGCGCGCCCGCACGCGAGCGTAGGGGTTGAGATCGGAATCTCTGGCGTTCGCGTGTTCGCCCTGTACATCGGGATCGGCGACGTCGATCTCCCGTGCGGCTCGACGAAGCTCGTCCACTGAACCGCTGAAGTAGAGCTCGGCGACGACCTTCTCGAGGTCGACCCCAACCACGCCGAGCGTCTTGCGGTTGTGGAGGTTCGCGACGTGCGCAGCCGAGACGCCCCATAGCTTCTCGATCGCGCGGAAGGTCAATTCTTGGGGCGGCGCGCGCAGCTCCGCGATCTTGCGTCGGACCAGCTCCGTCACCTGCAGTCGCTCGCGGTCTACGGCCACGCGAAAACCGATACCGGACGAGCTGTTAGGAGCGGCCAACATTGGGGGACCTCGGCTGGACTTGACAGACGGCGTTACTGTTAGATAACAAACGAACCATGGCGTTGCCCGACGGCCCCGTTCGACTTCGCACTTTTCTCCAGGAGCATTCGATCAGCCTGCGCGAGGCGGCCGCGATGCTCGGCCTCTCGTACGTCTCGATTTATGGCTGGTGCCGCAGGCAAGCGAAGCCGCGCGCGCCGGTGCGGGCCGCGATCGCGCGGTGGACCGGCGGGGCCGTGCCAGCGAAGTCCTGGCTCACGCGGCGCGAGCTGATCGAGCTCGAGCGCCTCAAGTCGATCGGTCCGTGCCCCCGCCTCGCGGGCGAGAAGGCCGCCTGACATGGCGCGCCCGCGGACGCCCGAGCCGTACCCCGGCGCCTTCGATGCGCCGATGCCCTCGCGCGCGATCGTCGTTGGCGACGTGGTGCGCACCACGTTCGTGCCGAGCAAGCCATGCCGGGTCGAGGGCTTCGGCTCGCACGGCGACGCGATCCTGCGCTGGGCGGACTCGACGATCAGCGAGGTCCCCGTCTCGTTCCTTCGGCTCGTGGAGGCTGCCTGATGTCGACGGCGATCGAGAAGTTCAACTTCCACGGCGACGAGCTCGAGATCGTGCGCACCGAGGAGGGGCGCGTCGCGGTCTCGATCCGCCGCGTGTGCGCCGCGCTCGGCATCGACCCGGATAGTCAGCGGAAGAAGCTCGCCGGCAAGCCTTGGGCAGTCACGGTGATGAGCACCGCAACTGGCCCCGACGGCAAGAAATACGACGTGGTCTGCCTCGATCTCGAGTCGCTCCCGATGTGGCTCGGCACGATCGAACCCTCGCGCGTCGCCGAGGGGGTGCGCGCGAAGCTCGAGCGCTACCAGGTCGAGGCCGCCCGCGTCCTCGCCGACCACTTCCTCGGCCGCCGCGGCGTCACGACCCAGGTCGCCGCCCCCCTCGCGGCCGCCGCGACCGTCGAGGCCCTCGTCTCGCAGCAGCTCGCCGAGCAGCTCGCCGGCTTCAAGTCCGCGATCCTCGGCGAGATCCGCGCGACGCTCCAGGCGCGCGCGGTCGCCGACACCTGCACGATCGGTTCCGCCCGCGCGACCCACCTGATCAAGGCCCCCCTCGCCGAGATCGCGGCGCTCCGGTCGTCCATCCACACCGCCCGGCGCGCGATGAAGCGCGAGGGCCCGCGCGCGCACGCGCAGCTCCGCGCCGAGCTCGGCTTCTTCGGCGAGGGCCGCGCCTGGGATCTGCTCCCCGAGGCGCTCCTCGGCGTCGCGCGCGTGAAGCTCGCCGAGATGCGGCGCGCCGCGCTCCGCGACGTCTCCGCCGCGGCCCTCGGCCGGCAGCTCGAGCTCGTGCACCCGCTCCCCCGCCTCGAGGGCGTGAGCGCGCCCTCCCCTACCCCGCGCGCCTGATCGCGCGCCCCTCCCCGGACCCGAAAGGACCCTGCCCCCATGGCCGACGAGAAGACCATCAAGTTGAAGCGCCGCGACTTCCAGGACGTGCTCACCGATCTCGACAACGGCGAGTTCCACAACCAACTCACCGAGTTGCTCCCCCGCGTCGTGAAGGCCGTCCTCGAGACCCACAAGGCCGGCTCGCTGACGATCACGCTGAGCATCACCACCGACAGCGATCGCACCGTGCTCGTGAAGCCGAAGGTGTCGACGAAGCTGCCGACCAAGTCGACGCACGAGACCGTGCTCTTCAGCGACGAAGAGGGCGGCGTGCACCGTCACGACCCGCGGCAGCAGGCCTTCAAGGTCGTGCAGATGCCGAAGCCCAACACCTGATCGCCGACCGCCACCGAGAAGACGAGGACCACGAACATGGCTGACCCGACCACCACGAAGAGCGATGCGCAGGCGATCATCGACGCCGCGCTGATGAACGTGTCCGCGGCCGAGCGCATCGCGGACGTCGAAGGGATCCCGCTTGCTGTCCTGCCCGCGGGCACAACGGTGCTGGTTCTCGACGCCGCGCTGAAGCAGGCGGACGACCGCGCCGAGGCGCCCCGCGCGCGCCGCGGGCAGGCGACCCTCACCGAGCTGCCGTCGTTCATCGACCACGTGAACCGATTCAAGGACGCCGACAGCGCGATCTTCGCGGACGTCGAGAAGGTCAAGCTCACCGCCGTCTTCGACTACCACCGCGCCGGAGCGATCGCCGACAAGGGCCAGCGCTGGGGCAAGCACCGCTCGCTCTACGCGTGCCCGCTCTCGCCGCAGTGGCAGCTCTGGGTGAAGTGCAACGAGCAGCCGATGACGCAGGACGTGTTCGCGCAGCTCATCGAGGAGAACCTCTCCGACCTCGCGAGCCCGAACCTCGAGGCGCAGCCGCTCGACTCCGAGATGCCGTCGCCCGCGCAGGTGCTGACGATGGTGCGGCAGCTCACGATCCGCACCAAGGGCGAGTTCACGCGCAAGGTCGACGAGGTGACCGGCGAGTTCGAGCTTGTGAACAAGCTCGAGCACGACCAGACGAGCACGAAGATCTACCGCGCGTTCCTGCTCCGGATCCCCGTCTTCGCGGGCGCCGACGCGACCTTCTACCGCGTCGAGGCGCGCATCCGGTTCCGCATGGAGAACGGCCGCGCGATCTTCGCCTACTCGCTCTACCGGCACGACCTCGTGCTGCAGGACGCGTTCGGTGACGTCCGCGCCGCGGTCGTGAAGGCGACGGCGCTGCCGTTGCTCGCCGGCTCGCCCGAGTAGCTCGCCCGCGCCCGAAGGGGTGCACGGGCCGCGGTGACGCGGCCAATGGTCTCGACGTGAGGAGGGCTGCTTCATGTTCGATCTGCAGGGTGCGGCGCGTACCGCCGAGTGCACGGATCCGGCTCCTACTGAGCAGACGCGCGCCTGCGCGCCCGATCAGTGGGATACCGCTCGCGTCGCGACCGCGTCGCTCCTGCAGAAGGCCCTCTCGACGATCTCCCGCGAGTGGATCGCGGAGCAGATCGGTCGCTCCTCGGCCCGCGTCGAGGCGTGGCTCGAGCTGTCGCCGAAGAAGCCGGCGGCGCCGATCACGCTGCTCGTCGCGCAGCGCGGCGACGGCGCGGGCTTCCTCCTCGACGACCACGAGCTCGAGCGCGTCTTCGCCGGCATCCGCGCGCACCGTGCGCTCGTCGGGGCGCGCCGGTGATCGCGTTCGTCATCACCCACGAGCAGGACGATCGCCGCCCCGGCGGCTGGTTCGTCGTGACCTGCCCCGAGCACGGCCGCCTCGTCGCCTTCGGTGACGGCGCCGTGCGCCGCAGCACGCGCGAGGACGCGCTCCGCGCGGCGCGCATCGCGCTCCTCGAGCACGCGATCGCCGGCGTGCGCGCGGGGCTCCCCTTCGGATTCGCAGGATTCGTCGTCGTCGATCAGACCGCGTTCGCGCCCGTCGCGTCCGCCGGAGGTGCACCGTGAAGCCGTACCAGGAGAGAACCTTCGTCGCGATCGCCGCCAAGCTCGATGCGGGCGAGACCTTCAACTCGCACGCCGAGATGGCCGCGTCGCTCGGTGTCACGCGCGGAATCCTGAGCATGTCGCTCTCGCCCGCGCGCGCCGCGGGGCTCATCGAGGGCGGCGGCAAGGGCCTCATGCACACCGTCGCCCTGACGCCGAAGGGCCGGCAGCTCCTCAAGAAGCTCGGCGCCGCTCCCGCCTCGACGCCGCGCAGGCCCCCCCCCCGTACCAGCGCGCCGATCGCGCCGATCGACCCCGCGCCCGCGCCGATCGCGGCGCCGCCGCCGCCCGCGGCTCCCGCTCCCTCGCCCGCGCCGAGGGCCGCCGCCGTGGGTAGCACCGAGCCGACGTTCACCGCCGCCGACATGCGCCTGCTCCTCGACATGCCGCGTGCCGCGGTGCGGATCGTCCGCCTCGCGCTCGGCACGTCGTGGGGCCCCGGCCTCCTCGATGCGCTCGACGCGATGGTCGAGGAGACCGAGACCGTCCCGCAGCTCGAGCCCGCCCGCGCGCTCCGCCACGTCCCCGCCTCGATGGCCGGCGACGTCGTCACCACGTACCGCCAGCCCGCGCGCGCGCCGAAGGCCGCGAGCTCGCCGAGCCCGGCGAAGCGCCCCGCGCGCGCCGCCGCTCCCCCGCCGGCCCCCGCCGCCGAGGAGGACGACGACGACGACGCGCCCCGGGTCGCGCGCGCCACGAAGCCCGGCCGAGAGCGCTACCTGCTGATCGGCACCGACGACCAGACGCTCGACGCCTTCGACACTCTCGACGAGGCGAAGGAAGCGTTGTCGGACGACGACGACGCCGACCACGTCTACGACGTGAAGCTGAAGAAGCCCGTCGCGCGCAAGGGCGTCGACGATGCAGACGACGACTCGGACGAGGACGCGGCGGAGTAGCGATGTCCTCGACCCACCCCGAGATCACGTTCGCGCGCGCCGTCTGCGACGTCGCCCAGCTGCCGGTCTGCGTCGACATGCCGCACCCGCTCGGCACCGTCGGCGCGGCGTGCTGCGAGCACGCGGCCCTCGCCGCCGCGACGCGAGACGACCTCGTGCGCGTCACCACGGGGCCGCGGTGCGCCACGTGCGGTCGCGCGCGGGCGAGCCTCTTCGGCGGGCAACGCTACATGCTCGTCGTGCGCAAGGGTGGGGAGGTCTGAGAATGTCCGAGCGAGCGAGTCGAGCAGCAGCAGCCGCCGTCGCGGACGTGCACCCCGCGCCGCGCGCGCCGCGCCTCGGGCTCTCCGAGGTCGTGGATCTGATCGCGGACGCGCTGATCGAGCGGATGGTTCCGCGGATCGCCGCGTCGCAGGGCCCCTCGGCCGACGAGGTCGTCGACCAGGTCTCGGCGCCGTGCGAGCGCGCGCGCTACCTGAAGGCCGCCCGGCTCGGCCGCTTCCCGAGCTACCGCCACGGCAAGCGGGTCTTCGCGCGCCGCGCGGACGTGCTCGCGTGGCTGCTCTCGGGTGGGTCGCAGGCGAAGCCGACGGTCGTGCCGGTCATCCCGGGCGCTGGCGAGCTCGACGACCAGGTGCGCCGCAAGCTCGGGCTAAAGACCCGCAGCGGGGGGCGCGCCTGATGGCCCGCAAGGCGACCGGCAGCGTCTACGAGAGCCGGGGGACCTGGTACGTCTCGCTCTCGATCGCGCCGAAGAAGCGCAAGTCGCAGGCGATGCCGACCTGCACGACCGAGACCGAGGCGACCGAGCGCGGGGCGATCCTCGCGTCGGCCGTCCATCGGCTCCGGAAGGCGGGCCGCTCGGACTTGATCGATCCGATGCTCGAGCAGCTCGCCGCCGCCGCGGGCGATCGCCTCGCCGCCGCGCTGCGCGTGCTCGAGGGGGTGCTCGATGGGCTCGAGGAGCGCGACGCCATCCCGGTCGCCGCGGGCGAGACCTTCAAGACGCTCGCCGAGAAGTGGCTCTCGGGCGACCTGCACCGCGCCTACCCCGATCACGTGCGCCCGGTCGACCACGACAAGAACTGCAACCGGGCCCGGCTCTCGTCGTACGTGCTGCCCTACGTCGTCGACCTCCCGATCAAGGCGTTCACCCTCGACCACGCCGAGGAGATCATGCGCCGCCCGATGCCCAAGCGGTCGCGCCGGCACATCGCGCAGCTGATCGTTCGGATCTGCCGCCTCGCCGTCTACCCGGCGAAGCTGATCACGCACTCGCCGATCCCGTTCGGCTGGCTCCCGAAAGCGCTCAAGCCGCGCCTCGGCCTCTACCTCTACCCCGAGGAGGACGCCGCGCTCCTCGCGTGCGCCGCCGTCCCCCTCGAGCGCCGCATGCTCGAGGGCTTCCTCGACCGCGAGGGGACGCGTGCCTCGGAGGCCGCGCTCATCGAGTGGGTCGACATCGACCTGCGCCGCGGGGTGCTCCGCCTCGAGGAGAACAAGACCGACGACCCCCGCGCCTGGGCGCTCTCCCCCGGCGTCGCGACCGCCCTGCGCGCCTGGCGGAAGATGCGGACCGAGGGCTCCTACGTCTTCGGCGACGGCATCGTCCCCCCGAACGTGCGCCACCTCGCGAGCCAGCTCCGCGGCGACCTCAAGCCCGCGGGGATCGATCGCGCGGTCCTCTTCGAGGCGACCGAGAAGCGGATGCGCCTCCGAGCGCACGACCTCCGCGCGACCTTCATCACCCTCTCGCTCGCCAACGGGAAGACCGAGCAGTGGGTCTCCGACCGAACCGGCCACAAGTCGTCGGTGATGATCCAGCGCTACCGCCGAGCGGCCCGCCAGGCCGAAGAGCTCGGCCTCGGGGAGCTGCTCCCACTGAGCGAAGCCATCCCTGAGTTGTCGGCAATCGTCGCCAGCGACCCGTCGCTCGACGGAGGGAAATCCGGAGCAATGCAGACCACGGCAAAACAAGGGGTGCGACGGGCGGGACTTGAACCCGCAAGCCTCTCGGCGCCGGAACCTAAATCCGGCGCGACTGCCTAGTCCGCCGCTTCAACGTGGCCGTCGCCCTTCAGCGACGGAGAGTCCTGGGGTCCAGTCTCCACCATTGCGCCGCATCCGGGCTTCAACGTGGCCGTCGCCCTTCAGCGACGGAGAGACGGCGCGAGCCCCTCGACGTCGATCTCGGGGTTGAGGCTTCAACGTGGCCGTCGCCCTTCAGCGACGGAGAGGCGCGACGCCCTCGATCCACTCGTCGCACATACGGCGGCTTCAACGTGGCCGTCGCCCTTCAGCGACGGAGAGTCGCGCAGTGCGCCGTCGCCACCGCTTGTGTTTGCGCTGCTTCAACGTGGCCGTCGCCCTTCAGCGACGGAGAGGCGTGACGGATGTGCAGTCCTTGACGGCGTGCGAATCGGCTTCAACGTGGCCGTCGCCCTTCAGCGACGGAGAGGGGGCCGTGGCGGGAGGCGGCGCTCGGAATGGCCGAGCTTCAACGTGGCCGTCGCCCTTCAGCGACGGAGAGGTGATCGACGGCCGCACGGGCCGGCCACACGCGCCGAGGCTTCAACGTGGCCGTCGCCCTTCAGCGACGGAGAGCGCGGTGGAGCTCGACCGGCGCATCGCCGGCGCGGGCGTGCTTCAACGTGGCCGTCGCCCTTCAGCGACGGAGAGCTCGAAGCACTCGATCGACCGCTACCCGAACAACGACGGGCTTCAACGTGGCCGTCGCCCTTCAGCGACGGAGAGCCGGCGCGAAGTTCGTGCTCACGCGGCCCTACTGGTGGCTTCAACGTGGCCGTCGCCCTTCAGCGACGGAGAGCGCCGAGTCCGTCTCGCCCGCGCCGACCACCAGGCCGCTTCAACGTGGCCGTCGCCCTTCAGCGACGGAGAGACGGCTCGAGCTTCCCAACCGCGTCGAATAGCGGCTGGCGCCGACCACCAGGCCGCTTCAACGTGGCCGTCGCCCTTCAGCGACGGAGAGCGGACCGCGTGCCGTACCTCGCGTGGCAGTGCATCGGGCTTCAACGTGGCCGTCGCCCTTCAGCGACGGAGAGCGATCGGGGGCTGCTGTGATTCACTCGATCTTCCTGCTTCAACGTGGCCGTCGCCCTTCAGCGACGGAGAGGATCGTGCTCGCTCTCGCGAAGCTTCTCGCGCACTAGCTTCAACGTGGCCGTCGCCCTTCAGCGACGGAGAGCTCGTGCACCTCGCCGTGCAGTCGGGCGCCGTGCTGCTTCAACGTGGCCGTCGCCCTTCAGCGACGGAGAGGCGGGGGGCTCTCCGCTTCTCGCCGTCGGCGTCTCTTGAGGCTTCAACGTGGCCGTCGCCCTTCAGCGACGGAGAGTCCACTCTGGGTCGGCCTTCGTCAGCAGACCCATCGAGCTTCAACGTGGCCGTCGCCCTTCAGCGACGGAGAGGCTCTTCCCCGCCGTCGGGGTGTTGGACGGCGACGAGCTTCAACGTGGCCGTCGCCCTTCAGCGACGGAGAGGCGTGGAAGCGCTACGACGCGACGCGGGGGCAGCCGGCTTCAACGTGGCCGTCGCCCTTCAGCGACGGAGAGCCCTCGCGTCACGGTGCGCCGCCACCCATGGCCAAGCCTGCTTCAACGTGGCCGTCGCCCTTCAGCGACGGAGAGCAAGGAGCACTTCGGCACCGCGAACGTCGACGACGTGCTTCAACGTGGCCGTCGCCCTTCAGCGACGGAGAGACGGATTCCTTTCCCGGAAAGCACACCCTGACACCGGCTTCAACGTGGCCGTCGCCCTTCAGCGACGGAGAGTGCTCGATGCTGACGGGCACGTCCGGCGTCTGCGTGCTTCAACGTGGCCGTCGCCCTTCAGCGACGGAGAGTCCTTCGTGGGCGGTCAGCGATCGCGGGAGAGGTCAGCGCTTCAACGTGGCCGTCGCCCTTCAGCGACGGAGAGGCGCGAAAACCGCAAACTTCGCGTGAGTCCAGCCCATGCGCTTCAACGTGGCCGTCGCCCTTCAGCGACGGAGAGCCGTACGAGGTGCATGCCGTGCTTCGTGTCGAAGCCGCTTCAACGTGGCCGTCGCCCTTCAGCGAGGGAGAGGAGCGGGCCCGCGCCGACCGACGCCAGGCGATGCGGCTTCAACGTGGCCGTCGCCCTTCAGCGACGGAGAGTGGTAGGAGGTCAGTTCATTGTGCAGGTACGCCGTAGGCTTCAACGTGGCCGTCGCCCTTCAGCGACGGAGAGGCGCGCTTCGAGGTGCTCGTGAAGAAGGACGAGAAGACGCTTCAACGTGGCCGTCGCCCTTCAGCGACGGAGAGCATGCGCCCGAGCGCCGCCCGAAGCTTCGGCATGACGGCTTCAACGTGGCCGTCGCCCTTCAGCGACGGAGAGGTCGCACGGCTCGCGAGACGCGCCGAACGCGAACCGCTTCAACGTGGCCGTCGCCCTTCAGCGACGGAGAGAGCCCCCCCGATCCTACCAACGATCCCGCGCGCTTGCCGCCCGGTTCGCGAGAGGTCCCGCGCGCGCCTCCTTTTCGCACGATGTGCATCCACACCGTTCGCGCGGGACCTCTTCGAAACCACGGGTTTTCAAAGACCAAGCGCGCCTTGCGAGCGCCCCCCGGGGTTCGAGCGGCACCGGACCGCTCGCCCGGAGAGAGCTCAGACGACGAGCGCATGCCGTTCCGGGTGAGTGTACGTCCGCCCCAGCGAGGAGATGGAGCCGGCGCCGCGCCCCTCCGCAGGCCCGACGTCCACGAAGAGGACCTGATCCTCGCCCTGATGCATGACCGCCGCGAGCTTCGTCCGCAACTCCACCAGCTCGCGGGCGCTCAGCTCGCAGCGGAACACCGAGAGCTGAAGATGGTCGCCGTAGCCGCGGAGCGTCTTGAAGACCTTGCGCAGGCGCTTCGGGTCACAGATGTCGTAGCTCACGACGTAGGTCTGCCGCATGCCCTACCTCACCGTGTCAGGAACGACGGGTACTCGCGGATCTCGCCCAGCAACAAGCGCGCGAGCAGGCGCGCCTGCACCTCCAAGACGCGTCGGTACGAGATGCGGTACCCGAACACGGGGTGCGTCACCAGCTGATCCATGCGGCGCTCGTAGGCCGCGATCAGCCGCTTGCGGGCTGCGGGGGTCAGGGAGGCGGCTGCGGGTGTGACCACGAAATCCGAGGCCGCGAACACGCCGTTGTTGATCGCCCCGATCACCACCGAGTCACCCACGATCGGCCGGAACTCCTCCATCAAATCCAGCGCGAGCGCCGGGCGCCCGAACCGCGGCTGGTGGTAGAAGCCGAGGAGCGGATCGAGCCCGACCGCGCTCAGCGCGACGGCGAAGTCCTTCGCCAGCAGCGCGTAGGCGAACGAGAGCAGCGCGTTGATGGGATCGCGCGGCGGCCGCCGGTTGCGCCCCTCCAGATCGAACGCGCCCGTCGCCGCTGCGTCGCCCCTCAGCATGCCGGTGAATCGGCCGAAGTAGAGCCGCGCCGCCGTCCCCTCGTAGCCGAGAAGCGACGCGAGCGCGGGCGCCGTCGCGGCCTCGTGGCCCAAGCGGTCGAGCTCGCCCAGGTCCACCTCGAGCGCCTCGACGTGGTTGCGCCGCAGCATCGTCCGCGCGTTCCGGATCTTGGCGACGACGAAGCGCCTCGCGAGCGCCAGGCACGTCGAGGCGTCGGCCGCGGCCGCGTGCTGGGCGATCCGTAGCTCGACGTTCTTGGAGTCGTGCCCCACCGCGCGGCCATAGTGCCAGCCGCCGTAGCTGAAGAACGAGATCGGGATGTCGCGCTCCAGACACGCGCGCATCGCCTGCGTCGACAGCTGCACGTTCCCCATCAGCGCGACCTGAGAGGTGTTCGCGAGTCGCGCGACGATCGACCCCGCCTTCGACTGCACCCGCAGGCACTCGCCATCCAGCCCCACCCGCGCCCCTTGCTCCTGCACGTACAGCGGAAGGCGGTCGTCGCGCGCCGGGTGCAGGCGCCGCAAGCCGAGATCCAGCGAGCGATCCGAGCCCGCAAGCCCCCAAGGATCCGGATCGAGCGGCTCCTCTGGGACCACGTCCTCGTCCGTCGCCGGCTCGAGCGCCTCGCCGCGGTCGCGTCGGAGCAGGTTCGTCTCGTCCGGGAGGCAGATGCCGACCAGCGAGCAACCCGCGCACTTCGGGCTGTCTTCGAGCGGCGGCGGCGGCTCCGCGCGCGAGACGACCGCGCGCGCTCGCGCGATGGCGTCGAGGGTCGTCGCGATCAGCGCGTCGTCGATCACGATCGCGACGCGGCGGCGGGACCTCGCGAACCAGATCGCCGCCTCGTCAGAGCGGTACCCATGCTCGCGCAGCAGCAGCACCTGCGCGCAGAGCTGCGCGCGCTCCGGCAGGAACGCCCCCGCGGGCTCGTCGGGCGCGGCCCCCCGCTTGTACTCCACCGGCACGACCGCACCGTCCGCGTCGCCCTCGACGAGATCGATCTTCGCCGTGAGCCCCAGGTGCTCGGACGACAGCCACACCGATCGCGCCGTGAAAGGCGCGGGCTCGTCGGGCTCCTCCTCGTCCACCTCGCGCCAGGCCGGCGGCGCAGGCAACGCGCCGCCCCCGGCGTCGATGCGGGCATGCACCGCGTTCCCCTCCGCCGTGTACGCGTTGTGCTCGAACTCCTGCTGGGCCCACTCGAGGTGAACGATGCGCTCGCAGTAGAGCACCTCGTTCACCATCCTGGCGGGCACCAGCGCCGGCGCCTCGATCGCGCGCGGCTGGTCAGCGGCGTGTCCGGGCGGCCCGCCCTGCTGACCGCCGCCCCGGACCTCGGTCGGGCTCGCCACCGGCTCACTCCGGCCGCAGCACGCCCAGCCCGAAGTGCGCCGCGTACCCGAGCGCGATCGGGCCGCGCAGCGTGGCGTCGAACGTCAGGCGCAGCGCGTACGTCGAGCTCTGGGGCGGCGGGCGACCGTCGCGCGCCGTGCGGAAGTGTCGGAAGTCGAGCGAGAGCCGCAGCGGCCCGCTCGCGAGCTGGCCGGCGTCGACGTACGAGCCGTCCGCCAGCTTCACCTCGACGAGCTTGGCCGGAGGCAGCGCCCGCGTCGCGAGCTCCGCCTGCACCTGCCCGACCAGCGTGTCCTTCCCCTTCGCCTTGAGATGACGCGGCAGCACGAATGGCGTCGCCGAGCGCCAGATCGCGCTCGAACCCAGCTCGGGCACCAGCGACGCGAACGACTCTCTGCGGCCGACCCCGGCGAGCGACACGAAGATGTCCGGCAGCCCCGCCGCCCACGTCTTGCGAACGCGGGCGATCGCGTCGCGCGCGTCGCCGTCGAGCCCCATCGGCGCGTGGATCAGGACGTGGTCCATCCGGTCCTCCCGCCGGCCGAGCGAGAGCGGGATCAGGCTCGCGTGCGCGTGCGCCGGCACCGGCTGACCGTCGACGCGCCCGGTGAACACGATCGCCGGCCCGGCCTCGCCCCGATCCGAGGCGCGCACCAGCGCGTCGTGCAGCGCGCCGAGGCGGCGCACGGCGTCGCGCATCGGCGGCAGCACGTCCGAGCGCACGGCGTCCGACGAGAGCGCGAGCAGCGCCGTGTCGGCGTGGTCGCCGTGCCGTCGCGCCGGCGCCGCGCGCGGACCGACCCGGAGCGCCCCCGCCGCGCGCCAGTACGACACCCAGCGCGTCCCCGGCGGCTCGCTCCATCCCTGCTTCTGGAGCGTCGGCGTGTCGATCCGGAGCACCTCGATCAGGTCGCGTGGGAAGAGCCCTTCGAGCTTCGCGCGCGCCGGCGCAGCGCCCTTCTTCGGGGGCTTGCTGCCATCGGGCTTCGCCGCCGCGCTCGCCGCGCTAGCCGCGCTAGCCGCGCCCAGCTCGCGCGCGATGGCCTGCTCGCGGAAGGCCGCGTAGCGCCCCGCGGTCTCGGGCGCGAGCAGCGAGACGCGCTCGAGCCCCGGGCCAGGGATCGTCTCGGCAGGCACGCACGGGCGCAGCCCGCCGGGCACCGCGTCGACGCGTCGCGCCTCGACCCAGGACTCCGCGCGGCCGAGGTACGGCATGGCGCCGAGCAGCGCGTCGAGCATCGTGCGCTCGGCCCCTTCGAGCGTGACGTCGTAGGCCAGGACCAGCGGCTCGTCGCCCACGTAGGCGAAGGCGTCGATCACCTCGGTCGTGTTGCCGCCGTACAGCGGCATGTAGTGGCGCGTGTGCGCGGCCTGCGCCTCCGGCAAGTGATAGGTCGGCAGCGTCGACGCGAGCGACTCGAAGAGCGACCGCGCCTCCGCGGGCACGCTCGACCAGCCGAGGCGACCGAAGCCCGTCGCCATCAGCGCGCGCAGGAAGCGCCAGGGGCTCGGCGGCCACTCGATCGCCCCCTCGTTGACGTGCATCCCCCACGGCGTCGCGTGGTAGCGCCCCGCCGGAAACGTAGCCGCGATGGCGAGCATGGCGTCAGGCCTTCTCGTACGCGACCTTGGTGACGCCCTTGCTCCCGCGGAAGCTCTTCGCGCACGCGTCGATCAGCGCAGGCAGCGCGCCGCGGACGGTCGTGAGCGACGGGAGCTGGAAGCCTTCGGGCCGAGCGATCTTCGGCGTCCCGCGCAGCTCGAAGTCGCACGCCGTGCGCAGGCGCATCGGCGCGTCGAGGAACGAGAGCACCTTGAAGAGCGCGAGCGCGACCAGCAGCCGCTCGCCCGCGGCCCCGAGCCCGAAGCCACGGATCTCGGCGAGATCGAGCGAGAAGAAGGCGGTGACCTTCTCGGCGGTGTACTCGTCCCGCTGGAAGGGCACGTTGCCGAAGCCCTTCTCGGTGTCGCCCGAGGGGTTGACGTGATCGTTCTTCACGCCGCCGGAGGCCGCGACGCGCACCCCCTCGGCCTCGATGAACGACGACAGCGCCCGCTCGATGCGCAGCCGACCGCCCACGAGCTCCTTCTTGGCGAGGAACAGCCCGTGGATCAGCGCGCTCGCGTCGTAGCCGAACACGATCGCCGCGAGCTTGCTGCGCTCCAGCGCGCCCTCGTCGAGGCCCTTGGTCTCGGCCTCCAGCGTCTTGAGCAGCCCGCGGTCCTTGCCTTCGAGGATGTACGGCGAGTTGAGCCGATGCGCCTCGATGACGGAGCTGGTCAGGAACTGACCGTCTGGGCGCTCGACGCGCACGTACGACAGCCCGGCGAGCTCGGGTACGAGCTCGTTGCGCGCGCGATCCCAGCAGACCGCCTCGAGGCGGTTCGCCATGCTCTGCGCGCTCTCGACGAGCAGCCGCTGCCCCTCGCGCGTATCGAACACTGCGGCGCCGAGATCGGGGAAGCCGGTGGGCTGGAAGCGCGCGCCCTGCACGGGCCGCAGCTCGGCCTCGACGAGGAGGCGGGCGGGGCGGGGATCCTTTTCGGGGAGAAGCGCGGACAGATCGAGAGTCATGAGGCCTCCGGGGTCGAGACGGCGTGGAACGGTTTGCCGATCGCGGCGATGAGCGTGCGCAGGTTCCCGCGCGCGATCGGGATGGCGCAGGTGGCGGCGAGGCGGAGCGCGAGGCGCGCGTCGCCGCCGGCGAGCTGGAGCTTCGGGCGAATTCCCATCGCGACGAGCCGACGGGTGGCGAGGCGCACCGCGTCGGTGAGCCGACCGGCGACGAGCGTGCGCAGGATGGTCGGATCGCAGCGCGGCCGCAGCTCGCCGACCGGCTCTGGCAGGTAGGCGACGCGGAAGAGCGCGTGGAGCGGATCGGCGGGCTCGCGCGGCCCGCGAGTGCCGTCGCCGGCGCGCAGCTCGCGCCGGAAGTCGAGCGCCATCAGCCCGCGCGCCAGGCTCGCGATGCGGGCGTCGTCGAGGCGCCCTTCGACGAACGCGCGCACGTCGGCGAGCTCGGCGAAGGCTTGCCCGATCAGCGGCAGCGCCTCGTGCCCCGCGCCGTGCGCCTCGACGGCCCGCCGCAGCGCGATCGCGGCGAGATCGCTCGCCAGATCCTGGCCTCGCCAGAGGACGCGTGGATCGCCCACGAGGTGCGGCCGGTCGGCGCTGCCGGCGGTCGCGAACCGTCGGAACGAGTCGTCGAGCGGCAGGCAGTGCGCGCGGATGGGCCCGAGCGCGTCGGCCGCGCCGTGCCGCACGGGCGCACGCTGCGAGGCGATCGCCAGCGCGACGCGGACCTCCGCGGAGCCGTCGTCGAGCGCGGCGAGCCAACCTGCCGACAGCAGCGGCAGTGGCTGCAGGTGCGACTTGGCGGTCGCGTGCGCGCGCCGCGCGAACGCGTCCTCCGCCTCGCCGAGCTCGATGACCAGCGAGGCCCACGTCTCGCGCGACGCGCTGGGCCCGCAGGCGGCCATCGCGAGCGACTCGATCCGCCGGAGCGAGCGCACCACCGAGGTCGGTGGTGACTTCTCCCGCGCGGCCCGGCGCAGGCGATCGAGCCAGCCGTCGAGCTCGTCGAGCAGCCGCGCGTCGGGGCGGTGCTCGACCGCGAACGTGCCCAGCGGCACCGCGAGGTTGGCCTGCCCGTTGCGCTCGAGGAACGCGAACCGCGCGAAGCCCGTGACGCCGCGCTCGACCCCGAAACGCGCGACGGCGCGCGCCGCGTCGAGCGCGCTCTGGGTGCTGCGGCGACCTCCGCAGAGCCGAGCCTCGGCGAACATCCGCGCCGTCTCGGCGAACGTCGCGGGGCGGCCCCACAGCGGCACCCATTGCTCGCCGCGCGCGGAGGCGTCGGCGTCGGAGGCGCTCGCGTAGCCCTCGGTCACGCCGCGGAGCGCGAAGGGCGCTGCCGCCTGCGCGAGATCCGCGCCTTGTAGTCGACGAAGCGCCGCGACGCGGAAGACGAGCGCGCCTTCGAGCATGAGCACGAAGTCCCAAGGGTTGATGAGGCTCCCGGCGTCGAAGCCGGCCGTGCCGTTCGCGCCGCCGGCCGCGCCCGGGAGGAACTGCCCGATCGCTCGCCCGCTCTCGAGGCCCCGGACGGGCCCACCGAAGAGCGCGAGCTCCGCCAGCGGTCGCGCGTGCGGTCGTGCCTCGCCGGTGGCGGCGTCGACCAGCTCGGTGAGGCGCTGCATCGCGTTGTTGGTGAAGTCGAGCCGGCCGTCGTTGCCACCCGTCCCCAGGAGCGCCGGGTAGCGCGGCGTGCCGTCCTGCTCGAGCGAGATGGCGGCCGCGAGCCACGCGCCTTCGGCGTCCTGCCACTCGCGCGCGCACTCGGCCAGCAGCGCGTCCTTGGCCTCCTTCTTCGGGCTCTCGGTGCGCGACGAGACTTGCGCGCGAGCTCGCTCGATCGCCGAGCGGTACGACGCGAAGCGCGCGGCCGGCGAGGTGGCGATCGCGTTGATCCCCTCCTTGGAGTCCTTCGGGTAGAACCCGCTCCCGCCGTTCCACGGCGAGAGCATCGGCGTCGGCGCGTACTCGTCGCAGAAGAACCGCAGCAGCGCGTCGCGGTCGAGCGTGGTCGCGAGGTGGAAGACGTCGTCCTTCCAGAAGCCCCGCGCCGCTTCGTCGCGTTGCGTGGCGACCAGGCGCAGGACACCCAGGGCCTTGAGGTAGTGCGCGAGCGGCGTCGGCGCGCAGCCCCTGAGCGCGTGCACGTGGAGGCTCACGACTGCGTCTCCGTGGTGAGGGCCGACGCGCGCCAGTCGGCGACGCGGAGGCAGGCTTCGAGGTAGGCGAGCGTGGCGGGGCCCCAGCGGCGCAGAAGCCCCTGGACGCGATCGCTCCAGGAGCGGCCGTAGCGCGGGCCGAGCCCCATCGCCGCGGCGTCGAGCGACAGCGTCAGCGTGGGTAGCGTCACCGGCGTGCCGGCGGCGTCGGGGAGCTCGAGCGCGGCGAGCTGGTCTCCCTCGACCACGCCGTGGATGCCGCCGTGATCGCGCTCCTGATCGCGTGGCGTGCTCGACCACGCGCAGCGCACCTTGCCGTGATGCGCGCAGACCAGGTACGCGACGAGATCGAAGGCGTCGGCGTCGAGGGCCGCGAGCTCGCGCCCGAGCGGGTGCTCGCGCAGGGAGATCGCGGGCGCCTCGGCCGGCGCGACGCCGAGGGCGTCGAGCAGCTCCTGGCAGTCGCCGAGCAGCGCGGGGTGTTGCGGATCGACGGCGCGGAGCGTCTCGAAAAGGGCGAGCGTGCTCGCGAGCTCGTGGCGGAAGCCGGGGCGCGCGGGGTACGGGTCGGGCCGGCGCCAGGCGTCGTGAGGGGCCTTCGCGAGGTCGCGGCGCACGGCGGTGCCGCCCGCTCGCGCGCGCGCGTCGTCGCGGATCGCCGCCTGGAACTGCGCATGCCCCTTGCCGACGTCGTGCCAGCGCGCCGCGAGGGTGAGGCAGTCGCCGAGCGCCGCGGGGAGCGCCAGCTCGCGCGCCAGGTCGGCGGCGGCCTCGCCCGCTTCGCGTGCGTGCGTCGCGATTGTCTTCCACTGCGCGACGGCGAGCGCGTCGGCGTCGGCGCTGGCGCTCCCGTCGATCAGTCGAGTGTCGGCCGCCGCGTCGGCTGCGTCGGACTCGGGCGCCGAGACCGGCAGCTTCGCGCTCGGGTCCCAGCCGGCGATCGGATCGTAGCCCCCCTCCCGGTGGGAGAGCAGCAGCTGCATCCCGGGGTAGACCCGGCGCGGCTCCACGCGATGCCAGTGGCCGTCGACGTAGTCGCGCGCCCAGGCGCGGTGCGAGCCCTCCAGCCACTTGCGCACGTCGCCGATGGCGACCGGGCAGAGCTCGTCGCGGGTCGGCGCTTCGACGGCGTCGAGCACGCGGCGGCCGTCGTCTTCGATCGGTCGCCAGAAGACGGAGACGTCGCGCTCCTCGCCGGTGCGGATGTAGCGACCGACGTCGAGATCGGCGCCCGAGAGATCGGGCGTGGTGTCGAAGAGATCGTCGAAGTCGCGCCGCCGCAGGACGTGGAGCGGCGCGTACGGATAGAGGGCCCGGAGCCGTTCGGGCTCGTGCTCGGCCCAGCGCGCTTCGACGGCTTCGAGCGTACGGGGGCCGACGTCCGGCGTGCCGAGCTGCGTGAGCGCCGCTGCCGCCGCCGCGAGCTCCTCACCGGTGTACGGCGCGGCCTTCGCGCCTTCGGCAGGGCTCCCCACGACGTGGACGACGCCCGTGTCGCCGGCGTAGCGCGCGCACCGCCCGAAGCGCTGGACGAGGCTGGCCCAGGGCGCGAGGTCGGTGACGAGGCACTGCGCGGAGAGATCGACGCCCGCCTCGATGACCTGCGTCGAGACGATGATCCGCCCCGCGGCCGCGACCGTCGCGCCGCGCTGCAGGAAGTCCCAGCGGCGGCGCTCGGCGCCGCGGAAGCGGCTGTGCACGAGCCGCAGCTCGGGCGCGGCGGCGCCGCGCTTGGCGACGAGCTTCTGGAGCTCGCGGAAGGTCTTGCTCGCTCGGTCCACGGTGTTGAGGACCACGAGCGTGGTCTGGCCGGCCTGATGGAGCGCGTGGGCGCGCTTGGCGATCTCGTCGGGGGCGCTGACCGAGGGCTCGAGCCGGAGCAGCTTCGGGATCTCCCAGAGCGCGCCCGTCCGCGCGGCGGGCGGGATCGAGGTCTGGGAAGCGGGCGCCGCGGCGCTGACGCGCGCGTAGTCGACGGTCTCCAGCCAACGCGGTTGGAGCGTCGCGCTCATCCACCAGATCGCCGTGGGCTTCGGCGCGGGCCCGAGCGCCGCTTCGTCTTGGGCGAGGAAGGCACGCAGCTGCGCGGTCGTCGCGAGCCCGACGTCCATGAGCTGCACTTCATCCACGACCCAGAGGGCGTCGCGGAGCAACTGGCCCATCTCCATGGGCCAGGCGCCGCGCGCAGAGCCGTACCCGCGGTTGAGCGCCCGCGAGAGGAGCATGTCCTGGGTGCCGATCAGGATCGCCGGGCGATCGAGCTGATCGAGCCAGCGTGCCTCTTCGCGGCCGCCGAGCAGCACGTACACCGGTGGCGGGGCCGCGAGGCTCTGCGTCCAACCGCGCACGGCGCGCTCGGTCTGCTCGACCAAGACGCGCATCGGCAGCGAGAAGACGAGGCGCGTGGGCCAGCGCCGGTCACCTTGGACCACGCGGTGGAACAGCCACGGAATCACGGTGCCGGCCGTCTTGCCGAACCCGGTCGGAATGCGGAGCAGGCGATCGCGCAGCGTGGCGTCGCCGCCGAGCTCCGCCTGCCACGGGTGGGGCGGCGCGCCGGCGACCTTCTGGAACCAGTCCGAGTACGCGTTCATTCGTGGATTCCTCCGGCAGGCCCCAGCCGTTGCGACGAGTCGAGACGATCGAACCTGACGAGCCGCGACACTCTGCGTCCTCCTCTCGGCCCAACCCCTCGTGCGGTTGGACGTGACTGCGCCCGTGTTCAGTCCCCCGCGCGCGGCGGGGCCTTCAGTGCCTCCGCGGCCAGCGCTCGAACGGCCTCGCGCAGCTCCGAGCTCTCGCAACGCGCGAGGCGTCCGAGCCCGACGACCCACCGCGCGAGCGGGACGACGGCGGCCGTGTCGACCACGACGCGCACGCCGTCGGCGACCGGCTCCAACCGCGGCTGCGCGGCGGGGATCTGCTGCACGGTCCAGCGCGCCTCGGGGGCGAGCAGCACGAGCTCGCAGCGCACGACCGCGCCCGGGCCGTCGAACCCGTCGACCATGCGCGCGGCGATCGCGTCGACCGCCTCGCGTGACAAGCTGCGATATGCGGTCGACGGATCGAGTCGCCCGGCAAGCACCCGACTCGCTCGAAAGACGCGCGCCTCGCCGCTTCGATGGCACACGGCCACGAACCGGAGCTGCGGCCCGACGAAGACCCGCTGCACCGAGGCGTGCCGCCACAACGACGGGCTCGACGTCGGCGACTCGTAGCTGAAGTGCAGCGGCACGCGCTGCAGCGCCGCGTCCTCGATCAGCGCGCGATGCGCCTGCTCCTGCTCGCTGAACCCCGCGGGCACCATCGCGTCGTCGGCGCCGTGCGGCACCGAGCTCGGGTGCGTCGCGCGCAGCTTGGCGAGCAAGCGCTCGCGCCCGCGACCGCGCGGCGCCTCGAGGAGGATGCGCAGCAAGTCGGCGACCTCACGCTGCTCGATGACGAGCGCGCCGGGGTACCAGCTCGCGTCGATCCGCCAAATCACGTGCGGGTGTTCGACCGAGGCGTCCAGCGGCAGCCCGCTCGTCTGAAGCTCGATGAGGCGCTTTCGGAGCGCCGCGGGGGAGATGCCGAGCTCCCTCGCGAGGTCGGCCTGCGACCAGCGCCGACGCCGCAGTGCGCGCGCCGGCGCATCGTGATCACCAAAACCGCCGCATCGTGATCACCAAAAACGCGCCATCGTGATCACCTGTTTCGGCGCATCGTGATCACCCCGCCTGGCAGGCGGATTCACGACGCGCTGCGACAATCTCGACGG
>CAIXWQ010000083.1 GCA_903923175.1 uncultured delta proteobacterium | reverse complement strand
GCCGCTCGTCGCGGTGCAGGAACGCGCGACGCGTCGCTTCCCGCACGCGCTCGACGTCGCCGCGCTCGCCGCGCTCGGCAGCCAGTGGGTCGCGCTGGAGGCGCGCGAGGCCGGCAAGGCGCCGCCGCGCGCGCAGTCGATCGGCGTCGTGGGGCTCGACGAGAAGCGATCGCGGCGGATCGAGGCCATCGAGCGCGGGCGCTTCCTCTGCCGCGACATCACGGGGACCGAGCCCGAGCGCATGGCGCCGCGCCGCATCGCCGCGCTCTGCCAGGAGGCCTTCGCCGACACGGGCGTGCACGTCGAGGTCGAGGACGACGTCTCCGGCTACCCGCTCCTCGCTGCCGTCGCGCGCGCGTCCCAGCAGGTCGAGCGCCACCGCCCGTGCGTGGTGCGGCTCGAGTGGACGCCGAAGGAGAAGGCCGAGCGCACGTTGGTGCTCGTCGGCAAGGGGGTCACGTACGACACGGGCGGCGCCGACCTGAAGACCGAGGGGGCGATGGCGGGGATGTCGCGCGACAAGGGGGGCGCCGGCTCCGTCGCGGGCTTCCTGCGCACGATCGCCGCGCTCGCGCCGAAGCGCACGCGCGTGATCGGGCTGCTCGGGCTGGTGCGCAACAGCATCGGCTCGGAGGCCTTCGTCAGCGACGAGATCATCCGCGCGCGCTCGGGCGTCCGCGTGCGCATCGGCAACACCGACGCCGAGGGGCGCCTCGTGCTCGCCGACCTGCTCGCGCGCGCCAAGGAGATCGCGGCGCACGCCGAGGGGGCGTCGCTCTTCTCGCTCGCGACGCTCACCGGCCACGTCTACCGCGCGTACGGTCCGTACGTCGGCGCGCTCGGCAACGCCCGAGCGCGGGCGGCCGGCGTGCTCGCGCACCTCGACGGCGCCGCGGAGGCGTGGGGCGAGCCGATGGAGATCTCGCGGCCCCGCCGCGAGGACTACGCGCTGGTGGCCGCGAAGTCTGCCGCGGAGGACGTCTACTCTTCGAACCGCCTCGCCTCGGTGAACACGCCGCGCGGACACCAGTTCCCGTTCGCGTTCCTCGAGATCGCCTCCGGGTTGCGCGGCGGCGATCTGCCGTTCGTGCACCTCGATCTCGCCGGCGCCGCGCTCGATCCGCCCGACTGGCAGGCCGGCCGCCCGACGGGCACGCCGATCGCGACGCTGACGGCGGCGTACGAGGAGTAGGCGCGTGAGCGAAGGGATCGAGCTCGAGGCGGTCGAGCGCGGCACGCTGCTCGAGGAGGCCGCGCGCGTCGCGCGGCTCAAGACCGCGCTGCCGCAGATCCGCTCGGTGCTCGCGGACGAGACCGACGCGGTCTCGATCGAGGCGACGCTCGCGTGCTTGCTCTGGGACGCGCTGCCGCAGACCAACTGGTGCGGGTTCTACCGCCGCGTCGGCCCGCGGCTCCTCTCGGTCGGGCCGTACCAGGGCGGCATGGGCTGCCTGCGCATCGACTTCGCGCGCGGCGTATGCGGCGCGTGCGCGCGCACGGGCGAGGTGCAGCTGGTGGCCGACGTGGAGGCGTTCCCGGGCCACATCGCCTGCGACTCGCGCACGCGCTCCGAGCTCGTGCTACCCGTGCTCGATCACGCGGGCGAGCTGCGCGCCGTGCTCGACCTCGACTCGCCGCACCCGAACGGGTTCTCGCGCGCGGAGGCCGAGCTGCTCGCTGCGCTGCTCCGCGAGACGCTCGGCCGCGCCTCCACGTTCTGGTGATCACCGGCGGCCCCCTCTCCGCCCGCGGAGCGGGGGAGAGAGCGGCGCGCAGGGCTCCGAGGGTTCCGAGGGTGAGGCGCTCGATTCAGTGCAGCGCCTTGTCCGGCGGCGGCATCACCGCCAGGAAGTCGTGCGCGAACCGGCGCTCGTAGCTGTCGAGCAGCTCGCCCACGCGCTCGTTGCTCGGCGAGTGGACGATCAGCCCGACGTGGTGCTCGTTGTCCGTCATGCGCCAGGCGATCTCGGGATCGGTGTACGCGCTGGTGTCGGGGATCGGCTGCTTCGAGAGCGACACGATGAGGCCGCTGTATTCCGAGCGCTTCGGTGGCAGGGCGTAGGGCTTCTCCCCTTGCAGCAGCTCGATCTTGGCCCACTCGCGCCAGAGGTTGATGCCCGTGGAGGCGAGCACGAGGTCGGAGATGTGCACGCCGCCGACGCGCGCCGCCGTCTCGAGGAAGTAGATCTTCCCGTCGTTCGCGCCGCGGATGTACTCCGTGTGCGTGACGCCGCGCACCAGCCCGAGCTGATCGACGACGCGCCGGTGGACCTCGAGCAGCTGCCGCTCGATCTCGCTGCCGCGCGGCACGGTGCGCGTGCCGAAGATGCCACCGCCGGTCACGAGCTCGAGCAGCGGGCGCCGATACTGGTGACACTCGGCGAAGACGACCTCCTTCTCGGAGACGATCGAGTCGACGTGGAAGACGTCGCCCGGGATCATCCGCTCGATCAGGTAGTTCGACTGCGCGTCGCCGAGCGCCTCGATCACCGGCCACACCTCCTCGGGGGTGTGCAGCTTCTTGATCCCGACCGCCGAGGCCTCCGAGCGCGGCTTGAGCAGCCAGGGCGGCGGCACGCGCTCCAGGAACTCGCGGATGCGATCGTAGTTGAGCACCGCGACGAACTCGGGGACCTCGATGTTGCGATCGCGGCAGCGCGCGCGCATCGCGAGCTTGTCGCGGAAGTAGCGGGCGGTGGACTCGCCCATGCCGGGGATGCGGAGGTGCTCGCGCAGGTGCGCGACGAGCTCGACGTCGTAGTCGTCGAGGGGGGCGAGGCGCTGGATGTCGCGCGTGCGCGCCAGCCAGCTGACGGTGTTCACGATCGCCTGCCGATCCGCGAACGACGGCAGCGCGAAGACCTCGTCGAGGTGGCCGCGCGGCCAGGGTTTGCCGAGCAACGACTCGACCGTCAGGAGGATCACGTTCCAGCCCTGGTTCTTGCACTCCTCGAGGAAGTCGTTGCCTTTGTAGAAGCTCGAGAGACAGAGAATCGTGGGTTTGCCGGGCGAGCGCTCGTTGGGCATGCGTCGGCCAGGGTACCCCAACTCGCCGTCGTTCCAGCGGGGCTTGTCGGGAGCGGCGAGGACGGATGCGAAGCGCGCCGCGGGGCGGCGGTGGATGCTCAACTGCCGTGCTACGGTAACGCGCCGGCGGCGGGCTCACGGGCGCTCGATGCGGCGGCAGCCACAGGAGGGTTTCGGATGGGTCGCTTGGCTTCAGGGGGCTTGTGGGTGCTGGTCGGCGCGACGGCGTTCGCGGGGACGGTGGCGGCGTGCTCCGCCGGCAAGGACAACGGCGGCACCATCGCCAAGACCGACAGCGGCGGCGGTGGCGACGACACCGGCGACGACACGGCGATCGTCCTGGAGGACACCGCGATCGTCCTCGGCGACGTGAGCATGAACGACGCCCCGATCGGCCCTACGGTCGATCCGGTCACCTGCGCAGAGGCCGCGCTCGCGAAGTCCTACGTGGGGTGCGACTACTGGCCGACCGTCACGGCGAACAACGTCTGG
>CAIXWQ010000082.1 GCA_903923175.1 uncultured delta proteobacterium | reverse complement strand
CTCGGAGTGCGATCACGTGACGGTCGGGGAGACGCGACGGCGACTGCGAGGCGTCAGGCGACGGGCGTGGCCTCACACCTCACACGAGGCCGATCGCGTCCGCGGTTCTTGACTGGTAGGCGGTTGACAAGCGCACCTACCGCATCGACGACCGCTACCTCTATTGGAACGACCTGCGGGAGCCCGCGCTCACCGGCCCGGTGTACCGCGCGCCCAAGTGACGGCCTCGTGCGACCCGGTCGAAGGGCGACCGCGACTGCGAAGCGCTTCGAAGCGCGCCCCCCTCGCGCCTACGCCCCCTCGTTCCCCGCCGCCGGCGCGGGCAGGAACACCTCGAAGCGGGTCCCGTGGCCGACCTCACTCGACACCTCGATCCGGCCGCCGTGCGCCTGGACGATCCCGTGCGCGACCGCCAGGCCGGCGCCCGCGCCGTGACCGATCCCCTTGGTCGTGAAGAACGGCAGGAACAGGTTGGCGAGGACCTCCGCCGACATGCCGGTGCCGTCGTCGCGGATGGCGAGCCTCGCGCCCTGCGGCGTCGAGCCGATCGAGACGACGATCGTTCCGCCGTCCGCGCTCGCCTCGATGGCGTTGACGATCAGCGTCAGCACGACCCTCCCGATCTGATTGCACTGACCGAAGACCTCGAAGCTCCCGTCGGCCTCGACGCGCAAGGTCTGGCCTGCCTTGAGCTGCGTTCGCGAGATCCGGATCGCGGACTCCACCTCTCGAGCCAGGTCGAAGACGCTCGGCGGCTCGGGCTCGCCGTGCGCGAAGCGGCGCAGGTCGGCGACGATGCCGTTGACGCGACGGATCCCCGCGAGCGTGTCGGGGAGGATGTCGTCGCGGTACTCCGCAAGCTGCGGCGAGAGCTCGCCGGCGGCGCGCAGATCCTCGAGCAGGCCAGCCACGTTCGTGGTCACGAAGCACATGGGGTTGTTGATCTCGTGCGCCACGCCAGCCGCCAAGAGCCCGATGCCCGCGAGCTTCTCGCTCGCCAAGGCGCTCTGCTGGGCCACCCTCAGGTTCTCGAGCGCGCGCGCCAGATCGGCCAGGTTTCGCTCGCGCTCGGCGAGCATCTGGCGAGCGAGGGCGGTGTGCGCCTGGCCGACGTAGTGCCAGAAGAGCGCGAGCCCGGAGAAGGCGGCCACGAGCACCGGCGGGCCGCCGTCCGCGAGCGCGTAGCCGCCGATCGTTCCGACCATGAACGCCAGCCGAAGGGTGGGGCGCTCCGTCTGCAGGCCGCCGACGAGCACGGCGGCGAAAGGCAGGAAGAGCAGCGAGGGGACGCACCACGCGGTCGCATGCCCGGCGATCGAGGTCAGCACGACATTGGGTACGAGGCGGAGATCCTCCGCTCGCTCGCTGCCCACCTTGGGGAACGCGAACGCGGTGATGGCCCAATTGATCGCCCCCATCGAGAGCCAGCACGCCGAAACGACGAGCACGCGGGGCCAGGCGCCCCAGATGCATGCGATCGCCGAGGCCTGGATCAGCGTCGAGCCGACCAATCCGAGCACCACCAGCTGCTGCAGATGCCGATGGAGCACCGCCTCGTCGACGTGCGATGCGTGCTCCGGCGTCATGGGAGCCGGCCCAACCGACAATGGCGCAGCAGCTCGTCCTCGTCGAACGGCTTGGGGATGAAGACGGCGTCCACCTGCACCACGCGCTCGGCGCAGCCCGAGAGCAGGATGCGCCGGATCTTCGGCAGCATCGCCGCGGCCGCGCAGAGGAGCTCGGTTCCGTTCATGCCGGGCATCTTGAAATCGGAGATGATGACGTCGGACGCTCGGTCGCGGAGGTGCTCGAGCGCCGAAAGCCCCGAGCTCGCCGTCTCCACTTCGAAGCCCCGCCGCGTCAGGAGCCGCTGGAGCGCCCGGAGTATGGCGGGCTCGTCGTCGACGACGAGCACCCTGATTCTCGGTTCCATCGCGCCAGCTCGCGCTCCGAAGCGTCCGTGACGGTAGCGGACCGGGCCTGCGCTTCAAGCACGGCGAGCGGGGCCGTACGCCTCGAAGATCCGCGGATGCGCTCGCGCGAGCTCAGCGGAGGCGCGAGGCGAGCCGACCGGCAGCCGAGGCGCGCGGTCCAACGCAGAGCCATCGACGGCTCTGCCGCGGCACGCAAGCGCACGAGAACGCGGGCCGCGCGCGCTGGTCCAGCAGGACCGGCTCGCGTCGAGCGCAACGCGGTGTCGAGGCGAACAAACCGGCGACCACCGCGCAGACATGGCGGAGAATCGAGCCCAGCCTCGCGGAGCCGATCGAGGTCGTGTCCGAGAAAGGTCCACGCGTGTCGGATCAGCCCAGCTCGTTCGAGGCGCTCTTCGAACACTCCGTCGACGGCGTGCTGCTCACGCGCCCCGACGGCACCGTGCTGAGAGCCAATCCCGCTGCCTGTCGGGCGCTGCAGCGGTCCGCCGAGGAGATGCGTCGAGCGCACCGGGCGGAGCTGGTGCTCGAGGACGCGGCCCTCCAGGAGCAGCTGGCGCAGCGAACGAGCTCGGCTGCCGCCGCGGGCGAGCTGACGCTTCGCCGCCCCGACGGCACGACGTTCCCGGCCGAGTTCACCTCCGGGCTCCTCCCGTCTTCCGACGGAGCCCCGCTCTCCTACGTGATCTTCCGTGACGCGAGCGAGCGCCACCGCGCCGAAGCCGCGCTGCGACGAAGCCATCGCGCACTTCGCCTGCTCTCCCGGTGCAACGAGGCGGTCGTCCGCGCCACCTCCGAGTCGGCGCTGCTCGGCGAGATCTGCACGGCGATGGTCGAGATCGGCGGCTATCGAATGTGCTGGGTGGGGCTCGCCGAGCACGACGAGCGGAGGACGGTTCGGCCGGTGGCGCACGCGGGCCACGAGGACGGCTACCTCGCGACCATGGACATCGTCTGGTCGGACGCCGCCCCCGGCCGGGGGCCGAGCGGGACCGCCATCCGGACCGGGCAGCCCGCCATCGGCCGCGATTTCGAGACCGATCCGGGCCTCGCGCCGTGGCGTGAAGAAGCGCGACGGCGCGGCTACCGGTCGTCCAGCGCGCTGCCGCTGGTGCTCGGCAGCGAGCGAATCGGCGTGATCACGATGTACTCGACCGAGCGCGAGAGCTTCGACGACGAAGAGCAGCAGATCCTCGGCCAGCTCTCGCACGACGTCGCGTTCGGAATCGGGGCGCTTCGTCAGCGCGAGGCGCACGCCCGGGCCGAGGTGGCGCTGCAGCGAAGCGAGGCCAGGCTCGGGAGCATCACCAAGGCCAGCCCCGAACCGATCTTCGCGAAGGACCTCGCCGGTCGCTGGACCTTCATGAACCCTGCGACCCTCGCGCTCATCGGCAAGCCGGCGTCGGAGGTCCTCGGCAAGACGGACCGGGAGAACTACTCCGACCCCGCCATCGCCGAGGCGCTGATGGAGGTCGATCAGCGCGTCATGCGGACGGGCGTGGTGGAGACGGTCGAAGAGACGGTCCAGTCGCCGACGGGCAACCGCACTTTCGTCTCGACGAAGGCGCCCCTCCGCGACGCCGAGGGGCGGATCGTCGGGCTCGTCGGAACCGCTCGCGACATCACCGAGCGCAAGGTCATGGAGGAGGCGATACGCCAGGGCGCCGCGCGCCTCCGCGTGCTGGCTGCGGCCTCCCAGGCCTTCGCCCAGGTCGCCCAGGACTACCGCGCGGTGCTCGAGCAGCTGGCGCGACAGGTCACCGAATCGCTGGCGGACTCGTGTCAGGTGCGCCTGCTGTCGGACGATGGGGAGCGGCTCGAGCTCGTGGCGCTGCACGCCCGCGACCCCGAGGTCTCCGAGGCCTGGCGCGAGCTGGAGGCCGAGGAGCCGGTGCGCGCGCAGAGCACCGCCATCGAGTCGAGCGTCTGGCGTCGAGGCACGCCCGCTCTGTTTCCCGTGTTCACGTCGGCGCAGCTGCGCGCCGCGAGTCCGCCCGGTCGCTGGGCGCTGTACGAGCGCCTCGCGCCGCATTCGGCCGTCGTCGTGCCGCTCAGGGTGCGCGGCCGGCGCCTGGGCGTTCTCAGCATGTCGCGGCACGCAGCCGACCCGCGCTCGTTCACGGAGCAAGACGTCGCGCTCGCCCAGGAGCTGGCCGACCGCGCGGCGCTCGCGGTCGACAACGCGCGCCTCTTCGAGCGGACGCAGCACGAGCTCGCCGAACGAAAGCTCGCCGAGGCCGAGCGCGAACGGCTAGCCATGGCGATCGAGCAAGCGGCCGAGACGGTGATCGTGACCGACCCGCGCGGCCACATCGTCTACGTCAACCCGGCCTTCGAGCAGGTGACGGGATACACGAAGGCAGAGGCGCTCGGGCAGCACACGAGGATCCTCAAGAGCGGTAAGCACGACGACGCCCTCTACCGCGAGCTCTGGTCGACGATCAGCAGCGGCAGGACCTGGCACGGGCGGCTGGTGAACAAGCGGAAGGACGGCCAGCTCTATACCGAAGAGGCGACCATCTCGCCCGTTCGGGACGAGTCCGGGGGCATCGTCAGCTACGTCGCGGTGAAACGAGACGTCTCGCGCGATCTCGCGCTGGAGGAGCAGCTGCGGCAGTCGCAGAAGATGGAGGGGATCGGGCGGCTCGCGGGCGGCATCGCCCACGACTTCAACAACCTGCTCTCCGTCATTCTCACCTGCGCTGGATTCGCGCTGGACGGCGCGCGCGAGGGCGATCCCCTGCGCGACGACCTCCTGGAGATCGAGCAGGCGGGCAAGCGCGCCGCGGCCCTCACGCGGCAGCTCCTGGCGTTCAGCCGCAAGCAGGTGCTGCAGCCGGTGGCGCTCGATCTGAATCGAGTGCTGGCCGACATGGAGAAGATGCTCCGCCGAATTCTCGGCGAGGACATCGATCTCGTGCAGGTCTTGTCGGCCGACCTCGGGCTCGTCACCGCCGACCCGAGCCAGATCGAGCAGGTGCTCATGAACCTCGTCGTCAACGCCCGAGACGCCATGCCCAAAGGGGGCAGGCTCACGATCGAGACGGCGAACTTCGAGCTCGACGCGGACTACGTCGCGACGCGGCCAGGGCTCGCTTCGGGGCCCTACGTCATGATCGGGGTCACCGATTCGGGCGCAGGCATCGACGCGCCGACGTTGGCTCGGATCTTCGAGCCGTTCTTCACGACGAAGGGGCTCGGGCAAGGGAGCGGCCTCGGGCTCTCGACGGTCTACGGCATCGTGAAGCAGAGCGGCGGGAGCATCTCGGTCGATAGCGAGGTCGGGCGGGGGACGACGTTCAAGCTCTACCTCCCACGCTCGAGCGCGCTCGCGGAGCCGGTCGAGCCGGTCGGGCCGGTGGTCGCCAGCGCGGCCCGCGCCGAGACGATCCTGGTCGTGGAGGACGACGACTCCGTGCGGGCCGTCACGAGGAGGATCTTGGAGGGGAGCGGCTACGCCGTGATGACCGCCGCAGGAGGCGAGCAAGCGCTCGTCACCTGCCAGCAGCACCCGGACGCGATCGACCTGGTGCTCACCGACGTCGTGATGCCGCAGATGAGCGGCCGGGCGTTCGTCGAGCGCCTCACGAAGGCTCGCCCTGGAATCAAGGTCATCTACATGTCGGGTTACACCGACGACGCGATCGTGCATCACGGCGTGCTCGAGGCCGGGACGCCGTTCATCGGCAAGCCGTTCACGCAGACCGAGCTGTTGCGGAAGGTGCGCGAGGTCCTCGATCGGTAGCTCGGCTCCGCAGCCGGCCGCCCTCGTCGCCTGGGCGCGCCCGTGGTGCACCTCCCACGTCGGCAGTGCCCCTCACGCCGGTGAGGGCTGCTCGCTCCGCGCCGTCGTGGCGAGCGGAAGGGTGAAGTGGAACGTGCTGCCAGCCCCCTCTACGCTCTCGAACCAGATCTTGCCGCCGTGCATCTCGACGATGGACCGCGCGATGTGGAGGCCGAGCCCGGACCCGCGGATGTGCCTCGCCGCGGTCGAGTCGGCGCGGAAGAACGCGTCGAAGACGCGGTGGGCCTGCTCCGCCGGCACGCCGATTCCGTGGTCGCGGATCGACACGATCGCTCGCTCGCCGCTGCGCGACACGACGACCGAGATCTCCCCCTCACCGGGCGAGAACTTCACGGCGTTGGCGAGCAGGTTGACCAGCACCTGCTCCAGCCGGAGCTCGTCCCACCGACCGGGCAGCTCGTCCTCGGAGAGTGACAGGACGATCCGTCGCTGGTCGGCCGGCGGCAGCGTGATCAGGAACCTGTCGACGACGTCACGGGTCTGGAGCACGGAATCGAGCGAGAGGTCCGAGGTGATCGTGAGCGCCGAGTCGTACAGCGCGGCGTTACGCTCTGCCTGGGTGCTCATGGACATGGCTCCTCTCTGCCGGGGCTCGATACGGGTGCTCTCCGCGTGCCTGCTGCCTTGGGGTTCGCACTTCGTCGAGGAACGCGGCGCTGCCTCGGCGAACCCCCGCGGAAGTGTCCTCCGACCTGGCGCCGGCCGTCTCGGCGGGGCAGCGGCAGCCGAGCTCCGCGGCGACCGACTGTAAGCCGTGCACCCAGGTGGCGACGAGAAGAGCCCCAGCTTCTTGCGCGACGTCTCGGCGTGGTCGTACGGCTGGGACGTCGGCGAGACCGCGAACGACAGCGGCAAGCCAACGCTCAGCGGCTCGGCGAGCGCCTCCTTGCGAATGCACGCGTCGTTCGCGCACGGATACTGGGTCGCGCTTCTCCTCGGCGTCACGACCGGGCTCATCACGCCGCACGCGGCGAGAAGCGCCCAAGGCCACGCTCACGCCGGGGCCGACAACGACGCTCCTGCCGCGCGTCGCACTGCGGCGCTCGCATCCGGCCGCAGGCGCCCGTGGTCGCCCCACCGCGCGGCGCGTGCGTGCGTGTTGAGGAGAATCGCCGATGCGGGGCTCGAGCTCGATCGGGCGCTCGACGCGATCGTGCGCGCCACCTTGAGGGAACAAGGGACGAGGGCCGAGCATCCTCTTCATCGCCTTCAGGGTCATCGTCCTCGTCGCCTCTGCTGCTCGCGAGCGAGGCGCTACATCGGGCAGAAGCTGACCCACGAGTGGCAGTCGACCTCGAGCCGGCCCGGCTGCTTCTGGGCAGGTCCGTAGACGCATCCCGCGAACGGCTCGCCGTCGGGTGGCGGGTGGCAGAGCGTGTCGCACGGCAGGTCGGCTGCACCGTCGACGTCGGCTGCGGCGTCGGGGGCCGGGACCGTCCACGTCTCGTAGGTCCATGGCTCCAGACGGCACGGGCCCTCGCCCACGCACGCGACGAGCGCCCCCGCCGCGCCGAGCCCCGCGACGACAGCGAACGCGCGGAGGCCCATCCCGCGAACGTAGCGCGCCCCGGCCCCGGCGCCAGCACGGCCGACGCAGGCACGCACACTCGAACGCCCCCCACGCGCGACGTGCCGAGCCCGGAGCCCCATGCGCGTGACCGACGCCACGAAGGCCGTCAGCCCGTGCCGGTTCACCTGCGGCGAGCGCGAGCCCGCAGCCTCGCTTTGGATGCGCGCTCGGGAGGACGGTGGAGTCTGTCGGCGACGCGTACGATCGACACGTGCTTCCGGCTGAAGCCGCGCCCCCGAAGGAGCCATGACGAACCGCGAACCGCAGCCTCGGCACGTGGCGCTCGTGGCGCGCGCGCTTCCAGAACCGCGCTTCGTCGTCGAGTGCAGCTGCGGATTCGTCGCCGCAGCGCCGACCGCGCCCGGGGCCGCCGAGCTCTTCGAGGTGCACCTGCAGGGCAAGCGACAGCCCCTCTGCGACGAGGAGGGTCTTCGACGGCACCGGGGCTCGTAGCCGTGCCCGTGCCCGTGCCCCTGGCAGGGCTCGTCCTCGGGCTCGGGCTCGGACCTCACCGGCACCTGCGCGTGAGCCTCGCGGCGATGCGGCCCGGGATGCGCTTGCCCCGATCGCGCGGGTCGGCGTCGACGTGGGTGACGAGGGCGCACACGTCGCGCAGCGCGCCGCTTCGCTGCCGTCCTTGGGGGCCGCGCCTGGCGCGCTCGCTCTGGCGGACAGAGCTGTCGACGAAGACCGTCGTTCGCGTCTTTCGCGAAAGTAGTGCGCCCGGACCCATGGTCCGACCTCGGAAAATCGGGATATCGAGCACCGACCGATGGCGATGCGTTTCCCGCGCGCCGTGCTCCTGCCAGCTCTCGGAAGCACGGCCAGCCCCTGGAAGGACACGCCCATGCGCGCAGCACGTCACGGTTCCGCGGTCAGTCGTCGAAGCGGCCGCGAGGGCTCCGCCCGCACCCGCTTCGCATGCATCGTCGTCTGCGTAGCGACCGCGTTCGCGGCCGGCGCGTCTACGCCAGCGCGCGCGGACGAGACCACGGGCCTTGCGCTCTACGACGAGGGCGTGCGGCTCGACGCGAAGAAGGAGTTCGAGCAGGCGTGCTCGAAGTTCGCCGACAGCCAGAAGCAGTACCCGCGTCCGGTGACGTTGCTGCGTCTTGCCGATTGCTACGAGAAGATCGGCAAGACCGCCTCCGCGTGGTCGACCTTCCGCGACGCCAAGCTCGCCTCGGAGTCGGTCGTGAACGGCGGGAAGGGTGACGTGAAGAAGGAGAAGATGCGGATCGACGAGGCGACGAGGCGCATTGATGCGCTCGAACCGAAGCTCACGCGCTTGAAGCTCGTCGTTGAGGAGCAGCCGAAGGGCCTCGAAGTGAAGCGCGACGGTGAGAGCGTCCCGGACTCCACGTTCGGCGTCGGCATCCCCCTGGACCCGGGCAAGCACGTATTCGAGGCGACGGCGACGGGGGCGAAGCCATGGCGGGCGGAGGTCGATGTCTCCGGCGCCGGCAAGACTGTCGAAGTGCGCGTGCCGCGGCTCGCGGCCACGACGCCCGTGAAGCCAGACGCGAACCCGGACCCTAAACCTACGCCGACGCCTGATCCGAAGCCGACGCCCGTGAAGCTGGTGGATCCGGTGCCCACGCCGGTGAACCCCGACAAGGGATCGAGCGGCTCGGGGCAGCGCACGGCGGGCCTCGTCGTCGCGGGCGTGGGCCTGGTGGCGACGGGCGTCGGGACGTTCCTGGGGCTGATGCCCGGCGTCAACTACATCTCCCCATCAACGACAACTACACTTCCCCATCGGGTTGGTCCTCGTGTCGACAGCTCTCGTAGGGGTTCCAGCCTGCTTTGCGTGAAAGGCCAGCGCCAGCGTTGAAGGGGCGAGAGCCCCG
>CAIXWQ010000081.1 GCA_903923175.1 uncultured delta proteobacterium | reverse complement strand
CGTCGCGCTCGCGCCACCGCCGGCACCGGCACCCGTGAGGAGCGACGGGCAGGCGCAGTCGCTGACGCTGCTCGCGGGCGCCGCGCCGCCGAGCGCGGTGCGCCCCAACCCGGCGACCGCCAGCGCGCTGGCCCAGAGCCCGCCGCCCCCGAGCCCCTCGATCGTCCCCGCCGCCAGGGCCGCCGAGGGCGTGGGGACCATCCGCGTGAGCGTCGGCCAGCTCGATCGGCTGATGTCGCTCGCGGGCGAGCTGGTGCTCACCCGCAACGCGCTGTTGAAGAAGGCCTCCGAGCGCGACCTCGACGAGATGATCGAGCTCTCGCAGCGCGTCGACGCCATCACGTCCGACCTGCAGGACGGGATCATGTCGACCCGCATGCAGCAGGTCGGCATCGTCTTCACCAAGTTCCGGCGCATCGCGCGCGATCTCTCGCTCACCCTGCAGAAGAAGATCGATCTCGAGATCGAGGGCGAGGAGGTCGAGCTCGACAAGACCATCATCGAGGCGATCGGCGATCCGCTGACGCACCTCGTGCGCAACTCGGCCGACCACGGCATCGAGCTCCCCGCCGAGCGCCGCGCAGCCGGCAAGGCCGAGGCGGGCAAGCTCGCGATCCGCGCGCGGCACGAGGCCGGGCAGGTCGTGATCGAGGTGTCCGACGACGGGCGCGGCATCGACACCAAGCGCGTGGCCCAGAAGGCGCTCGAGAAGCGCCTGCGCACGCGCGAGCAGCTCGAGGCCATGTCCGAGGACGAGCTCGTGCGGCTCGTCTTCGAGCCGGGCTTCTCGACCGCGGAATCGGTCACGGAGATCTCCGGGCGCGGCGTCGGCATGGACGTCGTGGTGTCGAGCCTGTCGCGCATCGGCGGCACGGTCGACATCCGCTCCGATCTCGGGCGCGGCACCACCATCACCGTGCGCCTGCCGCTCACGCTCGCGATCATCGCGAGCGTGCTGGTCGAGGCGGGCGGCGAGCGCTTCGCCATCCCGCAGGTGAACCTGGTGGAGCTCGTGCGCATCCCGGCGCGCGAGGTCCAGAAGCGCGTCGAACGCGTCGGCTCGGCGACCGTCATGCGCCTGCGCGAAGAGCTGCTCCCGCTGCTGCGCCTGACCGAGGCGCTGGGCACCGAGCCGCTCCGCGTCGAGACGCCCGAGGGCGAAGCCTCCGATCGACGCGTGGCAGCCTTCGATCGGCGCTCCGCCGACGACGCGCTGCCGCCGGGCGAAGGCGACGCCGCGCGCGACGCCGAGCGCCGCCTCGGCCGCGACCGCCGCACGGCGCCCACGAGCGCCGTCCACGTCGCCGTCGTCTCCTCCGGCAACCTGCGGTACGGGCTCGTCGTCGACCAGCTCCTCGACTCCGAGGAGATCGTCGTCAAGCCGCTCGGGCGCCACCTGCGCGGCTGCCGAGAGTACGCGGGCGCCACGATCCTGGGCGACGGCACGGTCGCGCTGATCCTCGATGTCGCCGGCCTGAGCGCGGCGAGCAACCTCTCGTCGACCAAGACCATGCTCGACGCGGTCGAGGCGCGCCGGCGGGCGAGCTCCACGAGCCACGACGCGCACACGTACCTGGTCTTCGAGAACGCGGTCGGCGAGCGCTTCGCGGTCCCGCTCGGGATCGTCTCTCGCATCGAGCGCGTGGCGGAGCGCGCGATCGTGCGCGCGGGCGGTCGGCGCACCGTCACCTTCGGCGACACCATGCTCGCGCTGGTCGCGATCGAGGACGTCGCCAAGGTCGGTGCGCGGACCGCCGGGCCGCATTTCTACGCGATCGTGTGCAAGGCCTGGGGGCGCGAGGTCGGCGTGATGGCCTCGCGCATCGTCGACGTCGTCGACGCCACCGCGGCGATCGACTCGGCGACGCATGTTCAGCCGGGCGTCCTCGGCTCGACGATCGTCGACGCGGACGTCCTGCTGCTGCTCGACGTCCACGGCCTCGTCGAGGCGGTGCTCCCCGAGTACAAGAAGCCGCCGAAGAAGCAGGCCCAGGACGAGGCCGAGGTCGTGCTCGTGGTCGAGGACTCGGCCTTCTTCCGCAAGCAGATCGCCGCGTGCCTCCACGACGCCGGCTACGCGACCCTCGCGGCCGAGGACGGCACGCAGGGGCTCACGCTGATCGATCAGCACGCGAGCCGCGTGGCCCTCGTCGTGACCGACATCGAGATGCCGAAGATGGACGGCCTGGAGATGACGCGGAGGATCCGGGCCGACGGCCGCTTCGGGCAGCTGCCGATCATCGCGGTCACCTCCCTCTCCGGCGAGCACGCCGAGCGGCGCGGTCGCGAGGCCGGCCTCACCGAGTACCTGATCAAGCTCGACCGCGAGCAGCTGGTCGAGCGGACGAACCACCATCTCAAACGCGCGCAGCCCATCGGCATCGAGCACCCCTCGCGCGCGACGAAAGGAGCCTTCGGATGAGCGTCACGACGGACCACGAGACGAAGGGCGCTGCCCCCGCGAAAGCGAAGCGCCGAGCCCCGGCCCGTGCCGCCGCGCTGCCGACGCCGCCGCCCGCCGTCGCGCCCCGCGCGCCCGCCGCGACCAAGCCGAACGCCCTGCGCGACTACTACGTGGAGGTCATCGCCGAGCTCGGGCGCGGCAACGTCTCCTTCGAGGTCGACCTCGCGCGCGCGCCGGACGATCCGGTGCTCGCGGCGCTCGTGACGACCCTCGCCTCGTGGCGCGCGCTGATGGCCGACCTCTCGATGGGGAGCTCGCTCACCGACAAGGCCTCGTCGGCGATGACCGACTCGGCCCGCACCGTGCGCGACACCAGCGAGCGCGTGAACGCGACGATCGGCGAGGCGCTGGCCGCGATCGAGCAGCTGCGCGAGAACATGAACTCGGTCTCGGCGTCGACCGAGGAGCTCAACGTCAACATGCAGTCGATCGCCGGCTCGGCGAAGCACTCGAACGAGAACATCGGCTCGGTGCAGACGAGCATCCAGGAGCTCACCACCGCCTCGCGCGACATCGCCGAGAACACGGCGAAGGCGACCGCGGTCAGCAAGGCCGCGATGGCGGAGGTGACCTCCGCGCTCGCGCTCGTGAAGGAGCTCACCGGCGCCGCCAAGGAGATCGACGACGTCACCACGACCATCTCGGAGATCTCCGACCAGACCAAGCTGCTGGCCCTCAACGCCACCATCGAGGCGGCGCGCGCGGGCGAGATGGGCAAGGGGTTCGCGGTCGTCGCCAAGGAGGTGAAGGACCTCGCCTCGCAGACCAACACCGCGACCAAGGACATCCAGAGCAAGATCGGGATCATCCACGAGGTCACGCGCCGGACGGTCGCGGCCATCACGACGATCAACGACGTGATGAAGAACGTGAACGAGGCCATCACCTCGATCGCCGCGGCGGCCGAGGAGCAGTCGGTGACCACCACCGACATCGCGAGCAACGTGGTGAGCGCCACCGAGCGCATCAAGGAGATGACCTCCAGCGTCAGCGAGGGCGCGGTCGCGGTGCACGACGTGAGCAAGAGCATCGTCGAGGCGACCAACCTCGCGAACGCGGTCGCGCGCGGCGTGTCGACGATGGCGCACTCGGGCGAGGAGATCGGCGCCGAGGCGGTGACGCTCTACGCGCAGGCGCTCGAGGTGCAGAGCCACGGCGGCGACGTGCGCCGGCAGGTCTTCGCGCTCGAGCTCCCGGCGGCCGAGCGGCAGCTCGCCGAGGACGCACACGTGCAGCTCTGCCGCATGACGCGCGACTACGACGTCAACGTCGTGCGCATGAACGACGAGCACCTGCGGATCTTCGAGTACATCAACACGCTGCACGCCCGCATCAAGGAGAAGTGCCCGGCCGGCCAGCTGCTCGGCACGATGCGCGAGTTCGCCGACTTCACGCGCCAGCACTTCGCGCGCGAAGAGGAGCTGATGACGCGCGCGAGCTACCCCGGCCTCACGGCGCAGCAGCGCGCGCACCAGAAGCTGCTCAAGCAGGTCGGCGAGTTCCTCGGCTCCGTCGAGTCGGGCGACAAGGTCGACCTGATCGGCATGCTCGCGTTCTTCCGCGAGTGGCTGATCGATCAGATCCTCGTGATGGACAAGAAGTACAGCACGCACCTCAACGAGCGCGGCATCTACTGAGGGCGCCATGGCAACCCTCGCCACGGCCAAGCGCGCGACCGCGACCGACGTCGTCGTCTTCCGCGTCGAAGACGTCTCGTGCGGCATGAACATCCTCGACGTGCAGGAGATCAAGAAGATCCACGCGCACACGCCGGTGCACCGAGCGCCGGCCTACGTCCGGGGGCTGGTCAACATGCGCGGCCACGTCGTGACGCTCATCGACGTCGGCCATCGGCTCGGGCTCGAGGCGCGGCCGGTGCGCCGCGCCGCGCCGGCCATCATCCTCAGCGTCGGCGACGAGCTGGTGGGGCTGCTGGTCGACGAGGTCGACGACGTCATCGTCGCGGAGCCGGGCGACATCGTCGCGCCGCCGTCGAACCTCGGCGGCGTGCAGGGGCGCTTCTTCGAGGCGGTGGTGCGCACGCGCGACGGCCTCGTCGCGCTCATCGACAAGGAGCGCATCGCCGGCGCCGAGCTCGACGAGCGCCCCCCGGCCATGCGGGACGCCCGGCGCTGATGGCCCGCCAGCTCCGCGTGATGGTCGTCGACGACTCGGCGCTGTACCGGACGCTGCTCGCCGACGCGATCAACGCCTCGGGCTGCGCGCGCGTCGTGACCCACGCGGGCGACGGCCGCGAGGCGCTTCGAAAGGCGGCCGAGTACGGCCCGGACGTCGTGACGGTCGACGTCGAGATGCCGATCATGAGCGGGCTCGAGCTGCTCCAGGCCCTGCGCAAGGAGTACCCGAGGCTCCCCGTCGTCGTGATCGGCGCGCACACGACGCAGGGCGCGCGAGAGAGCGTCCGCGCCCTCGAGCTCGGGGCGTCGGAGGTCGTCGCCAAGCCCGATGGCGACGACGCGAACGCGAACCGTGAGGAGCTGCGCGCGACGCTCGGCCGGCTGCTCCGCGGCTTCGTGCCGCGCGACCTGCCGCCGAAGTCGCTCCTCCCTCCGCGGCCGATGACCGCCGCGCCGGCGCCGCAGATCGTGGCGATCGGCGCCTCCACGGGCGGCCCCGCGGCGCTCGCGACGATCCTGCCGATGCTGCCGAAGACGCTCCCGGCGCCGGTGGTGGTGGTGCAGCACATGCCGGCGCTCTTCACGGCCTCGCTCGCCGAGAGCCTCGCGGCGAAGTGCGCGCTGCGCGTCGTCGAGGCCAAGGCGGGCGACGCGCTCGTCGCGGGCACCGTCTACGTCGCGCCCGGGGGCCGGCACCTCGACGTCGCGACGGCGGCCTCCGCGGCAGGCGTGCACGCGCTCGCGCTCTCCGACGATCCGCCCGAGAACCACTGCCGCCCCGCGGTCGACTTCACCATGCGCGCGATCGCGCGGGCGTACCGCGACCGCGCGATGGGCGTCATCCTCACGGGCATGGGCAAGGACGGGACGCTCGGGCTTCGCGTGATGAAGCGCCACGGCGCCTACGTCATCGGGCAGTCGGCCGAGAGCTGCACCGTCTACGGGATGCCGCGCGAGGCGATGGCCGCGGGGGTCGTCGACGTCGAGCTCCCCGCCGAGCAGATCGCGCAGGCCATCTTCGTCGCGGTGACCACCGGAAGGCGGACGTGAGGGCGCGCCATGCCAGCCCCGATGAACGATCGCGACCTGATGCTCTTCACGCAGTACGTGGCGAGCCTGTCGGGGATCCGGCTCGATTCGAGCAAGAAGTACCTGCTCGAATCGCGCCTCGACGATCTGATGCGCGAGACGAAGAGCGCGACGTACGCAGACCTGTACTCGCGCGCCCGCGCCGACGGCACCCGCGCGCTCGAGCGCCAGATCATCGACGCGGTGAGCACCAACGAGACGTACTTCTTCCGTGAGCCGAAGGCCTACGAGCTGCTCAAGACCAAGCTCGTGCCGGAGCTGCTCGGCGAGCAGCTCGACCGCCCGCTCGCCTTCTGGAGCGCGGCCTCGTCGACCGGCCAGGAGGCCTACACGCTCGCGATGGTGCTCGAGCAGATCCTCTTCGATCTCTCGAAGGCCAAGCTCCGCGTGACCGGCACCGACATCTCGGAGGCGGCGGTGAACACCGCCAATCGCTGCGAGTACACGCCGCACGAGGTCGGCCGCGGGCTCGACTCCAAGCAGATCGCCAAGTACTTCACGCGCTGGGGCGAGCGCTACAAGGTGCGCGACGATCTGCGCTCGATCTGCCGCTTCTCGGTCGACAACCTGCTCGCGCCGAAGACGCTCGGCCCGTTCGACGTCATCTTCTGCCGCAACGTGCTGATCTACTTCTCGGCCGCCGACAAGGCGAAGGTCGTCGACAACCTCGTCTCACGGCTCAAGAAGGGGGGCGCGCTGATCGTCGGCGGCGCCGAGTCGCTGCTCGGGGTCACCGAGCGAGTCCGGCGGCGCGAGCACCAGGGCGCGACGTACTACGTGGCGGCGAGCTGAGCGGAGACGGCGCGCGCCGCGACGCGCGCTACTTCTCGAACTGCGGGAGCACGTCGGTCTCGGCGCGCCCCGCGGCGATCCACTCGCGCATCGCCGGCAGCGCGAGCACGCGCTCGACCCACGCGCGCGCGGCGGCGTCGCCCGCGTCGCTCGCCGCGGCCGGCGAGAAGAGCCGATAGCGGTCGAAGCGAATGGCGACCGGCGCGTAGAAGGCGTCGGCGATCGTGAAGTCGCCGAAGAGGAACGGCCCGCCGTAGCGCGCGAGGCAGTCGCTCATGAGGGCGCGGATGCGCGAGACGTCGGCGGCGGTCGCGGCGTCGAGCTCCACCGGCGAGGGCGGGCGCGCGACGTTCATCGTGCAGCGGGTGCGCAGCGCCGCGAACCCCGCGTGCATCTCCGCGCAGATCGAGCGGGCGTGCGCGCGCGCCTTCACGTCGCGCGGCCAGCCGCGCGCGATGCCGAGGCTCTCGGCCGCGTACTCGCAGATGGCGAGCGAGTCCCACACGGTCACGTCGCCGTTGACCAGGACCGGGACCTTGCCCGCGGGAGAGGCCTGCAGGATCTCCGGCTTGTAGTCGCCCTGATAGAGCGAGACGCGCTGCTCGCGGAAGTCGACGTCGTTCACGCGCAGCAGCAGCCAGGGGCGGAGCGACCAGGACGAGTAGCGCTTGTTGCCGATCACGAGCAGCGGAGAAGACATGCAGGGCTCCTTCGGCGAGCTTTAGCAGGGTTCGGCCTGGGCGCGCGCGGGGCGCGTCCGTCGACGACGGCGGCGCGGCAAATGAGGTTGGCCGCCCGACGGCGACGCTGCACGGTCGAGCCATGGTCCCTCGCGTCGCGCTGGCCGGCCTCCTCTGCGTCGCGCTCGTCGGCTGCGGCGGCGCGACGTTCGCGGGGCTCGGCGACGACCTCGGCGACGGCGCGCCCGCCGAGGAGACGAGCGCCGAGGAGAGCGGCGCGCCCGGCGACGACGCGACCTTCGCGACCGACGACGGCGCGACGCCCGGCGACGCCAGCGACGCGAGCGCGCTCGGCGACGGGATCGGCGACGCGAGCGCCAGCAAGGACGCGAGCGGCGAGGTGTCGTCCGGGAGCGACGCGCTGGCGAAAGGCGAAGTCGACGCCGACGCCGACGCCGACGCCGACGCCGCCGACACGGGCGCGACCGTCGACGCGCCGCCGCCGCTCCTCTCCTCGAACCCCGCGCAGGTGTACTGCGACGTCGGCGGCGTGAAGAACGTGCTGTGCCCGGCGGGCCAGCAGTGCTGCGGCAAGCAGCCGTTCGCGGGGGACTTCAGCTGGTCGTGCACCGGCGGCTCCTGCAACGCGCCGACCGCGGGGAGCTCGCGCAGCTACCTCTGCAACGAGAAGGCGGACTGCGGCGGGTTCCTCTGCTGCGTGAACCGCGGGACCTTCGGCGACATGAACGGCACGCACTGCCACACCGACAACTCGCCCTGCGGCGACGAGACGGCGTGCATGACCGACGCCGATTGCCCGGGGATGCAGAAGTGCGCCGCGAACACCATCCAGGACGGCGATTTCACGATCGGCATGTGCAAGTAGCGCGCGGCGCGCGGGCCCGCGTCAGCCCCCGGCCTGCCGCTTCTGCAGCATCTCCATCGACTTCTTGAGGCTGATCCGCATGCGGTCGAGCGACTTGCCGAGGCGGCCGATCTCGGCCGGCCCGGGCACGTCGATGACCAGCTCGACCTGCCCCTGGCTGACCGCGTCGCTCTTCTCGGTGAGCTGCACCACGGCGTTGGTGATGCGCCGGCCGATCTCCAGCGCGACGAAGCCCGCCAGCACGCCGAGCGTGATGACGATCCCCTCGATCACCTCGAGGCGCCCGAGCGTGCTCGCGCCGACCGACATCAGCCGCGCGAAGAGCGCGCCCGCGGCCGTCTCGACCTCGTTGTTCGCCCCGACCACGCGCTCGAGCGCGGCGAGATCGTTCCCCTCGGACTTCACGAGCTTCTGACAGGCGTCCTTCATCGGGCCCCACAGCTCGAGCTGCTTGCGCGCGAGGGCGAGCGCCTGTGCGTCGTCGAGCGCGGGGACTTCGCGCTCGGCGCCGTCGGCCATGGTGGCCTTGCCGCCTCCGGTGAGCGCCGTCGCCGCCTTCTCGAACTGCACCAGCGCGGCGTCGAGGCGCGCGGCGTCCTCGGCCTTCTTCGAGCGCGTGTAGACGAGCGCCTCCTTGGCGACGCGCTGCGCGAGGGCCTGCTGGCGCGCGGCGACGTCGATCTGCGCGGCGGCCTGGCTCTGCGCGATCGTCACGTGGAGCATGCCGCCCGCCGCGGCGATCACCAACAGCAGCACGAGCCCGACCGAGACCAGGAGATGGAGCCGGATGCTCATGGCGTCGCCTTACCCTTTTCTTTCGTGACCCCGCCGCGGAGGTCTTCAGCGGCTGGTATGCGCCCACACGCCGTGCTGCACGAAGCGCGCACGGCTCTTCGGATCGTCGATCTCGGCGGCGAGCGCGTCGCAGAGCTCTTCGGCGCGCTGCCAGTCGATCGGACCGGCGAGGATCCACGCGTCGAGCGCCGACTTGAACAGCAGGTCGCCGATCGGCCCCACCTCGCCGATGAAGCTCGATCGCACGCTCGCGAGCGGCGCGCCGTAGAGCGCGAGCGCCGTCTGCCGCGCTTCATCGAGGCGCGCCGCGGGGTTCGGGGGCGGCGGCGCGACGGGCACGAGGGCGGCCGGCTCGGGTTCGGGCTCGGGCTCGGGCTCGGGGGCCGCGAGCCGTTCGGCCAGCGCCTCGCGGATGTCGTCGGCGGCGACGCTCGCGAACACCTCGATGGTGGCGACGCTGGCGCTCGGCTCGGCCGCGAGCGTGAGGAACGCCCCCTCGCCGAGGGCGAGGACGACGAGGTTCGCCTTGCCATAGCGCAGCACGAGGTCGGCGCCGGAGTAGCCGGCCTTGTCCGCGACCGCGGCGATCTTGCGGATGTTGGTGGCGACGCGATCGAGCCGCGCCTGGTCGTACACGGGCGGCAGGCTCGACGCGAAGGTGATCCCCTCGCGACACACGAAGCCGCCGAGGCAGCCGGTGATCGACTTCAGCTCTGCGACCTTCGCGTCCAGCCTCGACATCGGATCTTCGCTCCTCGGTCT
>CAIXWQ010000080.1 GCA_903923175.1 uncultured delta proteobacterium | reverse complement strand
CTCGGAGTGCGATCACGTGACGGTCGGGGAGACGCGACGGCGACTGCGAGGCGTCAGGCGACGGGCGTGGCCTCACACCTCACACGAGGCCGATCGCGTCCGCGGTTCTTGACTGGTAGGCGGTTGACAAGCGCAGGTAGGCCTGGATTCGCAGCACCGGGGCGAGCGCCCCGGCGCCCTCGCCGAGCCCAGCCACGATCGCGCCGATGGTCGCGTAGGTGATGCCACGGCCGAGGTTGTAGAGCAGCGTCGTCGGCAGCGAGCTCTGCGGGCGCGACGCGGTGATCGCCATCGAGATCGGGGCGCACATGCCGAGGCAGTGGCCCGCGCCGAGCACGCCGAGCACGAACATCGCGGCGAGATCGGCGCCGGGGACCACGCGCCCATCCTTGCGTCGATCGCGCGCGCGGTCGAGCGCAGCCGAGCCTGCGACGCGTGTCCGCAGTGGTAGGCTCCGCGCGCCCCGAGGGTTCGGAGGGGCGCGAGGTGAACATGAGGCGCGCGCTCGGGGCCCTGGTTCTTTCGACGCTGCTCGTCGCCGCCTGCCGCGACAAGCAGGCGCCGCCTCCTCCCGCGCTCGGCGTCGTGACGTCGACGAGCCCCAACGCGCGCCCGGCCCGCTCGGGCCGCTGCGCGATGTGCGGGATGGAGCTCTCCGCGCATCCGAGCTGGGTCGGCGAGGTCGAGCTCCCCGACGGTTCGTCGCGCTTCGGCTGCTCGGTGCGCTGCACGCTCGGCATGTCGATGCACGCGCCGAAATTCCTGGGCGTCGAGTCGAGCACGCTCAAGCGCGTGGAGGTCCCCGACTACCTGAAGCCGGGCACGATGATCCCTGCGAGCGAGGCCTGGTACGTCGTCGACTCCGACGTCCGCGGCCCGATGGGCGCGGAGCTCGTCCCGGTGGCGAGCGAGGCCGACGCGCGCGTCGTGGTGCAGCGGCACGGCGGCCGCGTGGTGCGCCGGTCCGACGTGACCACTGCGCTGCTCCAGAACCTGCGCGACCACGGGAAGTCCGCGCCGTGAGCGCGCACGTGCGACGCAAGCTCCCGATGGTCGACGACCCGAGCGTGCCGAGCGCGCCACGCGAGATCCGCCCGTTTCGTGGTGCTCGGCCGATCACGGCACTCCTCGCGCTCGCGACCCTCGCGCTGCTCGCGTGCTTCGCGCACGCCGCCTTCTCGGGCCGGGCACGCTCGGCAGCCCGCCTCGGCGCCGCCCTCGACCTCGCAGCCCGCGCCTCGCTCGACGCGCCCGCGCTCGCGGCGCCCGAGGACCTGCGCCACCCGGGCTGGGCGCGCGCCGAGATGCCGCTCGGCGGGCAACCCACGCTCGTCGATCCGCGCGCCGCGGCGCTCGTGGTGCGCCCCCCGCCGATGACGGTCGTGCCGTGACCATCTTCGCCCTCGCTTGCCGGCGCGTGCTCGCGCGTCCGCTGCGCTCGATGCTGCTGTTCCTCGCGGTCTTCTCGGTCACGCTCCTCCTCGGCTCCGGGCTCCTCGTGCTCGCGGCCGTCGAGGTGACCGCCGATCGCATCGTCGAGGTCGGGCCGTCGATCGTCGTCTCGCGCGTCGACGCCGGCGGCTGGGCGCCGATCCCGATCGAGGTCGTGTCGAGCGTGCGGAAGGTCCGCGGCGTGACCGGCGCGCGCGCGCGCGTGTGGGGGATCTTGCCGGGCGTACCCCGCATCACCCTCGTCGGCGACCCCGCGCTCCCCGAGCCGGTGGAGCTGATGCAGGGCGGCATCGTGACCGCGATCCCCGGCGCGCGAGAGGGCGATCCGCTGGAGCTCACCGGGCTCGACGGCCGGAGCGTGGCGCTGACGATCGTGCGCGTGCTCCCCCCCGAGACCGCGGCGGTGGCGCGCGACGTGGTCTTCGTCCCCGAAGGGGTCGCGCGCCAGCTGCTGCTCTTGCCCGCCGGGCACGCGACCGACGTCGCCGTCGCGACGATCCGCGCCGAAGAGGACGCGGCGGTCACCCGCGAGATCGCGCGCTCGCTCGGCTTCCCGGTGCGCGCGCTCACCCGCGAGCAGATGCGGGGCGCGTTCCGCACGCAGCTCGGGGATCGCGGCGGGCTCTGGCTCCTCTTCGCGCTCCCCGCGGTGCTCGGCTTGATCCTCGTCGTCGGCCAGATCGCCTCGGGCGGCCCGAACGCGCGCGTCGAGGCGGGACGGCTGAAGCTCCTCGGCTGGACGACCTGGGACGTCGCGCGCATCCACCTGTACGAGGCGCTCGTCCCGAGCGGCCTGGCGGTCACGACCGCGCTCGTCACGTCCTACGTCGGCGTCTTCTTCGCGGGCGGGGGCCCGGCGGCGGCGGCGCTCCTCGGCTTCGATCGCCTCTCACCGGCGTTCACGCTCGCGACCTCGGCCGCGCCGCTCGCCCTCATGGAGGTCGCGGCGTCGGTGCTCCTGCCCACGCTCGTCGCCGCGCTCGTGCCTGCGGCGCGCGTGGCCACGGCCGACCCCTCCGAGCTCCTGGAGGCGTCGTGATCGCGTGCGAGGCGGTCTCGGTGGTGCTTGCCACGGGCGTCGCGCTCGTCAGCGAGGTGAGCCTCACCTGCGCGCCCGGCGAGATCGTGATCCTCGTCGGGGCGAGCGGCTCGGGCAAGTCGACGCTGCTCTCGGTCGTGGCCGGGCTCCGTCGCCCGACGTCGGGGCAAGTCGTGGTCGACGGCCAGCCGGTGAGCCGCTTCACCGCGCATCACCGCGATCTGCACCGGCGACGCACCGGTGTGCTCCCGCAGCACCTGCACCTCTTCGAGGAGCTCAGCGCGCTCGAGAACGTGCTCCTGCCGACGCTCCCGCTGTCGCCCGATCCGGCGCGCTCGTCCCGCGCCCGCGCGCTCCTCGAGGAGCTCGAGCTCGGCCGCGTCGGCGCGCGCCCCGTGCGCACGCTCTCCGGCGGCGAGCAGCAGCGCGTCGCCTTCGCGCGCGCCCTCGTGCTCGCGCCGCCGATGCTCTTGCTGGACGAGCCGACGGCGCACCAGGACGACTTCCGCGCCGGCGCGTTGGTTCGGCGCATCGAGCGCGAGGCCGCGCGTGGGGCCGCCGTCCTCGTCGCCGCGCACGATCCGAGGCTCGTCGCGGCGCTGCCGCGCGCACGACGCTACGAGATGCGCGCGGGCCGCCTTTCGGAGTCCGCCGAGTGAGCCTCCATCCGGCCCTCGCCGCGGTGGTCGCCGCCGACGTGCTCGCCTCGGCCGCGGCGGCGTGGGCGATCGCCGGGGCGCTGCGGGTCGCCGCGGGCTGGTCGCCCGGGGCCGCGACCGCCGAGCAGCTGTCGCTCGAACGCAAGGCCGAGGAGGTCTCGATCGCCGGGCGGACCGCGCTCGCGCTCGCGCTGCCGGGGACGTTGCTGCTGCTCGTCGCCATCAACCACGTGCTGCCCGCGCTCGTCCCCGGCGCGATGTGTGGGATGGGCGTGCTCGACGCGATGCCCGACGGCCGCGCGACCCTCGCGCTCCGCGTGACCTCGTTGGTCGCGCTCTGGGCCTGGGGCACCCTCGACGCCCTCGATCGACGCGATCGACTCGGCCCGCTGGCGCCGCGGACGGCCCGCGGGATCCTGGCGGCCGGCGGCCTGCTCCTCGCCTCGACGCTACGGACGACCAGCTCGCTTGTCGACCTCGACGTGCATGCCCCGGTCTCGTGCTGCGCGGCGACGCTCGATCTCGCGCGGGCCGCGGGCGGCCCCCGCGCGGTGTGGCTGGCCGGGCCTTGGCACGCGCTCGTGCTGGTCGTCACCGGCCTGCTCCTCGCGGGCTGGGCGCTGCGTGGCCAGGCGGCCCGGCGCGCGGGGCTGCTCCTGGGCGGGCTCGTCGCGTGGGCGCTGTTCGCGGAGTGGGTGCTCGTCGACGTCACGGCCCCATACCACTACGGGCTGCTCGGCCACCGCTGCCCGTTCTGCCTCTTCTCGCGGCAGCAGTTCTTCGTCGGCTGGCTCGTCCACGGCGCGCTACTGGTGGCCATTCTCGAGGGCGCCGCGCTCGCCGTCGCGAACCGCGCCGCGTCGCTGGAGGGCGCCGCGAGACGCAGCGGTCGCGCGGGACGGATCATCGCCGTCGCGGTCGCGCTGCACCTCGTCGCGTCGCTGCTCCCCGTGCTACTGCACCGGCTGCGCACCGGCGCGTTCCTGACGTGAGACGCCCGCTGGGAGGCGTCGTCGAGAGCGAGCGCTCACTCACGGCGCGCGCCGACCCCGGCCTCCGCGCCAGATCGGAAGGCCCGCGTCGTCGCGGAGCACGAGCTCCGCGATCGAGCTCTGCCGGTGCCCCCCTCGGGCGACGCGGTCGAGGATCGCGTCGCCTGAATGCTTTGCAGACCGCGTACGTGAACCGTTCCGCGGGGAGCAGGCTCCGACGAGACGAGCAAGCGCGCCCCGACGGCGCCTCGACGAGGTGTCGGCCCTCCCCCATCGAGGGCACGCTTGCTCACTACTTCCCTGGCGGCCCCGGCGGGCGCGCCGCAGCTCGTACGGCTGCTGTG
>CAIXWQ010000079.1 GCA_903923175.1 uncultured delta proteobacterium | reverse complement strand
TCCGACGGTCTTCTCGGTGAAGTGCACTTCATTACACTAGCACGAATCCAGGAAGCAAGGTGAGATTCGCGCTACGAAATGAGCTGCGCCAGTCGCCGCCAGCCTCGCGAGGCGGCGCCGTTTTGCGAAAGTCGGGCTAGAGTCAGCGGCAGCCGCGCCGGCGCCGCCGGTGGTCAGCATGCCGGCGCCGGCCACCGGCCTCAATAGCGTTGGCGGGATAGCTGGCGTCACGACCGCCGGGTTGAACACGCGCGTCGGCTCATCCTCCGACGTAGGCGAGGCCGTCGTGAACAAACTCGGCAGAGGTGCGGCCGCCGCGGCGGTGGCCAGGGCATCTGCCATCTCCTTCGCGGAGCCGAACCGCTGCGAGACATCGGCTGCGCAAGCGCGCCGGAACCACGCGTCGAGCGCCGGGCTTAGGTTTCGGTTCCGGGACGATGGCGGGGGCGCATGACCAGAGCAGATCGCTACGGAAACCGCGCCAATCGTCTCCCCGACGAACGGCAGTTCGCCGGTCATGGCTTCGTAGGCGACGACCCCCAGGGACCAAAGATCAGCTCGAAAATCGATGTCCTTGCGTCCGAGAATCTGTTCGGGCGCCATGTAGAGCGGCGTGCCGACCATCGCGCCCGTATTTGTCTGGAGCGACGTATCGCCGGTCGTCGACTTCGCTATCCCGAAGTCGAGCACCTTGACGAAGAGTTCACCGCCGCCCGCGTCGGTCAGGAAGATGTTCTCGGGCTTGATGTCGCGGTGCACGATCCCGCGCTGGTGCGCTGCCATGAGAGCCCGCGCGACCTGCGACACGATCACGGCGATCTCGCTTGGCGGCAGCGTGCGCCGCTCGGTCAACAACCCACGTAGGTCGGTACCGTCGAGGAGCTCCATCGCGATGAACGGTGCGCCGTTGGCTGCGACGCCGTGATCGCTGAGATGGACGACGTGTGGGGACTTCACCTGCGACGCTGCCGCGGCCTCACGCGAGAAGCGTGCTAGCGCGTCCGCGTTCATCGCCAGCTCCTGCGACAGGAACTTCACGGCGACGCGCGTGCGGAGGGTGAGGTGCTCCGCGACCCAAACCGCGCCCATGCCACCCGCGCCCAGGGGACGGACGAGGCGAAGCGCGGGGGTGATAAGATCCCCTACCTTCGGCTCCTCGCGCACACCCGGGTTCACGAACTCGCCCTCGCGAAGTGCGCGAAGTCTACGCCCGCCACAAGCGCAGCGGTTCGGGCCGGACGACTGCGATCCAACCAAAGCAGGCACCAAGGGCTGCCCACGCTTCCGCAAGATCGGTCGAACATTGACGCCGATGTTCTACGCACAATCGGTGGGTTTCAACCCACAGGCTCATGGAGTCGGTAGCCGTGCGCCACGAAGCGTCCGCCGGTCGTGAAACGCGTTGAAGAGCGCCTCGTGCGTGACCCTCGGCGTAGTGTCGGCGCTCTGAGCGCATCCTTCGTCTCGTGCACCGGGTCACTGCGCCGTCTGCGACCTCATCTGCTCAGCGACCATCTCGACCAGCTCGTCGTCGGTCGGGTAAGGCACGCGCTTGCCGATCTCCGCCCGCAGCCAGTCGAGGCGATCGAGCAGCACGGCGCCCGCGCTCTTGTCGGCGGGGGGCTCGCCGAGAGCTGCGATCTGCTTCTCGAGGCCTCTCCAGAACTGGACCCTCGCCGTCACGTCCGCGAGGCAGCACGCGTTGATGCTGACGCCGGGGCGCCAGACGACGTAGTGCTTCGAGACGCCGGCCTCGGCCTTGTACGAGAGCATGACGACCGGCGTGAGCCGATCGCGGTCGCCCTGGTGCGGGCATCGACTCGCGCTGCATGTCCAGTCCGGCAGCCGTCGGCGATTCCAGCGAACGAACATCAAACCTTCCCTCATCGGTAGTGCCCCGGCTTCAGTCGCACGTGCCCCGAATCCGCGGCCAGCTGCCGCGCGCGTTGGAGCTGGGGCACTACGTTCAGTTCCACGACCGCTCCGCTCGGTGCGCCTGCACGAGGCGCTCGTACGCGAGGTTCACGGCGACCATCTGCCCCGGGTCTGCCCGGGAGCCCCCCTTCTCCGCGTCCACGGCGCACTCGCCCAGTCGAACGCCGCCTTCGCGTGGAAGTCGTAGGAGCCCAGGTTGCCGAGCGCAGCGACGGAGCCCGTCCCGGCGCGGGGTGAAGCGCCGCGGAATCGATCTCGCGTGACCTCGCCGGCTCCGCCGAGCTCGGGATCGTGGAGCGTGCTCGATGCCCTGCGCCGATCAACCCCGAGCCTGACCGCGGCCCCTGAGCGCGGCCAGATCGACGACCCCCGCCGGCGCCGCCTCGGCCGACGCAAGCAGCTCCCCCAGGGCCCGGTGCGCGACCCGCGCGGCCTCGAGGTCCCCCGCGTCGCTGGCGTCGGAGATCGCCCGCGTCAGCGCCTGGATAAGGTGGCTACGGGGGGTGGCTGCAGGGGTCGCAGGTGGCTGCGAGGTGGCTGCAGGGGGTCCGAAAGCGGCTGTAGGCGGAATCTCACCCCCACGAATCCCCGGCGTTTCCGCTCGTTCGTCCGCGCGAGAGCCATTTTGAATCGGGGGCGTCTGCCGATTCCGCCACTTCGGCCGGTTGCCCGCGTCGATTAACGCGGCGGCGCGCGTCCGTCCACCACGCGCGTGCGATTCGTACCGGTCGCCCGCCGCGCGGCGCGATGAATATCGACATTATGCGACGTGGTACCATCCCGCGCGCATGCCGACCGGCGAAGACCTGTCGATCCTCGCCCGCACGCTCGGCATCGCGCTGGCGGCCACGCTGCTGGTCATCCCGCCGGGCCTCGGGCTCGCGCTGCTCTTCGCGCGCCGTTCGGGCGCGCTGCGCACCGTCGTCGAGGCGCTCGCGACGCTGCCGGTCGTGCTCCCCCCGACCGCGGTCGGCCTCCTGCTCCTCGAGCTCTTCGCGCGCCGCTCGCCGCTCGGGCGCGCGCTCGACGCGGCCTCGATCCAGGTGCTGTTCGATCCGACCGGCGCGGCGATCGCGTCCGCCGTCATGGCGTTCCCGCTGTTCTACCGGGCCGCGCGGACCGCGCTCGAGGAGGTCGACCCGCGCCTCGTCGACGTCGCGCGCACGCTCGGCCGCACGCGGCTCGGCGCGCTGCGGGCGGTGGTGCTCCCGCTCGCCGCGCGTGGCCTCGCAGCGGGCGTGCTGCTGGCGTTCGCGCGCGCGGTCGGCGAGTTCGGTGCGACGATCCTCGTCGCCGGCAACATCCCCGGCCGGACGCAGACGCTCTCGCTCGCGATCTTCCAGCGCGTGCAGGTCGGCGACGACGCGGGCGCGCGCCGCCTGCTGCTGCTCGTCGTGCTCGTCGCCTTCGCGGCCGTCTGGGGCACCGAGCTGCTCGCGCGACGGAGGCGCGCGTGATCGAGCTCGACCTCTCGCTCTCGCTCGGGCAGGGCGCCCTCGCGGTGCGGGCGCGGTTCGACGAGGACGTGATCGCAGTGCTCGGGCCGTCGGGCGCGGGCAAGACCTCGCTGCTCGAGGCGATCGCGGGGCTGCGTCCCGCCGCGCGCGGGCGCGTGATCGTCGATGGCGTCACGCTGCAGGACGACGCGCGACGCGTGCGTCTGCCGCCGGAGCAGCGCCGCTTCGGCTACGTGCCGCAGGGCGGCGCGCTGTTCCCGCACCTCGACGTGCGCGCGAACGTGCGCTTCGGGCTGCACGGCGCGGGGCGCTCGGCCGCCGCGTCGCGCGCGCGCGAGGACGAGGCGGTCGACCTGCTCGGCCTCGCGCCGCTGCTCGCGCGCACGCCGGAGCGCCTGTCGGGCGGCGAGCGGCAGCGCGTCGCGCTCGCGCGCGCGCTCGTGACCGAGCCGCGGCTGCTGCTCCTCGACGAGCCGCTCGCGGCCGTCGACGTCGAGCACCGTGAGCGCATCCTCCCCTGGCTGCTGCGTGTGCGAGCGCACCTGCGCGTGCCGATGCTCTACGTGACGCACCACCTCGGTGAGGCCACGGCGATCGCCCGCGCCGCGCTGGTGTTGCGCGAGGGGCGCGTGGCGGCGGCCGGACCGATCGAGCAGGCGCTCGCCCCGGCGCGGCTCGCCGAGCTCGCGAGCTCGACGAGCTTCGACACGATCGTCGACGGCGCGCTCGAGGGCGGGGCGCTCCGACTGGAGGGGGGCTCGCTGGTCGTGCCGGCGGCGCGCGACGAGGTCGGCCGCGCGACCTTCGCGATCGGCGCCGAGGAGGTCATCCTCTCGCTGGAGCCGCTCACGAGGATCTCCGCGCGCAACGTGATCGAGGGCGCGGTCGTCGGCGTCAGCGAGCTCGGCGAGGATCGCCTGATCACGGCGCGTGCGCTCGGCGTCGACTTCCGCGCGCGGCTCACCGCGGCGGCGTGCGAGGAGCTCGGCGTCGCGCCGGGCGCGCGCGTCTGGCTGGTGCTCAAGACGCACGCTTTCCGCAGGCTCACGTGACCGCGCCGCTCACTCGATCACGCGCCCCATGAACAGCACGTTGCCTGCGTCGTCGCGCAGGAAGTACAGGAACGGGTGCGTCGCGTCGAAGACGTGCGGGATGGCCACGGCGGTCGGCATGGCGCCGATCACGACGGTCGCGGCGGCCGCCTCGGTCCCCTTCTCGTCGACTTTGATCCACGACTTCTGGATGACCTTCGCGAGGTAGAGGTTGTCGTCGAAGCCCTTGTGCGGCGCGATCCCCGAGAAGTCCGATTTCGCGGGATCGAACGCGTCGACCATGCCGAGCTTCGCGAGCACGCCGCCGAGCAGCAGGCGCGCCTCGGCCTCGATGCGCGGGAAGGTCACGACGACCTCCTGCTCGTAGCTCGGCGCCGCGAGCCAGCCGTCGATCGTCGCGCCGGTCATGCCGGTCTCGAGCGCGGACAGGCCGAAGGTCTGCTTCGGCAGGACCACGACCATCGAGTAGCCGCCCTTGCCGTAAGGCATCGACAGCACCTGCGCGTCGGGCGTCTCGCCGTAGCTGAAGTGCGACGTCTGGTGCATCAGCTTCTTCTGCACGTCCTTGCCCGCGGCGACGTGGAACGCGCCGTCGGCCGTCCCCTTCGCCTCGAACGCGTGCGACCACTGGCCGTCGAAGTAGGTCGCGTTCACGAGCACGAAGCGCGTGTACGCGTCGAGGTCGCCGGGCTGCAGCGTGCCGAGGATCTTCTGCTCGGTCTTCGCGCCGATCCATTCGTTGATCGTCTTGCGCGCCGGCTCGAAGGCCCCCTTGAAGTCCACGAGCTGGAGCGGCGCTCCGTAGCTCGTCTTCATCGTGCCCTGCCAGCTCGACGTGAAGGGGACGCTCTTGTCGCCCCAGGTCGCGTTGGCGACGCGCAGCTTCACCTTGGGATCGCCGCCGGCGTTCCAGCGCGCGATCGTCGCCGACATCTCCGTCGTGACCTTGGCGGGATCGTCGTCGATGCCGAGCACGTCGGCCATCTGCGTCGCCGTCTTCCCCTTCGCGCCGACGTACGCCATCGACAGCGCCACGCGCGCGCTCGAAGGCGAGATCACGAGGTTCCCCTTGGCGTCGCGCTGCGTGCCGTAGAGTCGCGCGGCGAACGCGTGATCGCCCTTCTCCGCGACCTTCGTCGGCGGCGAGGTGCTCGCGCTGGTCGCGCTGCTCGGCGTCGTCGACGCGACGGTCGAGGGGAGGGGCGCGACGGACGACGACGGCGAGGCCGAAGCGACCGCGCTCGAGGAAGCCGCGGTCGCGTCACGCGCGGGGCTCGTGCTCGGGGCGGGGGTGCCCGACGCGCAGGCGAGCAGGGCGGCGCTGGCGGCGGTGGTGACGGCGAGGGCGGAGAGGGGGAAGCGGGCGAAGCGAGGGCGCGGGCTCATGCCTCTTCCTACGCGCGACGTGCCGCCGCGGTCTGTCGAAATCGAACTTCCGCGTCGGTGTAAGCGCCCGGCGCGAGGCCCGTTGTGGCTCGATCGGGCCACAAAAATGCGGCGCGGAGCGCCACCCGGTCCAGCCGGAGGGCGCTCCGCGTCTACGTCTTCGTCGCGACTACTTCTGCTTCGCGTCGGTCCGCACCGCGGCCTGCGCCGCAGCGAGCCGCGCGATCGGCACGCGGAACGGCGAGCAGCTCACGTAGTCGAGGCCGATGCGGTGGAAGAAGTCGACCGAGCTCGGATCGCCGCCGTGCTCGCCGCAGATGCCGAGCTTGAGCTTCGGCCGCGTCTTGCGGCCGCGCTCCTTGGCGATCGACACCAGCTCGCCGACCCCCTCCTGATCGAGCGAGTTGAACGGGCTCTTGGCGAGCACGCCCTGCTCGACGTACTGCGGGAGGAACGACTTGTCGGCGTCGTCGCGGCTGATGCCGAGGCAGGTCTGCGTCAGGTCGTTGGTGCCGAACGAGAAGAACTCGGCGGTCTCGGCGATCTCGCCCGCGCGCAGCGCGGCGCGCGGGATCTCGATCATCGTGCCGTACATGAACGGGATCGACCGACCCGCCTTGGCGAAGACGTCCTTGGCGACCTCGTCGACGATCTCCTTGCAGATGTCGAGCTCACGCTTGCCGATGATCAGCGGGATCATGATCTCGGGGAGCACCGAGAGCCCCTTGTTCGAGACCTCGATCGCCGCCTCGAGGATCGCGCGCGTCTGCATCGCGTAGATCTCGGGGTAGGTGATCGCGAGGCGCACGCCGCGGTGGCCGAGCATCGGGTTCGACTCGAACAGATCCTCCGAGCGCTTGACGATCGTCTCCTTGGAGACGCCCGACGCGGCGGACGTGGCCGCGATCGCCTCCGGCGAGTGCGGCAGGAACTCGTGCAGCGGCGGGTCGAGCAGGCGGATGGTGACCGGCAGCCCCTGCATCTCGGTGAAGATGCCGATGAAGTCCTCGCGCTGGAACGGGAGGAGCTTGGCGAGCGCGGTCTCGCGATCGGCCTTGGTCGACGCGAGGATCATCTCGCGCATCGCGGCGATGCGCTTGTCGTCGAAGAACATGTGCTCGGTGCGGCAGAGGCCGATGCCCTCCGCGCCGAAGTTGCGGGCGGTCTTCGCGTCCTTCGGCGTGTCGCCGTTGGTGCGCACGCGCAGCACGCGCCGCTCGTCGGCCCACGCCATCAGCTCGGAGAAGTCGCCCGAGAGCGCGGCCGGCTTGAGCGCGAGCGCGCCGCGGTAGACCGCGCCGGTGCCGCCGTCGAGCGAGACGATGTCGCCCTCGCGCAGTTCCACCACCTCCATCGGCTTGCCGTCGGTCGTGACGGCGACGCGCACGATCTTCTTGTGCTCGTCGACCTGCAGCGCGCTGCAGCCGGCGACGCACGGCGTGCCCATGCCGCGCGCGACGACGGCGGCGTGCGAGGTCATGCCGCCGCGGGCCGTGAGGATGCCCTTCGCGGCCTTCATGCCGTGGATGTCCTCGGGCGACGTCTCGGTGCGCACGAGGATGACGGCCTCGCCGCGCAGCGCGCGCTTCTCGGCCTCGTCGGCGTTGAAGACCACCGCGCCGACCGCCGCGCCCGGAGAGGCGTTCAGGCCGCGCGCGATCGGCGTGCTGCGCTTGACGACCTCCGGGTCGAGGATCGGGTGCAGCAGCTGGTTGAGGGACTCGGGCTCGATGCGCAGCATCGCCTCGTCCTTGGTGAGGCGGCCGGCGCGCTGCAGCTCGAGCGCGATCTTCAGTGCGGCCTTCGCCGAGCGCTTCCCGGAGCGGCACTGGAGCAGATAGAGCTTCTGCTCCTGGATCGTGAACTCGATGTCCTGCATGTCGTTGAAGTGGCCTTCGAGCCGCTCGGTGATCTTGAGCAGCTCGTCGAACGCCGGCTTCATCCCGACCTCGAGCGTCTCGTCGTCCGGGCCGCCCGTCCCCTTCGCGATCTTGCGCGGCGTGCGGATGCCGGCGACGACGTCCTCGCCCTGCGCGTTCGGCAACCACTCGCCGTAGAGCTTCTTCTCGCCCGTCGACGGGTCGCGCGTGAAGCAGACGCCGGTGGCGCTCGTGTCGCCCATGTTGCCGAAGACCATCGCCTGCACGTTGGCGGCGGTGCCCCACGACACGGGGATGTCGTGCATCTTGCGGTACGTCGCCGCACGCGGGTTGTTCCACGACTCGAAGACCGCGAGGATCGCGCCCCACAGCTGCTCGCTCACGTCCTGCGGGAACGGCTTGCCGGTCGCCTTCTTGACGATCTCCTCGTACGACGCGACGAGCTTGCGGAGGTGCCCCTCGTCGAGGTCGCTGTCCGGCACCGCGCGCTTGAGCTCTTCGCCGTGCGTCTGGTTCGCGGAGAGGCCGCGGTTCTTGCCGATGTCGCGGCGGATCTCGTCGAGCGCGTGCTCGAAGGGCTCGCGGCTGACATTGAGCACGACGTCCGAGTACATCGTGAGGAACCGGCGATACGCGTCGAGCGCGAAGCGCGGGTTCTTGGTCTTCTTGATGAGCCCCTCGACCGTTGCGTCGTTGAGGCCGAGGTTGAGGACGGTGTCCATCATGCCGGGCATCGAGGCGCGCGCGCCCGAGCGGACCGACACGAGCAGCGGGTTGCTCGGATCACCGAACTTCATGCCGACGATCTGCTCGACCTTGGCGAGCGCGGTCTCGACCTGCGCCTTGAGCTCGGGCGGCGTCTGCTTCGACGAGAGGTAGCCGACGCTGACGTCGGTGACGATCGTGAAGCCGGGCGGCACGGGCACGCCGAGGTTCGTCATCTCCGCGAGGCCGGCGCCCTTGCCGCCGAGCAGCTCCTTCTGCGTCGCGTTGCCTTCCGCTTTGCCTGCACCGAAAAAGTAGACGAGCTGCTTGGACGACATACCCGCTCCTTGCGACGTTGGAGAATGCTGCTCCACGGCGAACCGTCGACGTCTGGCGCGACGCCCGACTCGACGCAATGCGCGACGAGGGCAGCAGGCGCACGTCCTTGGGACGCGCGTCCGCCGGCCGCGTGGCAAGACCCGATCCCCGCGCGGCTCCGCCCTGCTCGGCGCGCCGGCCAGCGTGGATTTGCGGTCGTGCTCGCGCAGACCGCTCGGGCCATGCTCCGGAACAGCTCGCGAGGCGCGAAAAGTGTTCGCCGCTCGTCGGTTCTTGCGTGCTCGACCGAGGGCGCAGCGGTGGCGTGACGCGCCCGCGCGCCGGTCGAAGCCGCCGCGCGCCGGCGGGCGTCAGTTCCCGCCGTCGAGGACCTCGAGCCGCGCCACGCGTCGCAGGGCGCTGGCGATCGTCGCGAGCATGCGCAGGCGGTTGTCGCGAACCGCGAGGTCGTCGGCCATGACGAACACGCCCTCGTCCTTGTCGAAGAAGCGGTCCATCGGCTCGGCGATCGCCTTCGACGCGGCCTCGACCGCGACGGCGTAGGCGCCGCCCGCGGTGGCCTTCTCGATGGCGTCGCGCGTGGCCGCGTACGCGAGCCAGAGCGCCTTCTCGGCCGGGTGATCGAAGCGCGCCGGATCGGGATCCTGGGGCACGACGTCCTTGGTGATCTTGGCCGCGCGCTTGAACGCGGTGGCGAGCTTGGCGAACGCCTCGGTGCCGCGCGCGTCGCGCACGGCGGCGATGCGCAGGCGCAGATCGTCGAGGTCGTCGAAGGCGGTGTTCGCCCCCTCGCGCGGCTCGGCGTCGATGCACGCCTCGACCACGTCGCGCGGGGCGCGGAAGCCGGCGAGCGCCTGCGCGCCCGCGCCGACGTCGACCGCTTCGTCGAAGAGCCCCACCAGCCGCGTCTTCATGAACGAGAGCAGCTCGGGCGCCAGCGACTCCCAGGTGCGCGGGAGCGCGGGGCCGCGCGAGGCGTAGGCGTCGTAGGCGAGCTTGGCGATGAACGCGAAGCTCGGGAGCGTGCCGCCGACCTTGCGCGTGCGCGCGTCGAGGTACGCGGTGACCGCGCGCACGAAGGCGCGGCGCATCGAGAACGGATCGTTGGAGCCTGACGGCGCGAGCCCGACCGCGAAGCCGCCCACGAGGTGATCGAGCTTGTCGGCGAGCCCGACCCAGAGCGCGAGCGCGTTGGTGCTGCCGGCGTCCTCGGGGTTGAACCAGTGCTGCCCGATGGCGTCCGCCACGTCCGCGTCGACGCCGCTCGCGAGCGCGACGTCGCGCCCCGCGTAGCCCTGCATCTCCGGGAACTCGCCGACGGTGAGGGCGGCGAGATCGGCCTTCGCGAGCGCGGCGGTCAGCCCGACCTTGGCGAGCGTGGCCGAGTCGGCGCCGCTCGCGTGCGCGATCCCCTGCGCGGCGTCGGCGATGCGCGAGACCTTGTCGGCGACCGAGCCGAGCTTGGCGTGATAGCGCACGCCGGCGAGCTTCTTCGCGTACGTCTCGAGCCCCGCCTTGCGATCGGTGTCGACGAAGAAGCGCGCGTCCGAGAGCCGCGCGCGCATGACGCGGTCGTTGCCCTTGCGGATCTTCTCGGGGTCGTTGGCGGTGTTCACCACCGCGAGGTAGCGCGGCAAGAGCTTGCCGGCGGCGTCGCGCACCGCGAAGTAGCGCTGGTGGGTGCGCATCACGTCGACGATGAGCCGGTCGGGGAGCGTGAGGAACGACGCCTCGAAGCCGCCGTCGACGATGAGCGGCTCCTCGACGAGCCCGAGGTTCTCGTCGACCAGGAACTCGTCGGGGACGAGCTCGCCGCCGAGCTCTTTGGCCTTCGCGTGGAGGCGCTCGAGCATCTTCGCGCTGCGCTCGTCGGGGTCGACGAACACGTGCGCGGCGCGCAGCTGCTCGACGTAGCTCGCGGGGGCGCGCAGCTCGATCGCCGCGGGGGCGAGGAAGCGGTGACCGTAGGTGACGCGCCCGGCGCGGAGCGCGGCGTACTCGACGTCGAGCACCGCGTCGCCGAGCAGCGCGACGAGCCAGTGGATGGGGCGCCCGAACGCGACCTCGGAGCGACCCCAGCGCATCGACTTGCGGAACGGGATGGCCGCGATCGCCTCGCCGAGCAGCTTCGGCAGCAGCTCGGCGCTGTCGCGACCCGTCTCGCGGCGCGTGCCGGCGAGGTACTTCCCCTTGGGCGTGTCGACCACGCGCAGCGCGCCGACGTCGATGCCGAGCTTCTTGGCGAAGGCCTCGGCGGCCTTGGTCGGCTTGCCGTCCTTGTCGAACGCCGCGCCCGCCGGAGGACCGCTCACCTCTTCGGCGAGATCGGGCTGCCGCTCGGCCACCCCCGAAACGAACAGCGCGATGCGCCGCGGGCTGCCGAGCGCGCGAGCCTCTCCGTGGCCGATGCGGGCGGCGTCGAGCCGACCGAGCAGCAGCCCCGGCAGCGCGGCGAGCGCGCCGGCGACGAACGAGGCGGGGATCTCTTCACAGCCGATTTCGAGGAGGAGGTCTGCGGGCATCGAGGGGCGCGCACGCTAGATCAGATCGGCGTGGGGTGCTGCCCCGGGGTGCGGAGGGGCGGACCGGCGCGCGATTCCGCGGCTCACGCGCGCGCCACGATCGGGCTCGGCGCCGACTCCTGACCGGTCCGCGGTGGAGTCCATCGGACGCCGGCTGGGCACTGGCTCGCAAATACGTAGACTTGCGAGCGCTTCGTGGTCCCGCGCTCCGCGCGACGGCCTCCACTTCCTCGACGAGCGAGACGAACATGACGACGGACCTGCGCTTCGGCTTCGGTGAGAATTGGGCCCGCTTCCTGCGCCACCTCACCCCCTCGAGAATCGCCACCGCCGAAGCGTCGCTCCGAGACATGCTCGGCGTCCGCGATCTGGTCGGCAAGACGTTCCTCGACGTCGGCTGCGGCAGCGGTTTGTTCAGCCTCGCAGCGCGGCGCCTGGGCGCGAAGGTCCACTCGTTCGACTACGACGCGCACTCCGTCGGCTGCGCGGAGCAGCTTCGCGCTCGCTACTTCCCGGGCGACGCCGCGTGGACGATCGAGCGCGGCAGCGCTCTCGACGCCGAGTACCTCCGCTCGCTCGGCGTGTTCGACGTGGTCTACGCGTGGGGCGTGCTGCACCACACGGGCGAGATGTGGCGGGCGCTCGACCTCGTGTCCGAGCGCGTCGCCGCCGACGGGCGCCTCTTCATTGCCATCTACAACGATCAGGGGACGAAGTCGGCGTTCTGGCGGCGAGTGAAGCAGGTCTACAACCGCCTGCCGTCGGTCGTCCACGCGCCGTTCGTGGCCGGGTTGATGGCGCCGTTCGAGCTGCGAGTGCTCGCGAAGTCGGTGCTCTCGGGGCACGGCGAGCGCTACGTCCGCAGCTGGACGCACTACGAGTCGGCCCGCGGCATGAGCCGCTGGCACGACATGGTCGACTGGGTCGGGGGATATCCGTTCGAGGTCGCGACGGTCGCGCGGCTCAGCGAATTCCACGAGCAGCGCGGCTTCCGGGTCGACCGCGTCGTGCCGACGGGAAGCCTCGGCTGCAACGAGCTTGTCATGACGCGCGTCGGCGCGCGCCAGCCGAGCTGACTCGATCGTCAGTACCCGGCGGGCGCCAGCGCGCCCATGAGCAGCAGCGCCTGCGCCGCCTTCGCGCGCGCGCCCGGCAGCGCGTAGAGCACCTTGCAGAAGGCACCTTGCCCCTCGCACAGCTCGGCCACCGTGCCGCGCATCGCGCCGCGCGTGCCCGGCGCCGCCCACGCCTCGCGCACGCGTCGCAGGCGGCAGGTCGGCGCGCTCGCCGAGAGCGCGTCACCGAGCGCGCGGAACCGCTCGGCGAGGGCGCCATCGTCGGCGAAGGCGCGCGCGAAGTGCGCCATGCGCAGCCCCTCGGCGAGCCCGGCGCACTGGCCGAACGCCGAGGCGGGCGCGGCGAGCACCGGCCTCGACTCCTCCGGCGGCGCGATCGGCGTGAGCACCGCGGCCACCCCCCACGCGACGCGCTTGAAGCGGCGCTCGACGTCGGCGCTCGCCGGCGTCCACCCCTCGACGGCCGCGGCCCCCTTCGCGGCGCGCACGGCGTCGTAGGTCGTGCGCTCCATCCCGAGGAGCGCGTCGGCGACCTGCACTCCGACGAGGGTCTCGGTCGAGTACGCGAGGCGCGCGACCTGCCGCACCTCGCGCGCGGCCGGGCGCGCGTCGTCGCTCGCCGCCCCTTGCAGCAACCGGATGCGCGACCACGAAAGCAGCTGCGAGAAACCAGGCAGGGTCATGGCCGGCCCGCTCGCGCCGTCGATCTCGCTCGGGCTGTCGCGCTCCCAGTCCCAGTGGTCGAACTCGGCGAGGCCGCGCATCCAGCTCGTGTCGGCGGCGAGGACGTCGCCGTCGGGCGTCGGCCTCTTCAGCTCGTCGAGCAGCGACAGCGCGCGCAGCTTCGCCGGCAGCTCGAGCGACGGCGCGGGGCTCGGGTGCGTCTTGCGATACGCCGCCAGCGCGGCGGTGGCGCTCGACCACTCGATGCGCGGGTTGAGCCACGGCCCCGCGTCGTGCGCGGACCCCTGCGGCTCGAAGGGGGGCGCCGCGGCGAGCACGCGCTGGTCGTCGAGGGCCGCCGCGCCGACGCCGTGCAGCCGCTGCTCCAGCGCGGTGCGCTCGGCGCGCAGGTGACTCCCCAGCGCGAATTCGAGGTACGCGAGCCCCGCGCCCATCGCGAGCCCGACCCCGAGCCCGAGGCCGATCAGGACCCTCACCGCGCGTCGACGCGTCTTCGCTTCCACCGCGACAGCATACCTCGCGCGCGCACGCTCCCGTCGCTCTCGCGCGGTCGCGCCTGATCGTCCGCGCTCGTCGCGGCCGACGCCCTAGCGGCGTCGCCGCCGAGCGATCCAGGTGAGCGCGAGGGCGGCCGTGGCGAGCGTCGCGACCCAGCGCGTCTCGCGGTCGTCGCGCCCGGTGGCCGTGCACGAGGCGCAGCCTCCGCGCGGCGGTGCGGTGCGCGGCGGCGCGATCTCGGTCGGCGCAGGCTTCGCGCTCGCGCTCGCGCTCGTGCTCGCGCTCGCGCTCGCGACGGGCGCAGGCTTCGGTCCCCAGCCGTCGTCGTCGTTCGCGGTGCTCGCGGCGCTCGAAGCGCTGGACGGGGCCGTCGCGCCCTTCGGCGCAGGCACGACGTCGGCCGGGAGCGTGCGTGCGTCGACGTCGCCGACGAGCTTCGCGCCGCCGACGATCCACGCGCGGATCACCTCGATCTCGCCCGGGGTCGGCTGCGGCTTGGTCCGCGGCGGCATGTGCTCGCGATCGCCGTCGGGGAGGAACGTGCGGAGCACCAGCGGGCTCTCGGCGTCCTTGCCCGGGATCAGCACGTGCTTCGCGATCATCGCCGCGACGTCGTCCGTGCGCAGCCCGGCCGAGGCCATGCCGCCTGTGTGGCAGTTGCCGCATCGGCGCTCGAGGACGGGGGCGACGACGTCGGCGTACAGCGCGAGCGTGCGGGGTGGCCCGTCGTAGCGGGGCGCGCGCGGCAGATCGTTCGGGGGCGCGATCGAGGTCGCGGCGGGGGTGACCGCGCGCGGCCTCGGCGCGGGTGGGCGCAGCGCCTGCAACTTGGGCGGGAGCTCTTCGACGAGCGTGGTCGCGTCGGCGCCGTGCTCGATCCACCATGAAGTCGCCTCGATCTCGAGCGTCGACGGCTGCGCTTCGCCGGTGGGCGGCATGTGCTTGTCGTCGTCGAGCGCGAGGCGCGTGCGCGCGAGGAGCGAGCCGCGCGACGGATCGCGCGCGACCACCGCGGGCCCGCCACGTCCGCCCGCGAGCAGCGCGGCGAGCGAGTCGACGCGCAGCTGCCCTTTGACCTTGGCGGCGCCGTGGCACCCCTCGCAGCGCGCCGCGAGGATCGGCGCGACGACCGCGCCGTAGACCGTACGCGGGTTGCCCGGCGTGGCCTTCGCCGAGGCCGAGGCCGCCGCCGCCGAGCCGGCGGCCGACGCCGAACCCGAAGCGGACGACGAGGTCGCAGCCGCCCCTGCGGCCGCTTGCGGCGCCGCGTTCCCCTTCGCGAGCGCGGCGAGCACGGTGCGCGCGGCGTCGGGCGGCAGCGTGTCGCGCACGCGCAGCTCCTCGCTCGCTCCGCGATCGATCCACCAGCGGAGCAGCTCGATCTCGCCGTCGCCGAGGCCGGCCTTGCCGTCGGGTGGCATGCGATCGTCGTGGCCCGCGGGGAGGAGCATCCGCTGCACGAGCGGGCTCGCGTCGCCGTGGCCGTCCTTGATCGCCGGGCCGTGCTCGCCGCCCTTGCGGAGCGCCGCGAGCGAGTCGACGCGCAGGCCCCCCTTCGCCTTGTCGGGCCCGTGACAGTCGACGCAGCGCGCGCGGAGCGCGGGCGCGAGGACGTCGGCGTAGAGGCGCGGCTCGGCGCCGGCGCTCGCCGCGCTCGAGCTCTCGGGGGCCGGCGCGGCCTTCGCGCCGAGCAGCCGCTGCACGAAGGACGGCGCGTAGCGGGTGAGGAAGTCTTCGCCGTGCGTGAGCGAGCCGCCCACGTGCGCGCCGGCGGTGAAGAGGCCGGCCGTCGCGCCGAGGGCGAGGCGGAAGAGCGTGCGTCCGGCGCGCGGCGACCGGAGCGACCAGATCAGGAAGGCCGCGGCGCTCGCGACGATGCCGGCGAGGGTGAAGCCGCGGTGCAGCGCGATCAGCTTCGATGGGTAGCCGCCGCCGTGGGCGAGCAGGAGGCCGAGGCCGAACGCGGCGACGCCGGTGCCCGCGAGGAAGGCGAGGGCGAGGCCGATGGCGGGATCGATGCGCGGTCTGAGCTTGGGCGAGAGCGCGAGCGCCTCGGCCGAGACGACCAGCAGCAGCGCGCCGATCGGCACGTGCAGCACCAGGATGTGAAAGCGCCCCAGGAACTCGGCGAGGTTCGAGCCCTCGGAGCCGGGGCGGATGAAGAGCGCGAGGGCGAGCGAGACGGCGACGACCACGACACCGAGGGCGATGGGGCGCGCGCGGCCGCCGTCGGGCGGCTGGACCCCCGAGAGGGAGCCTGCCTGCGCACTGTGTTCCTCGCCGTTCATCATCGGTGGAGCGTGGGTCTCCTCTTCGAGCGCGCGCGCGGCGTCGGCGAGGGCGGCTGCGAGAGCCGCTCACGCCGACGCCGCCGGG
>CAIXWQ010000078.1 GCA_903923175.1 uncultured delta proteobacterium | reverse complement strand
GCCCGCGCGCCGCCCACGGCTCGTCCGAGAGCACGCGCGGCCGCCCCGAGATCGCCGCCGCGCCGCACCGCACCGGCGCCGATCTGCTGCAGATCGTGCCCGGCGTGTTCATCACGCAGCACTCGGGGCAGGGGAAGGCCTACCAGATCTTCTATCGCGGCTTCGACGCCGTGCACGGCCAGGACGTCGAGCTCTGGGTCGGCGGCGCGCCGGTCAACGAGGTCTCGAACGTCCACGGCCAGGGCTACGCCGATCTGCACTTCGTGATGCCCGAGGTGGTGCGCGAGGTGGTCGCGACCCCCGGCACCTACGACCCGCGCCAGGGCGACTTCGCGGTCGCCGGCTCGATCCGCTACGACCTCGGCTACGCGGAGCCGGGCGTCACCGCGAAGCTCGGCGTCGGCTCGTTCGGCGAGCGCCGCGCCTTCCTCGCCTGGCACCCCGAGGGCGCGGACGAGCGCTCGTTCGCCGCGTTCGAGTCGCAGGAGACCGACGGCTTCGGCCCCGCGCGCGCCGCGCACCGGACCTCGGCGATCGCCCAGCACGTGATCGCGCTCGGCGGCGGGACCTCGCTGCGGCTGCTCGCGACCGGCTACGCGGCGCGCTTCGACGCCGCGGGCGTGCTGCCGCTCTCGTACGTCGAGGCGAACCCCGCGCGCCGCTTCGACTCGCTCGATCCGAACCAGGGGGGCTACTCCGCGCGCACGCAGCTCGTCGGCGAGCTCGTGCACGTCGACGCGAACGGCACGGAGGTCGAGCTCGCGCCGTACCTGATCTACCGCGCGCTGCGCCTGCGGCAGGACTACACGGGCTACCTCGTCCAGAAGAGCGACGGCGACGCGACCCAGCAGGTGAACGAGGCGGTCACCGTCGGCGCGACCGCGCGCTATCGCAAGCGCGTGCGGCTCTTGCGGGCCGACGACACCGTCGAGGCGGGGCTCTCGCTGCGCAACGACTGGATCGATCAGTCGCAGCTCGGGCTGTCGGTGATCGGCGATCGCGTGCTGTCGACGCCGGTGAAGGCGAAGATCCGCGCGACCGACGCGGCCGCCTGGGTCGACGTGGCGGTGCGCCCGCTCGCGCAGGTGACGCTGCGCGCCGGGGTGCGCGTCGACGGCCTCGCCTACGCCAGCGAAGACGACGCGCCCGCCGCCGGCACGAGCACGCGGGTCGGCTCCGACGGCGCCGTCTCCGATCCCAAGGCCTCGGGCCAGGCGCGCGCCGCGATGGGGAGCGCGCTCGATCCGCGCGTCTCGATCGACGCGCGCCTCGTCGGCGGGCTGCGCCTGGTGGCGAGCTACGGCCGCGGGTTCCGCTCGCCGCAGGCGCGCAGCCTCGGCGACGGCGAGACCACGCCGTTCACGCGCGTCGACTCGGCCGAGATCGGCCTGCGCTACGCCGAGGAGCGGTGGCTGCGCGGCTCGATCGCGGCGTTCCGCACCGCGCTCTCCGACGATCTCGTCTTCGACCCGGTCACCACGCGCAACGAGCGCGTCCCGGCGACCGCGCGCACCGGCGTCGCGGCCGAGTACGTGATGCGCCCGGTCGACTGGTTCGTCTCGGTCGGCAGCGCGACCTACACGCACGCGGTGTTCACCGCCTCCGACGCGACGTACGAGAAAGGGGACCTGCTGCCCTACGTGCCGCAGCTCGTGGTGCGGCAGGATCTCGCCTTCACGCCGCGGCTCGGGCGCGTGCGCTTCGGCGAGGTGCGCGCGCGCCTCGGCGCCGGGCTCACCGGGCTGGTGAACCGCCCGCTCCCCTACGGCGAGCGCGGCACCGACGTGTTCCTGGTCGACGCCACCGCCGCCGTGCGCGCGGGCCCCTTCGAGCTCTCGCTCGACGTGTTCAACCTGCTCGGCGCCCGCTGGTTCGACGGCGAGTTCGTCTTCGCCTCGGCGCTCCCCGGCGCCACGTCCTCGCTCGTGCCCCAGCGGCACGTCACCGTCGGCGCGCCGCGCAGCGTGATGGCGACGCTCGCCGCGTATCTGTGAGGTCTCGCATGCACGGTCCGGAACGCGTCGCGCTCGTCACCTTCTCCGTGTTCGCGGCCTCCTGCGCGCTGCTCGGCGCGGGCCTCGCGCTCGAGGCCTGCGGCGGCGACGGCGCCTCGGGCACGACCGGCCGACGGGTCACGCTCCACACGCAGGCGCGGCCGGCGAAGGAGCCGCGGAGCACGTTCACCAACGGCGTCGGCTGGACGGTCACGCTCACCAAGGCCACCGTCGCGATGGCCTCGGTGGCCTACTTCGACGGCGAGCCGATCTTCTCGCGGGCGGCCGCGCCTCGAACGCGCGGCCGCGATCCGCTGCGCGGGCTGCTCGGCCTGCGCAGCGCGCACGCGCACCCCGGGCACTACGTCGCCGGCGACGCGATGGGCGAGCTCACCACGCCGGCGACCCTCGACCTCTTCGCCGGCACGACCAGGCTCGCCGACGGCGCCGGGGTCAGCGGCACCTACCAGAGCGCGCGCTTCACCTACGGCGCCGGCGATCACGGCGTGGTGGTCGCGGTCGAGGGGGCCGCCCAGAGCGGCGCGACGACGCTGCGCTTCCAGGCCACCGCCGCGCTCTCCGACGTCCTCGACAGCTACGGCGAGCCGAGCCTCGAGGGCTGCGCGTTCACCAGCGCCGACGTCGAGGCCGACGGCACGGTGGTGATCGCGATCGATCCGACCGTCTGGCTCGACCAGGTCGACTTCACCGACGTGAAGCCGACCGCCGACGGCTCGCCGAGCGACCTCGCCGGCACGATCGCCTTCAAGGGCTTCGCGCGCGGGTTGAAGAAGGGAGCGGGCTTCGTGTTCTCGTACGTGACGCCATGAGCGGCCGCGCCACGCGCAGCTCGCTCGCGTGCGGCCTCGCGCGCGCGCTCGCACTCGCACTCGCAAGCGCGCTCGCGCTCGCCGCGTGCGGCAGCGACGTCGGCCAGGGCGACGTGACCTTCACCACCTGGGGCGAGGACTACATCGAGCAGGGGATCCCTGCCGCCGCCTTCCCGAAGGACGGCTGGTCGGTGAAGTACTCGAAGTTCCTGGTCGTCTTCCACGCGATCACCGTCGCCGACTCGGCCGGCGTGGTCGCGGCCGAGCTGACGACGCCGCACGTGTTCGACCTGACCCGGGCGGGCGAGAAGGAGATCGTCACGTTCTCGGCCCTCGCCGCGAAGAGCTGGGACCGCGTGAGCTACCAGCTCGGCCCGATGACCGGCGACGCGGTGCTCGCCCCCGGCGTCGCCGCGGCCGACGCGCAGCTCCTGCTCGCGGCCAAGGCGCACCTCCACGTCGAAGGGGTGGTGACCAAGGGCTCCGTGACCAAGACGCTGAACTGGACCTTCGCCGCGCCGACCCTCTTCGTCGAGTGCGAGGGGGAGCAGGACGGCAAGAAGACGCTCGGCGTCACCGTGACCAACGGCGGCACCGAGACGGTGCAGCTCACCATCCACGGCGATCACCTCTTCTACGACGACCTGCAGGCGACCAACGCCGTGCCGCGCTTCGACGCCATCGCCAAGGCCGACGCGAACGCCGACGGCGAGGTCACGCTCGACGAGCTCGCCGCCGTGCGCCTCTACGAGATCGACGCGGCCGACGGCGGCTACGGCACGGGCGCCGCGGCGAACGTGAACACGCTGCGCGACTTCGTGACCGCGCTCTCGCGCACGGTGGGGCACTACCGCGGCGAGGGGGAGTGCTTCGCGCGGGCGCCGCTCCCGTAGCGCGGCGCGCGCGGACGCGGCAGCGCCTCACGCCGATCCGGGGCGCTCGGCGTGCGCTCGCGCCCGCCAAAACGAGGCGCGCCCCCTCAACTCGAGGAGGCGCGCCCGGTCGCTCACGCGCTCGCGACTACTTCAGATCGAGCGCCGCGACGCCCGGGAGGAACTTCCCTTCCATCATCTCGAGCGACGCGCCGCCGCCCGTCGAGACGTGCGTGACCTTCGTGTCGAACCCGAACTGCCGGATGGCCGCCGCGGAGTCGCCGCCGCCGACGATGGTGACCGCGCCCTTGGCGGTCGCGTCCGCGATCGCCTTCGCCACCTGCGCGGTGCCGGCCTCGAAGCCCTTCATCTCGAAGATGCCCATCGGGCCGTTCCAGATGACCGTCTTCGCGCCGCCGAGGATCTGCGCGTAGAGCTCGCGCGTCTTCGGCCCGATGTCGACGCCCATCCAGCCGTCCTCGAGCGTCTCGACGACCTTCGAGGGCGCGCCCGCCTCGACCTTCTGCACGACGACGTGGTCGACGGGCAGCACGATCTTCTTCCCCTTCGCCTTGGCCAGCTCGAGGATCTCCTCGGCCATCTTCAGGACGTTCTTGGAGCCCTTCTTGTCCTTCACGACGGTCTCCACGCGCGAGGAGCCGGTGGGGAGCCCCGCCGCCTTCATGAACGTGTAGGCCATCGCGCCGCCGATCACGACCTCGTCGACGAGCGACAGCAGGTTCTTGATCACGGCGACCTTGTCGCTCACCTTCGCGCCGCCGAGCACCGCCACGAAGGGGCGCGCCGGGTTCTTGAGCGCGGTGTGGATGACGTCGACCTCCTTCTTGACGAGGTAGCCGGCCGCGCCGCCCTTGAGCGCCTTCGGCAGGCCCGTCATCGAGGCGGCGTCGCGGTGCGAGGTGCCGAACGCGTCGTTCACGTAGAGGTCGGCGAGCGCCGCGAGCTCCTTGACGAACTTCTCGTCGTTGGTCGCCTCGCCCGGGTAGAAGCGCAGGTTCTCGAGCAGCGCGACCTCGCCGTTGGCGAGCGAGGCGACGGCCTTCTGCGCGTCGGCCCCGATGCAGTCGGCGACGAACTTCACCGGCTTGCCGAGGAGCTGCGAGAGCCGCTCCGCCACCGGCGCGAGCGAGAACTCCTTCTCGTACCCCTTCTCGGCGGGGCGGCCGAGGTGCGAGGCGAGCACGACCTTCGCGCCGCCGGCGATCGCCTTCTGGATCGTGGGGAGCGCCGAGCTGATGCGGAAGTCGTCGGTGATCTTCCCGCCCTCGAGCGGCACGTTGAAGTCGCAGCGGATGAAGACCCGCTTGCCCGCGAGCTCGAGGTCGTCGATCGACTTGATGTTCAGCTTCGTGTCGAAGCCGGCTTTGGCGACCTTGCGCAGCAGGTCGACGCAGCGGACCGAGTAGCCCCACTCGTTGTCGTACCAGGAGACGATCTTGAAGAAGCGCTTCTCGCCCTTCAGGTTGTTCTCCACGGTCGCCTTCGAGTCGTAGATCGAGGAGTGGTCGTCGTGGATGAAGTCGGTGGAGACGAGCTCCTCCGTCGTCACGCCGAGGATCCCCTTCAGGTACGTCTGCGACGCGGTCTTCATCAGCTGGTCGATCTCTTCGATCGACGTGTCGCGGGTCGAGCGGATCGTGAGGTCGACCACCGAGACGTCGGGCGTCGGCACGCGGAACGACATGCCCGTGAGCTTGCCCTTCGTCGCGGGGAGCACCTCGCCGACCGCCTTCGCCGCGCCGGTCGACGACGGGATGATGTTCATCGCCGCCGCGCGCCCGCCGCGCCAGTCCTTCTTGGACGGGCCGTCGACCGTCTTCTGGGTCGCCGTGTACGAGTGGATGGTCGTCATGAGACCGGTCTCGATGCCGATCCCTTCCTTGAGCAGGACGTGGACCACGGGCGCGAGGCAGTTGGTCGTGCACGACGCGTTCGAGATGATGTGGTGCTTGGCGGCCACGTACTCGTCGTCGTTCACGCCCATCACCAGGGTCTTGACGTCGACCCCCTTGCCGGGCGCGCTGATGACGACCTTCTTGGCGCCGGCGGCGAGGTGGCCGCGCGCGAGATCGGCCTCGGTGAAGAGCCCGGTGCACTCGAGCACGATGTCGACGCCGTACTCCTTCCAGGGGAGCAGCGAGAGATCCTTCGCCGCGGGCAGGCAGTGGATGCGGCACCCGTTGACCACGAGGATGTCGTTCTCCTTGAGCTCCGGCTTGCTCTTCTCGGTGTGGACCTCGCCCTTGAAGCGGCCGTGCACCGAGTCGTACTTGAGCTGGTAGGCGAAGTAGTCGGCGTCGGTGGAGACGTCGACGACGGCGACCACGTCGAGCTCCTTGCCGAGAACCCCCTTCTCGGCCATCGCACCGACCACCTGCCGACCGATGCGCCCGAACCCGTTGATCGCGACCTTGATCATGGCTTCCTCCGATGTCTTGAGGGTCGGGAAGATCGCGACGACGGGAGCGGCGCGCAAGGGCACGGCTCGTCGGCAAACCGGGCGGAGGTGTCCGAGCGCCGGGTTCAGCCTGCGCAGTGATCTCGGGCAACCTTCCTGCGCGCGACGAGGTCGTCCCCATGGGCGCGTTTCGCGCGCGTGAAGCGTGCGATGCGTGCGACGCGCGCGCCGGCGCGGCGTCGATGCCGCGCGAGCTCCGCGACGATGCCACGCGAATGCCGCGTCGATGTCGCGTCGATGGCGCGTCGACGCGCGGCGCGCTCCGACCAGACCGCGTCGACGGCGGCATGGCCGAGCTCGTGACGCGTCGCGGGGGCGCGCGCGAGCATTGTGAAGAAGTTGCGCGACGAGGCGCCGGGCAGCGCGAAGCGCTTCGCAGCGCAACCTCGATTTGCCTAAGCTTCCCCACGGTGCCCCGGCGAACGGATGAACAGGACAAATGGCTCGAGCGGCTGCGGCTCGATGGCGATGCGCGCGCCGCCTCGAGCGCCGACGCGTGCGCCGACGCGCTCCGGCGCGCCATCCTCACGGGCGCCGTCGCGCCGGGCGTGCGCCTGCCCCCCGAGCGCGATCTCGCCGCCCACCTGAAGGTGAACCGCAGCACGCTGCGCAGCGCGCTCGCCCGCCTCGCCACCGAGCGGCTGGTGCGCATCCGCCAGGGGAGCGGCTGCGTCGTCGGCGACTACCGGCGCGAGGCCGGCCCCGAGATCCTCCAGGTGCTGGCCGGGCTCGGCGCTTCGGGCGACGTGGAGCGCGAGGTCGCCGCCGACCTGCTCTACGTCCGCCGCCACCTCGCGCGCGGCGTGCTCGAGAGGATGCCGAAGCGCGTCCCGCTCCCGACCCGGGTACGCCTCGAGTCGGAGGTCGAGCGTCTGGCGCGGCTCGTCGACGCGGGGGCCGATCCGCTCTCGGTGGCGGAGCAGGACGTCGCGGTCATCAGCGCCATCGTGGCGGCGACCAAGAGCCGCGTGATGCAGCTCTGCCTCAACCCGCTCCTCGACTTCGCGCGCACGATGCCGCGGCTGCGCGAGGCCGTGTACACCGACGCCACCAAGAGCGTCGCCGCCTACCGCGCGATTCTCGCGTGGCTCGCGACGCCGCGGCGGCCCGCGCCGACGGCGATCCTCGCCGCGCTCGAGGCGCGCGATCGCGAGACCCTGCGACGGTTCGGGCGGCTCACGCTCCAGGCCCAGAAGCGAGTCGCGAAGCGCCGCCCGCGTTGAGCGCAGCCGCTCCGCGTGGCGGGGCCGCGGCGCGCTGCGTGCAGAGCGGGCCTCCGCGCCTGCGCGTCGTGCGTCGGGACGTCACCGAAGAGGTCGGAATGACCGAGGGGAGGGGAGCGCAGGCGACGGCCGGGGGGCAGGTCGACGCCTATCGTGGCGCGGACGTCGTCGACGCGAGCGTCGACCGACTCGCCACCCTCGTGCACAGCGCATGCGCCTATCGCGACGCGGCGGACGCGAGGCCTCGCCTGCTGCGCGCGGCCGCGGACGCGCTCGGCGTCGACGGCTGCCTCGTGATCGACGCGGCCATCGCGCCGGAGCTCGCCGATCGCTGTCGGTCGGTCCCGCTCGCGCTGCGTGACGTCCAGGCCGAGCGCTGGCTCCGCGCCTACGAGGTGCTGCCGAGCGAGGCGCGCGGGGCGCTGTGCGTCGCGATGTCCGAGGACGAGATCCTCGCGGCGTGGACGCGCGCGCCGTCGGGCGCGGCCGTGGCGGGCGGGGCCGAGGCGCTCGCGATCGCGCGCGCGGCCGCGACGCTGCTGATCCACCTCGCGCCGCGCACCCGCGACGAGGGCCGCGCGCGCTTCCTCGCGGTGGTCGCGCATGATCTCAGGACGCCCGTCACGGCCATCGCGATGACGGCCGAGTCGCTGCTGCGGGCCACGCCCCCCACGCTCGGCTCGGGGCGCGTGCGCGACGCGGCGCTCCGCATCCAGCGCGCCGCGCGCAGGATGTCCGCGCTGCTCGCGGATCTGCTCGACTTCGAGCGCATCCGGCTCGGCGGCCTCGATCTCCAGGTGCGCGAGCACGAGCTGTCGACCATCGTCGACGAGGTCGAGGACACGATGCGCCCGCTCGCCGAGGCCAAAGGGCTCGCCCTTCGCGCGCACACCAGCGGCGGCGCGACGCTCGTCCCCTGCGACCGCGCGCGGCTCGTGCAGCTGCTCTCGAACCTCGTGCAGAACGCCATCAAGTTCACCCCCGCGGAGGGGGTGGTCGAGCTCGTCGCGGACGCGGCCGACGACGGCGCCCGCTTCGTCGTCGCCGACACCGGCCCCGGGATCTCGTCGGCCGCGCTCGACCGGATCTTCGATCCGTACTGGCAGGCGATGCGCGGCGACGCCCGTGGTCTCGGCCTCGGCCTCGCGATCGCGCGCGGCATCGCCGAGGCGCACGGCGCGCGGATCACGGTCGACTCCGCCGAGGGGCGCGGCAGCCGCTTCACCGTGACGCTCCCCTGGAAGGCCTCCGGCTCGGGGCGCTACGCCGTGCCGCTGCGCCCGGACGGCGCGCGCGCGACCTGATCCGTGCACCCTCCAGCGCGCCACGGCGCTTTCGCGCGGGCGTAACACGGATGACACGAGATCAGCGTAGGCTCCGACCACGATGACCCAGCGGGTGTTGATAGTCGAAGACGAGCGCGATCTCGCGACGGTGCTCGCGTACAACCTGCGCGCCGATGGCCTCGAGGTCGCGACCGCCGAGACGGGCGCCGCGGCCTACCGCGAGGTGCAGGCCAAGGTCCCGGATCTGATCATCCTCGACCTGATGCTCCCCGACGTGAGCGGGCTCGACATCTGCCGCACGCTCAAGGCGAACCCGCAGACGCGCGACGTGCCGATCATCATCGCCTCCGCCCGCAGCGAGGAGGTCGATCGCATCGTCGGCCTCGAGCTCGGCGCCGACGACTACGTGGTCAAGCCCTACAGCGTGCGGGAGCTGGTGTTGCGCGTGCGGATCATCCTCCGCCGCACCGAGCCCGCGACGCCGGCGGCCGACCTGGTGCGCTTCGGCGTGCTGTCGATCGACCGCGCCGCGCACCGCACCTTCGTCAACGACCAGGAGGTCGCGCTCACGCAGCTCGAGTTCCGGCTGCTGACGACCCTGCTGGAGCGGAAGAACCGCACGCAGTCGCGCGAGACGCTGCTGACCGACGTCTGGCAGCTCAACTCCTCGATCGAGACGCGCACCGTCGACACCCACGTCAAGCGCCTGCGCGAGAAGCTCGGGCCCGCCTCGAGCTACATCCGCACGGTGCGCGGCGTCGGCTACCGATTCGCGAGCGCGCCCGACGAGCCGCAGATCGACGGCTGAAGCCGCGCGATGGACGGGCGATTCCGCGGCCGACGCCGGGAGGTGCGGCCGGACGCCGGCGACGCCATGCTCGAGCCCATGTCGAGCTCCGCGTCGTCCACCGGGCGCGTTCGGTTCGCCGTCTTGCTGGCGGCCGCGTTCGGCGTGCTCGCCATCGTCTTCGGCTGGCGCGCCTACGGGCGCCTCGCCGAGGCGATCGCCAGCGATCCTGCGCACCTGAAGTCGCGGCTGGGCGACGAGCTCGTCTACATGGTGGTCGCCGCGATCGTGTGCGGCTTCGCGATCGCGCTGTCCGCCTCGTCGGTCGCCGTCGCGCCGCTCATCGACATGCGCCGCGTGGCGACGGCGATGCGGCGCGACCTCGGCATCCGCACCGGCGTCCGCGGCGGCGACGAGGTCGGCCTGCTCGGCGAGGCGCTCGACAACCTCGCCGACTGGGTCGCCACCGAGAAGTCGTCGCTCGAAGAGGACCGCAACCGGCTCGCGGCGATCCTCGACTCGATGACCGAGGGCGTGCTCGTGACCCAGGCGAGCGACGGCTCGGTCGCCCTCGCCAACACGTCGCTGCGCGAGATGCTCCTGCTCGATCGCTCGATCCTCGGCCGCTCCCCGATCGAGGCCATCCGCATCGCCGGGCTCGACGACATCCTCAACGCTGCGCAGCGCGGCGAGGCCTCGGGCGAGATCGAGCTCGGCGGGCTCCGGCCGCGGCGGCTGCTGGTGCGGGCGGCGCCGCTGCGTGGCGGCGATCCGAAGGGCAAGCGCGGGCTGGTCGCGGTGTTCAACGACGTCACCGATCTGCGGCGGCTCGAGACGATGCGGCGCGATTTCGTCGCCAACGTGTCGCACGAGCTGCGCACGCCGATCGCGGCGATCCGCGCGGCGGCCGACACGCTGGCGAACGGCGCGCTGCGCGACCCGGAGGCCGCGGTCTCCTTCGTCGACATCGTCGGCCGGCACGCGACGCGCCTGCAGGCGCTGGTCGAGGATCTGCTCGAGCTCTCGCGCATCGAGGCGCGCCAGTGGCGGCTCGACATGTCGCCGGTAGAGGCGCGCGCCGCCGCGCAGGCGGCGATCGACACCGTCTCGGCGGCGGCGAAGGAGCGCGGCACGACGCTGCGAAACCTGGTCGACGAGCGCTTCGGCGCGACGCGCGCCGACCGTCGCGCGGTCGAGCAGGTGCTGGTGAACCTGCTCGACAACGCGGTGAAGTACGCCGGAGCGGGCGCCGTCGTCGAGGTGCGCGCGAAGCGTGAGGGGACGCGCGTGTCGCTCTCGGTGCACGACGACGGCCCCGGCATCGAGAAGAAGCACCTCCCGCGCCTGTTCGAGCGGTTCTACCGCGTCGACGCCGGCCGCTCGCGCGCCGTCGGCGGCACCGGCCTCGGCCTCGCGATCTGCAAGCACCTCGTCGAGGCGATGGGGGGAACCATCGAGGTGGAGAGCCAGCCGGGCGTCGGCACGTCCTTCACGATGCACTTGCGCGACGACGAGCCGCCCAAGGACGCGCCGCCCGTGCCGGAGTCGGGCGGGGCGCCCGCCGAGGACGACGCGCTCGATCCGCACGGTGACGGGGGCGCGCCCGCGCGCGCCGCCGCGTCGACGCCGGGCTGACACGGAAAAGTCACCCTCGCGTCGAAGGCTCGCCACCGCGCGCCGCTAGCTTGCGGGCGTGATCGAAGACCTCTCCAACGGGACGACGGGCCCGCGCGGGAAGCTGGCCGTCCGCGGCCTCGACGTCTTCTATCGCGTCGAGAAGCCGAAGAAGGGGCAGCCCGGCGAGAACCAGGCGCTCAAGGCGGTCGATCTCGACGTCGGCGTGAACGAGGTGCTCGCGCTCATCGGCCCGTCGGGCTGCGGCAAGAGCACGTTCCTGCGCGTGCTCAACCGCATGAACGACACCGTGCCGGGCGCGCGCGTCGCGGGCAGCGTGACGCTCGACGGCGAGGAGATCCTCGCGCCGAAGTACGACGTCGTCGGGCTGCGCCGCCGCGTCGGCATGGTGTTCCAGCGGCCGGTCGCGTTCCCCAAGTCGATCTTCGACAACGTCGCCTACGGCCTGCGCGCGCACGGCCTCTCCGAGAAGCGCGAGCTCGAGTGGCGCGTGCAGCAGGCGCTCACGCGCGCCGCGCTCTGGGACGAGGTGAAGGATCGCCTCGACGCCAACGGCCTCGGCCTCTCGGGCGGCCAGGCGCAGCGCCTCTGCATCGCGCGCGCGCTCGCGGTCGAGCCCGAGGTGCTGCTCATGGACGAGCCGACCAGCGCGCTCGATCCGATCGCGACCGCGAAGCTCGAGGAGCTGATCGCCGAGCTGCGCGAGGAGCTCACCATCGTGATCGTCACCCACTCGATGCAGCAGGCAGGGCGCGTCTCGCAGCGCACCGCCTTCTTCTACATGGGCTCGCTCGTCGAGGTCGGCACCACGCGCGACGTCTTCACCCGGCCGCGCGAGCCGCGGACCGAGGACTACATCAGCGGGCGCTTCGGCTGAGCCCCGCGGCCCTCGCTCGATCTCGGACCCCCCAAGGCCCCCGCATGCGCAAGCCGACCCATCACACGAGCAACGAATTCGAGCTGGAGCTGCGGGAGATCCGCGGCCAGCTGGTGGCGATGGGGGCGCGGTGCGAGCGCGCCGTGCAGCTCGCGCTCCACGCCTTCCTCGAGCGCGATCCCGGGAGGATGTCCGAGGTGCTCGCGATCGACACAAAGGTCAACGCCGACGAGATGCAGCTCGACGAGATGGCCGTGCGCGTCCTCGCGCTGCGCCAGCCGGTGGCGTACGACCTGCGGTTCGTCACGAGCACGCTCAAGTTCGTCACGGACCTCGAGCGGATCTCCGACGAGGCGGTGAACATCGCCGAGCGCGTCGACACGATCGCCAAGGCGAGGCTCACCCCCCCCGTCTTCGCCATCCCGCACATGGGCGAGCTCGTGCAGAAGATGCTGCGCGAGGCGCTCGACGCGTTCGTCGAGGGCGACGCGGACCGCGCGCGCGCGGTGCTGCTGATGGACGACGACGTCGACGAGGCTTACGGCGCGACGCTGCGCTCCACCATCGAGTGGATGGGGCAGAACCCGACCGAGATCCCGGCCGGGATGTGCGTCGCGTCGGTCGCGAAGTACCTCGAGCGGATCGCCGACCACGCGACGAACCTCGCCGAGAACGTGGTGTACCTCGAGCGCGGCGACGACGTGCGCCACCGCGGCTCCGCGACGAGCCACCCGCCGCCCAAGAGCACGAAGGGGCGCTGAGCGCGTCGCGCGCCCGCGCCCTCACCCACTCCACGACCTCCTCCCGCCGAACCCGCGCCCTCCGAACGCAAGCGAGTCACGCCCATGTCGATCGTCCTCAGCCGCCGTGCCGCAGTCCTGTCCCTCGTCGCGTTCGCCGCCGTCACCCTCGGGGGCTGCACGCGCAAGAACGAGAACGCCCCGAGCGGCGCGAGCTCTGCGAGCGGCGGCGCGTCGGGCGCCGTGCAGCGCGCCGGCAAGACGGCCATCACCGTGAAGGGGAGCGACACCATGGTGCAGCTCTCGCAGCGGTGGGCCGAGGAGTTCATGAAGGCCAACGCGGGCAAGTCGATCCAGGTCACGGGCGGCGGCTCGGGCACCGGGATCGCCGCGCTCATCAACGGCGGCACCGACGTGTGCAACGCGAGCCGCCCGATGAAGGACCAAGAGAAGAGCGACGTGAAGGCCAAGCGCGGCGCCGACGCGGTGGAGACCAAGGTCGCCCTCGACGCGCTCGCCATCTACGTGAACGACAAGAGCAAGGTCACCGAGATCGACCTCGAGACGCTCGCCAAGATCTACAAGGGCGAGCTCACCAACTGGAAGGACGCCGGCGGCCCCGACCACTCGATCACGCTCTACGGGCGCGAGAACAACAGCGGCACCTACGGCTACTTCAAGGAGCACGTGCTCGCGAACAAGGACTTCGCCGCCGCCGTGCAGACGCTGGCCGGCACGAGCGCCGTCGCGAACGCGGTGAAGGGCGACGAGTTCGGCATCGGCTACGGCGGCATCGCCTACGCCTCGGGGATCCGGCTGCTCAAGGTGAAGAAGACCAAGGACTCGCCGGCGGTGGAGCCGAAGGAGTCCACGGCCATCGACAACAGCTACCCGATCAGCCGCTACCTCTACGTCTACACGGTCGGCGCGCCGGCCGGGCTCGTGAAGGACTTCGTCGACTTCATGGTCTCCGACGCCGGTCAGAAGGTCGTCGGCGACGTCGGCTACTTCAAGCTGCCGAAGTGAGCGATCGCCCGGTGCGATCAGCGGCTCCGACGTGAAGGGAGGCGGCATGAGCACGGTCACGCAGCTCGAGGCGACCCCGGTCGCGCGCAAGGCGGGGCGCGCGGCCTCGTTCCGACGCAAGTCGCCGGCGTGGCACGGCCTCGCGGAGTGGGGCATCCGCGCGACCGCGCTCCTCGCGATCGCGGCCATCGTCCTCATCTTCGTCTTCATCCTGAAGGAGGCGCTCCCCATCCTCTTCGACACCCACGTCCGTGGCGAGGTGTCGCTGATGAAGATGTGGCTCCCGCAGGCGTGGGACGGCGGGCCGGCGCGCTTCTCGTGGCAGCCGGCCAGCGAGGTCCCCAAGTACTCGCTCATGCCGCTGGTGGCGGGCTCGCTCAAGGTCACGCTCATCGCGCTGGTGATCTCCGCGCCCATCGCCATCCTCGCCGCCGTCTACACGGCGAGCATCGCGCCGCGCCGCGTGCGCGAGGTGCTCAAGCCGGTGGTGGAGCTGCTCGCGGGCGTGCCGTCGGTCGTGCTCGGCGTGTTCGCGCTGATCGTCGCGGGCACCTGGCTGCAGAAGCTGTTCGGCTTCGAGCACCGGCTCAACGCCGTGCTCGCCGGCTGCGCGCTCTCGGTGACGATCGTGCCGCTGATCTTCACGATCGCCGAGGACGCGATCACCGCGGTGCCCCGCGACTACGTCGACGCCTCGCTCGCCCTCGGCGCGACCAAGATGCACACCATCCTGCGCGTCGTGGTCCCCGCCGCGGTCCCGGGCATCGCCGCCGGCATCGTGCTCGGCTTCGGTCGCGCCATCGGCGAGACGATGATCGTCGTGATCGCCTCCGGGAACGCCGCGCTGCTCGACGCCACGCTCGGCCACAGCACCCGCACCATCACCGCCACGATCGCGCAGGAGATGGGCGAGACGGTGCACGGCAGCCCGCACTACGTCGTGCTGTTCGTGCTCGGCGCGACGCTGCTGGCGTTCACGTTCGTGACCAACCTCGGCGCGCAGCGCATCGTCGAGCACTTCCGCAAGAAGCGGGGCGGCACGTGAGCGCCGTGGAGCGTGCGGAGGCGACGACCATGCAGCCGATCCTCGAAGAGCGTGCCTCTCGACCGCCGCGGCTGAACGGGGGCGCGGGCGGCGGTGCCGCGGGGCGCGCGGGCGACGCGGTGCTCCTCGTCGCGAGCGCGGCGGCCGCGGCGCTCATCGTGCTGATGCTCGTCGTGATCCTCGTCGACGCGCTGATCCACGGCGCGGGGACGGTGAGCTTCGCGTTCCTCACCAAGCCGCCGAGCGGCGGCATGATGGCGGGCGGCGTCGGCCCCGCGATCTTCGGCACCGCGGCGCTCACCATCGTCATGACGATCGCCGTCGTGCCGGTCGGCGTGCTCACCGCGATCTATCTCTCCGAGTACGCCTCGCCCTCGTCGAGGCTCGCGCGCATCGTGCGGCTCGCGGTGGCGAACCTCGCGGGCGTCCCCTCGATCGTGTTCGGCCTCTTCGGCCTCGGCTTCTTCATCCAGGCCATCGGCCGCGGCATCGATCGCGTCGCCTTCGGCGGGCAGGTCACCTACGGCCAGCCGGCGCTGGTGTGGGCCGCGCTGACCCTCTCGATCCTGACGATGCCGGTCGTGATCGTCGCGACCGAGGAGGCGCTGCGCGCGGTGCCGCGCTCGCTCCGTGACGCGAGCCTCGCGCTCGGCGCGACCAAGTTCCAGACGACGTTCAACGTCGTGGTGCCGCAGGCGCTCGGCGGGATCCTCACGGGCGCGATCCTCGCGGTGAGCCGCGGGGCCGGCGAGGTGGCGCCGATCCTGTTCACCGGCGCGGCCTTCTTCCTCCCGGAGCTGCCGACGAACCTGAACGATCAGTTCATGCACCTCGGCTATCACGTGTACGTGCTCGCGACGCAGTCGCCCGACGTCGATCGCACCAAGCCGATCCTCTACGGCAGCGTGCTCGTGCTGCTCGGGCTGACGTTCGCGCTCAACTTCGTGGCCGTGATCATCCGGGCGCGCACGCGCCGGGGCGCCGCCGCGAGGGCGTGAGTTCACGCTTCTTTGCGTGATCGGTGAAGAACCTCACGCAGCCGCGCGCCGAGCTGCGCTGAACTCTCCCCGTCGCCCCGCCCCGGGTGCGACGCGCGGCGGAGCGGACCTCCCTTTGACGAGCCGCCGAACGGCGCGCCCGGGGCAGACGGCATCCCCGTCGTCGATGCCCACGCGCCGACGCGCCGGCGTTGTGGGCGGCGTTGACCGCGAGGTCGGAGCGATGCTGCCAATGGTGACAGCGCTGCCAGTGCTGCCTGCATCGCCAGCGTCGGCCGCGCGAGCTCGACGCGACGCGAGCGCGACGCCTGGTGGTGAGCGGCGCCGCGCGGCGTGCCGAGGCGATCACGCGGGCGTCACACGCGCGGCGGTTCGATGAACGGCGCGCACCCCGGGAGAGACCGCGCGCGGCGACGTCAGGGGCCGCGAAGGAACGCGCGCGACGACGTCAGGCCACCGCGCCGACACGCGCGCTGCGCCGCGCCGACACGGCGTTTCGCGCAACTCGTCACGGACGCTTCACGGTGCTTCCACGAGGCCTCTCTAGATTGCGCCCGTCCTCGTCGCTGGAGCGCACGAGGCGAACAGGAGAGCTCTCATGCGCAAGGTCCTTCACGGCGCCATCGCCGGACTCCTCGCCGCCGCCGCCGTCTTCGGCGCGGCGCGCGAGGCTCGAGCAGCCAGCTGCGACACGCTGCCCAAGCCCGTCTACGTCACCGGCTCGACCGCCGCGAAGCCCTTCCTCGCGGGGTTGGCCGGCGCGCTCTCGGGCTCCGTCACGCTCGTCTACGTCTCCGGCGGCTCGTGCGTCGGCGCGAACGCGGTGGTCCCCGGCATGACCGGCTCGGTCACGCAGATCCCCGCGGCCACCGCGACCATCTGGGACGCGACCGGCGCCGAGGTCACGGGCGGCTGCAGCGTCGCTGCGCCGATCAACGCGGACATCGGGCTCTCCGACGTCTTCGCGACCAGCTGCCCGGGCGTCACCTCGGTGCCGGCCTCGGTCGGCGACTTCTGGGGTCCGAACCAGGTCATGACGTTCGTCGTGCCGAAGGCCTCGAGCCAGACCGTCATCAGCGCCGAGGCGGCCTATCTGCTCTTCGGCTTCGGCACCGCCGGGCAGGTCGCGCCGTGGGACGACGAGATGCAGCTCTTCGTCCGCAACCAGAACTCCGGCACGCAGACGATGCTCGGCCTCGCCATCCACGTCCCCGCGACGAAATGGAAGGGGGTCGACACCGGCGGCGCCGGCAACGTGCTGACCAAGGTCACCAGCGCCGCGAACCCGGAGAAGTCGATCGGGATCATCTCGACCGACTACGCCGACGCCAACCGCGACAAGCTCAAGATCCTCGCCTACCAGCACTACGGCCAGTACACGGGCTTCTGGCCCGACAAGAGCGCGACCTCGTTCGACAAGCTCAACGTGCGCGACGGCCACTACCCGATCTGGGGGCCGCTGCACATCTACGCGCCCATCGACGCGACGACGAAGAAGCCGGCCAAGAAGGAGGTCGCGGACCTCGTCGGCTACTTCGACGGCTCGGTCGCCTCCCCCGTGATCCCGCTCGGCGCCGGCAAGACCGGCTCGCTGCTCGATCGCGAGATCGCCAACTACAACGTCCCGCAGTGCGCGATGAAGGTGTCGCGCACCACCGAGCTCGGCGACGTCGCGCCCTACACGCCGGCGCAGCCGTGCGGCTGCTACTTCGACTTCAAGGCGACCGGCGCCACCACCTGCACGACCTGCACGAGCGACGCGAGCTGCGGCGCCGGCAAGTGCCGCAACGGCTACTGCGAGGCGAGGTGATTCCCATGGTCAGCAAGCGATTCACGATGCCGATGACCGTGGCGCTCGCCGCGCTCTCCGTGGCCTTCGTCAGCGTCCAGGCGTGCAGCTCCGACGGCGGCAACCCGACGCCGTCCAACCCCGTCGACGGCGACTCGGGCGCCGACACGAGCGTCGCCGACACCGGCGGCAACGCCGACACGGGGAGCAGCCCCGACACGACGCCGAGCGACGGCGGCGGCGACGCGGCCGACGCGAGCTGGAACCCGGAGGCGGGCGTCTGCTTCCCCGGCACGCCCACGAAGAACCTCGAATTCCTCAACGCGTGCACGACCGCGGACCACCTGACGTGGACCGGCGCGCTCCCGAAGAAGAACGCCGACGGCACGCTCCCCGCGCTGCCCTGAGGCGCTCACGTCACGCGTACGGCGCGCGGCGGCCTCACCCCGAGGCCGGCCGCGCGCAGTCATGTCCGAACCGCGCGCTGGAGTCGTCGTGAAGGCAACGAAGTCGATCGCAGGCCTCTGCTGGGTGCTCGCCCTCGTCGGCGTGAGCCCTGGGCTCGCGCGGGCGGACGGCGGCGCCGCGCCGTCGACCACGGCCGGCGCGTCGCTGATCCTCACGGGCGCGGCCGCCGACCCCACGCAAGGGCTCGTGCTCTCCGGCTACTCGCAAGGGCAGTACGAGTCGCACCAGGACTCGGAAGATCAGGTGCGCCCCGGCGGCGCGCCGGAGAACCAGGATCGGTTCGTCCTGCGTCGCGCGCGCCTCAAGCTCGAGCGCGAGTGGGCGTGGTCGAGCTTCCTGCTCGAGCTCGACGGCAACACCGTCAACGGCCCGGCCGTCTCGATCCACCACGCCGAGCCCTCGCTCGTCTATCGCGGCGAGAACGCCGCGAGCCTGCCGCCGATGATCAAGGCGACGGTCGGGCTCTTCGACGTCCCGTTCGGCCACGAGCTCGTCGAGTCGCCGCGCGCGCGCTTCTTCGCCGAGCGCTCGCTCGCCTCGCGCGCGTTCTTCCCCTCGGAGCCCGACCTCGGGCTGCGCCTCTCGGGCGCGCTCGGCTGGTTTCGCTACGCCCTCGCCGTCACCAACGGCGAGCCGGCCGGCGTGAAGGACGGCTACACCCTGCGCGACCCCAACGCCGCCAAGGATCTCGTCCTGCGCGTCGGCGGTGTCGCGAATCCGGCGCCGGGGACCAAGATCCAGTTCGGCACCTCGGTGCTGAAGGGGAAGGGGTTCTACCGCGGCGCCGACCCGACGAAGAACGGCCTCGTCTGGCGCGACTTCAACGAGAACGGCCAGATCGACAACGGCGAGCTGGTCGCCTCCGCGGGGCTGACCGGCGTCCCTTCGCAGAGCTTCGATCGCTGGGCGCTCGGCGCCGACATGCGGATCGAATTCGAGACGCGGCTCGGGCTCACCACGCTGTTCGGCGAGGTAACCTTCGCGTCGAACCTCGATCGCGGCCTCTACGTCGCCGATCCGATCGCGACGAGCGTCGACGCGCGCGAGATCGGCTACGTCGTCGGCCTCCAGCAGGAGCTCGGCAAGTACGCCGTGGTCGGCCTGCGAACCGACTACTACGACCCGAACGCCGACCTCTTCGATCGGCAAGGCGGCAAGCTCGTCCCCTATCGCCAGACGGTGCGGACCTTCTCGCCGATGCTCGCCCTCGTGCTGCCCGGCCGCGCGCGCGTCGTCGTCCAGTACGACGCGATCCGCGACTCGATGGGGCGCACCGCCGCCGGCGTGCCGACCGATCTGAAGAACGACGCCTTCACGGCGCGCCTGCAGGTGGAGCTGTGAGGCGCCCCATCGTCCACGCGCTCGGGGCCCTCGCCGCGGCGAGCGCGCTCGCTGCCGGACTCGTCGTCCCCGCTTGTGGCGGCGAATCGCCGACGCTCGGCGTCGATCAGCCGCTGCGCGTCTACTCCTGCGACACGACGGCGCAGGTGTCCGGGCCGCAGTTCCGCGAGGGGGCCATCCCCACGGGGGCGGGCGCGCCGACCGTCCTCGGCGTCGACGTCGCCGACCGGTATCTGCTGCAGGGGCAGCGCGGCAAGAAGCTCGGAGGGAGCGCCGATCCGACGGCCACCGCGATCGCGCTGCGCCTCGCCGACGTCGGCACGGGCTACTGGATCGTGCCGACGCAGCTGCTCGATCCGTCGACGGGGAACATGACCTGGGAGGCCTGCGCCGACTTCGGCCGCGATCTCGCGACCGGCCCGCACAAGCTCCAGCTCGCCGCGGTCGCCGCGGACGGCACGTTCGGCCAGACGTTCGACGACATCGAGCTCGTCGTGCAGCCCCTGCTCCCCAAGGGGCACGTCGTGATCGCGCTGCGCTGGGACAGCGACGCGGATCTCGATCTCGTCGTGCAGAGCCCCACGGGCAAGACCGTCGATCCGAAGCACGCGAGCTCCGCGCAGGCCTCGAAAGCCTCCGACGGCGGCGTGGATCCCAGCGCGCCGGGGACCGGCAAGCTCGACCGCGACTCGAACGCCGCGTGCCTGCTCGACGCCTATCGCGAGGAGGATCTCGTGTTCCAGGACGCGCCCACGGCCGGCACCTGGCAGGTGCGCGTGAACCTGTTCGCGGCCTGCGGCGCGCCGGCCGCCAACTTCACGCTCGCGCTCTACGTCGACGGCGTGCAGCGCGCGGTGCAGCCCGGCCGGCTGGTCGACACCGACGCCAACGGCGGCGACGGGCCTGGGCTCTTCGTCACCGAGTTCGCGTTCTGATTCCGAGTGAGGGGCATCCGCGGAGGCAGCCATGATCGAGAAGTTGTCGAAGCTCGCCACGTACGGCGGCACCTGGGTCCTGTACTTGATGATCGCGCTGTCGATCGCGTCGATCGCCATCATGATCGAGCGCGCGATCTTCTTCGCGCGCCGGCGTGACGACGACGACGCGCTCGCGCGCAAGGTGGTCTCCGCGCTGCGCCGTCACGACGTGCGCGAGGCCGATCGCCTGCTCGGCGCGAGCCCCTCGGTCGCCGCCGCGGCGGTGCGCCCCGCGCTCGAGTGGCTCGACGGCGGACCCGACGCGATCGAGGAGATCGTCGAGGCCGAGATGACCAAGCAGCGCAAGGAGCTCGAGTGGGGCATGACCTTCCTCGGCACGCTCGGCACCAACGCGCCGTTCGTCGGCCTGCTCGGCACCGTGCTCGGCGTCATCCAGGCCTTCCAGCAGCTCGGCGCCGCGGGGCAGAACCAGGGGGCGATGGGCAGCGTCATGGCCGGCATCGCCGAGGCGCTGATCGCCACCGGCGTCGGCCTCTTCGTCGCGCTGCCGGCCGTCGTCGCCTACAACCTCGCGCAGAAGCGCATCAACGAGATCGAGCAGGGGGCCGCGCAGATCACCAAGCGGCTGATGGCGTTCCTGAAGTCCGAGGAGAAGCACGCGCGCGAGTTCCACGCGCTCGGCGAGCAGCGCCCCGCGTACCACGAGCTCGAGGCCGCGCGGCAGCACGAGGACCGCAGCGGCGACCACCTGCGGAGCGCGACTCCGAGCGAGGGCGACGAGCCGCTCGCGGAGATGTCCTGAGCCATGGCGAGCACGCTGGGAGGCAAGTCCAAAGGGCCGATCGTCGGGATCAACATGACTCCGATGGTCGACGTGGTGCTCGTGCTGCTCGTCATCATGATGGTCTCGGCGACGTACATCGTCTCGAAGAGCATGAAGGTCGAGCTGCCGAAGGCGGCGAGCCAGAACGACTCGGTGGCGTCGGTCGCGGCGGTCACGATCGCGAAGGACGGCGCGCTCTTCTACAACCAGGCGCCCGTCGTCGAGCCCGACCTCGTGCAGAAGCTCAAGGGGGCCTACGCGGCCAACCCCGAGGTGAGCCTCATCGTCAGCGCCGACAAGGACACGCCGCACGGCAAGGTCGTGCACGTGATCGATCTCGCGAAGCTCGAGGGGATCCTCAAGTTCGCGATCAACATCGAGCAGGCGCAGTAGGCCGGTCATGCGCTCTTCGACCTCGATGCGTGCCGCCCTCGTCGGCGTCGGCGTCCTCGGGAGCGTCGCGCTCCACGTGGCCGTCTTCGCGGGCGTCTCGCGCATCCAGCCGAAGCGCACGCACGCGGCCACCGCGGTCGCGGTGGTGAACCAGAAGAAGAAGCCGAAGCCGAAGGCGGAAGAGCCGAAGCCGGACGAGCCGCCGAAGCCGCCGCCGGAGGCGAAGCTCTCGGTGCCGAAGCCGTCGCCGCCGAAGGCCGCGCCGCCTCCTCCTCCTCCCGCCGACGCGCCGACGCCGGTCGCCGCGGCCGCCGCGAACGCCGCGCCCGCGCAAGGGAACTACGCGAACCTGAGCGGCCTCTCGTTCGGCAACGGCCCGGGCGGCCTCGCGATCGCGCCGCCTGTCCCGGGCGGGGGCGGCGGAGCTGCGGCGCCGCCGAGCAGCGCGACGCCTCCCGCCAGGCCGGTCGAGAAATCGTTTGGCAGCAATGGCAGTAAGCCCAACGTCACCGCGCCCGGGGGCGACGACGGCTGCACCGAGGCCGAAGTGAAGGCGAGAGAGACGGCCCAGCTCAACGCCCCCTACTCGGACGACGCGCGCTCGGCCGGGGTCGGCGGGAAGGTGTACGTGAAGGTCGCCATCGACGCGGCCGGCGCCGTGACCGACGCGAAGGTCACCAAGGGGCTCGGCCACGGCCTCGACGACAACGCGATCGCGACGGCGAAGCGCTGGCGGTTCACGCCGGCCACGCGCTGCGGCAAGGCCGTCGCGTCGACCAAGGTGATCTCCTTCGTCTTCGAGCTCGCCGAATGAGCGCCTTCGTTCGCACCCCGGTCGAAGCCGGGGCCTCGAGGGTGAAGCCTCCTTCGGGGGCTCGACGCTCGATCGACTCGAGAACCCGCGTCTCATGCTTGCTCGTCTCGGCGTCGCTCGCGCTCGCCGGCCTCTCGCTCGCTCCGGCCGCCCGCGCGCAGGACGGTCGCGGCGAGGCCGGGCCGCAGCGGCAGCCGCAGCTCACCAAGCCGCCGAAGATGTCGAGGTTCGTGGAGGCCGAGTACCCGGCGGCCGAGAAGGCCGCGGGGAAGACCTCGTCGGTCGTGCTCGAGATCGCCATCGACGACAAGGGGAAGGTCCAGGACGCGGTCGTCGTCACCTCGGGCGGCAAGGTCTTCGACGACGCCGCGACGGCGGCCGCGAAGCAGTTCGGCTTCGAGCCCGCGGAGATCGACTTCAAGCCGGCGCCGGTGAAGATCACCTATCGGTACGACTTCACCATCAAGGTCGAGAAGGCCGGGCCGGTGGTGAACTTCGAGGGGGTGGTGAAGAACCGCTTCACCAAGAAGCCGCTCGCCGGCATCACCATCCAGGTCGACGCGCTGCCGCCGGTGAAGACCGACGACGCCGGGCACTTCGAGCTCGTAGGGGTCGCCGTAGGGGCGCACAAGGTCGTCATCTCCGGGCCGGGCCTCGCGACGATCGAGACCGACGAGACCATCGAGGCGGGGAAGAAGCTCGAGGTGAAGTACGCCGTCGAGTCGCAAGAGGAGCTCGCGGAGGGCGAAGAGCGGCCCGACGTCGAGGTCGTCACCGTCGGCACGCGCATCCAGAAGCAGTCGAGCTCGACCGCGATCGACGCGAGCGAAGGGCGCCGCGTCGCGGGGACCGGCGGCGACACGCTCAAGGTCGTGCAGAACCTCCCCGGCGTCGCGCGCGCCGCGCTCGGCAGCGGCGCGCTGGTGGTCTGGGGCGCGGCGCCGCAGGACACGCGCGTGTACGTGGAGGGGGTCCGCGTGCCGCTCCTCTATCACATGGGGGGCTTCCGCTCGACGATCAACTCCGACGTCGTGCGCGGCATCGAGCTGTCGCCCGGCGGCTACGGCGCGCAGTACGGGCGCGGCCTCGGCGGCCTGGTCACCGTCGATCTGCGCGCGCTGCGCAGCGACGGCGTGCACGGCTACGTCTCGAGCGATCTCATCGACGGCTCGGCGATGGTCGAGGCGCCGCTCGACGGCAAGACGCGCGTCGCGATCGCCGCGCGCAAGAGCTGGCTCGATCGCACGCTCGCGCTCTTCACCTCCAAGGACGTGAGCGCGTACGTGCCGATCCCGAGCTACTGGGACGGCGTCTTCAAGATCGAGCGGGACCTGCGCCCCAACGAGTCGGTGTCGTTCGTCGTGCTCGGCTCGGGCGACACGCTCGTGCGCACGGTGCCGAACGTCGATCCGGCGCAGGTGAAGAGCGAGCAGAACGACCTCTCGTACTGGCGCACGATGCTGCTCTACAGGCGGCAGTTCGAGGACGGCTCCTCGGTGTTCCTCACGCCGTCCTACGGCCGCGATCACACCCGCACGCTCTCGCGCTTCGGCGGCGCGCCGACCGACCTCGACGTCCGCTCGGAGGACTTCGGCCTGCGCGCCGGTCACCGCGCGAAGGTGTCGCCGCTGCTGACGACCACCGTCGGCCTCGACTTCGAGGCGACGCGCTCGGATCTCTCCCGCGTGGGCGCAGTCACGCTGCCGCCGCGCGAGGGGGACATCCACGTCTTCGGCCAGCCGCCCGGCGATCAGGTCAACGCCGACGACTGGCACACCACGCTCGGCAGCGTGGCGCCGTACGTCCAGGGAGACTTCACGCTCTTCGGCGACCGCCTCCACGTGACGGCCGGCCTGCGCCTCGACGCCTTCGTCACCAACGGCAGCCGCGTCACCCCCGTGAAGGGCGACACGCCGGCCATCGGCTTCACGCACCAGGAGACGTTCCTCGAGCCGCGGCTCGCCGTGCGCTTCCAGGCGAGCGAGCGCGTGACGCTCAAGGGGGCGTTCGGCGTCTACCACCAGAGCCCGCTCGCGGAGGATCTCTCCGCGGTCTTCGGCAACCCGAACCTCGGCATCGCGCGCGCCACGCACCTGCTGCTCGGCGGCGCCTGGAAGCCGCTCGACGGCGTGTCGGTCGAGGCGACGGTGTTCGGCTCGAAGTCGAGCAACCTCGCGTCGCGCAGCGCCTCGGAGACGCCGCTGCTCGCGCAGGCGCTCGTGATGGAGGGGGAGGGGCGCGCGTACGGCGGCCAGATCCTCGTGCGCAAGGAGCTCGCGAAGGGGTTCTTCGGCTGGGTCAGCTACAGCATGATCCGCAGCGAGCGCCTCGATCACCCGGGCTCGACGTGGAGGCTGTTCGACTACGACCAGACCCACGTCGCGACGCTGGTCGGCTCGTACGATCTCGGCAGAGGGTGGGAGCTCGGCGCGCGCGTCCGCTACACCTCGGGCTTCCCGCGGACGCCGGTGATCGGCGCGTACTTCAACGCGCGCCGCGATCTCTACGAGCCCTACTTCGGCGCCCAGAACAGCACGCGGATCCCGCCGTTCTTCGCGGTCGATCTGCGCCTCGCCAAGCGCTGGATCCTCGCGGCCGGCAGCGGCGCCGAGGGGCAGGGCGCGGACGCGCAGGCGAGGCAACCCACGCGGCTGGAGGTCTTCCTCGACGTGCAGAACGTGACCAACCAGAGCAACCGCGAGGACGTCGTCTACGACTACGCGTACCGGACCCGCGACTACATCACGGGGCTCCCGATCCTGCCGGTGCTCGGCGCGAGGCTCGAATGGTAGGCGAACGTGCAACGTCGCTCCTCGTCGCGGCCTGCGCCACCGTCGTGCTCGCGTCGGCGCCCGGCTGCCAGCCCGACTTCGCCGCGCGCGCGTCGAGCGTGGTGCAGGAGCGGGTGCTCGCCGTGCGCTCCGAGCCCGCGGAGGCCGCGCCCGATCAGGCGGTCAAGCTCACCGCGCTCGTGGTCGACCCCTCGGGCACGCGGAAGACCGAGGCGATCGATTGGGCATTCTGCACGCGCCCCAAGCCGCTCGACGAGCTCGACGACGTCTCGATCGCCTGCTTCCAGCGCACCGCCGACTGGATCGTGCCGCTCGCGGTCGGCCCCGCGGTCGAGGGGAAGCTCCCGCTCGACGCCTGCCGACAGTGGGGCTCCGACGTCCCCGAGCCGCTCCCCGGTCAGCCCGCGGGGCGGCCGGCCGACCCCGACTCGACGGGCGGCTACTTCCAGCCGGAGCGGCTCGTGATCGGCGCCTCCGGCAGCTACGTCCTCGCGCTCGGGCAGACGCGCCTGGTGTGTGGCCTGCCGGGCGCGACGCGCGACGTGCTCGAGGAGTTCAAGAAGACCTACACCCCGAACGCGAACCCGATCCTCGCCGACGTGACGCTCGCGACCGCGGGGGGCGCGGCGCTCCCGCTCCCCGACGTCGACGCGGCGGTCACGGGCGAGCCGCCCGCGCCGACGATCGTGCACCCCGGCGAGCCCGTGTCGCTCGTCGTCTCGTGGCCCGCGTGCGACGCCCCGCCGTGCGGCGGCGCCGAGCCGTACCCGTACTACGACCTGCAGCAGCACGCGCTCGTCGCCCGGCGAGAGTCGATGCGCGTGAGCTTCTTCGCGAGCGCGGGGAGCTTCCGCGACGATCGCGTCGGTCGCGGCGAGGACGAGCGCGAGACCTCGGTCGAGAACGGCTGGACCGCGCCGGCGTCCGCCGACGTCGCCGCGACGGGAGGGCTCGTGCACCTGTGGTTCGTGCTGCGCGACGCGCGCGGCGGCGTCACCTTCCGCGGCGCGACGGTGCAGGTGCAGTAGCGACGCCGGGGGACGAGGTGTGGCAGCAATGGCAGCATCTGCCGATGCCTTCGCGGCCGCGCGGGGGCCGGACGCCTGCTCCGTGACGATTGGGTGACGGCGAGGCGAACCTCGGGCGACGTCCCGCGAAAGCAGCGCGGCGTGAGGCGCGGCCGCGGCAGCAATGGCAGCATCGGTCGCTTACGCAACGGCTGCACATCCGTCACCGTCCCGTGACCCATTGGCGCCGCCGCGTGCTCCCGGCTACAGGGGCGCTCGACGCGGTGCGAAAGCGCCGCGCTTCCCGAGGAGCCGCGCATGTTTGGTCGATCGAATACGGACGATCTCTTCTTCGAGGATTTCATCCGCCACGCGAAGAGCACGCTCGAGGGGGCGACCCTCCTCGTCTCGCTCTTCGACGAGCTCGGCAATGCGAAGGAGCTCGCGAAGGCCATCTCCGAGGCCGAGCACGTCGGCGACTCGCTCACCCACGGCATCGTCAAGCGCCTCCACGAGACCTGGATCACCCCCTTCGATCGCGGCGACATCCTCAACCTCATCAGCCGCATGGACGACGTGCTCGATCTCGTCGAGGCCGCGTCCGACCGCGTGCTGCTCTTCGAGATCACCGAGACGCGCGCCGGCGCGAAGGAGATCGCCGAGGTGCTCGTGAAGTGCTGCGAGCAGATCCTGCGCGCGGTGGAGCTGCTCCCGAACGGCAAGCGGCGCTCGGAGCTCCTCGACATCGCCGTGCAGATCGGCAAGTTCGAGGGCGAGGCCGACACGCTCTACCGGCACGCCATCGCGCGGCTCTTCAAGCCCGGCAACGATCCGATCGAGGTGATGAAGTGGCGCGAGGTGTATGACGCACTGGAGACGGCGTGCGACCGCTGCGCCGACGTCGCGAACGTGATCGAAGGGGTCGTGCTGGAGTACGCCTGATGATCGCGCTCTTCGCCATCATCTTCCTCGCCCTCGCCTTCGACTACATCAACGGCTTCCACGACGCGGCGAACTCCATCGCCACCATCGTGTCGACCCGGGTGATGTCGCCGCGCGCCGCCGTGCTCTGGGCGGCGTTCTTCAACTTCGTCGCCTTCCTGGTCTTCGAGACCCACGTCGCCGGCAACATCGCCAAGGGCGTGGAGGCGCACTGGATCTCGCTCACGCTCGTCGGCGCGGGGCTCATGGGCGCGATCGTCTGGAACCTGCTCACGTGGTGGTGGGGGCTCCCGTCGTCGTCGTCGCACGCCCTGCTAGGCGGCGTCGCCGGCGCGGCCGTCTACAAGGCGCGCAGCTTCGCGTGCCTCGACCTCGCGTTCTTCCGCAAGACGGCGGCGTTCATCGTGATCTCGCCCGTGCTCGGCGCGATCCTGGGCTTCCTCGCGATGTCGCTGGTCATGAAGATCTTCGGCGGCACCGCGCCGCGCAAGATCGATCGCGGCTTCCGCACGGCGCAGCTCCTCTCGGCCTCGCTCTACTCGCTCGGCCACGGCGGCAACGACGCGCAGAAGACGATGGGCATCATCATGATGGCCCTCGTCACCACCAACCACCTCGCGAAGGGGGCGCACGTCCCGCTGTGGGTCGTGCTCCTCTGCCACACCGCGATGGGGCTCGGCACGATGTCGGGCGGTTGGCGCATCGTGAAGACGATGGGGATGAAGATCACCAAGCTGCAGCCCGTCGGCGGGTTCTGCGCCGAGACCTCGGGCGCGATCACGCTCTTCGCGGCCACCGCGCTCGGCATCCCGGTGTCCACGACGCACACCATCACCGGCTCGATCATCGGCGTCGGCAGCACGCGCAAGCTCAGCGCCGTGCGCTGGGGCGTCGCGGGTCGCATCGTGTGGGCGTGGATCCTGACGGTCCCCGCCGCGGCCGCCGTGAGCGCGGGGTCGTACGCGATCGCGCGGGCGTGCGGCGCCGCTCCGTAAGCGATTTGAACCTCACCCCCTGGCCCCCTCTCCGCCAGCGGAGAGGGGGAGCGGCGAGAAGTGACCTGTCGCGTGGGGGTGAGGTTCCGCCTAGCCTCTCTCCATGAGCGATCGGCGGCTCGTCGCGGTCGACGCCTACGGCTTCGCGGGGACGCTCAAGCCCAAGGACGCGCCGCAGCTGCTCGGCCGCGGCGTGGTCGTGAAGGCGACCAAGACCTTCGCGGTCGTGCGGCTCGACGGCGCCGCGTGGGCGGTCGTGCACGACTTCGGCGCGGTGGTCTTCTTCGGGCAGTCGACCGGCGAGTGCGAGGCCTCCCTCGCTCACATCCTGCGTACGCTCGCGCTCGAGCCGCATGCTCCGCTGCACGACTCGTTCCTCGTCGAGGTCGATCCCGACGCGAAGCCGCGCATCGAATTCGACCGCATCATGGTCCCCGAGATCGAGGCGCCGCTCGTCGAGCTGCTCGGGCTCGTCCTCGCGCAGTCGGTGACCATGGAGTACTACGACGAGGACATCAGCGCGCTCTCGATGCGCGTCGATGCGCTCGCGCGCCAGCTGCAGGCGAAGGGGCGCCTCACCGGCTCCAGCAACGACGCCACGCGCTTCGTCGGCGACATCCTCGTCACGCGCAACCAGATCGTCCTCACGCTCTCGCTGCTCGACGCGCCGCCGCTCACCTGGGAGGACGCGCGCTGGGATCGCCTCTACCGCGAGCTGCGCGGCGCGTTCGAGATCGAGGATCGCTTCCGCACGCTCGAGCACAAGCTGCGGCTCATCCAGTCGAACCTCGAGATCTTCGTCGACGTCCTGCAGCACCGGCGGTCGGTGATGCTCGAGTGGATCGTCATCGCCCTGATCGCGTTCGAGATCCTGATGGCGATCTACGAGGCGCGCGGGCGGCGCTGAACGCGCGGACCCCCTTCGGGAAGCGAGCGCTCGCGCCCCGGTAGCGAAGCGCGAGCGTGGCAACTGGCGCGAACGCTCCACGCGATTCTTCCTGCGTATCGCGACTCCGAATCACGAAGTGTCGCAGAGCGGGACGCCGGATGAAGTGATCGCATCGAGTGGCCGTAGTGCCGTGCGAGGTGTGTCGGAGGGGTCACCGTGGAAGTGGAAACGAACGACGATCTGCTGGCGACCTTCACGCGCCTGCTCGACGCGGCGCTGGACGGCTTCCTCGTGCTCGACCGTCGCGGGCAGATCCTCCAGGTCAACGACGCCGCGTGCGCCATCACCGGGCACTCGCGCGCCGAGCTGCTGCAACGGCGCCTCGAGCAGCTGAGCGTCGGCGACGCGCGAGCCGCAGCGGACGAGGTGGCGGAGCGCCTCGCGCGCATCGCCCGCGACGGCGCGGAGCGGTTCGCGACGCGCCTGCGCCGCCACGGAGGTCGGACCATCGAGGTGGAGGTGAGCGCGCGCTTCCTCGAGCTCGGCACGCCCGACGGCGGCCGGTTCCTCCTGTTCCTCCGCGACGTCACGCTCCAGCGACGGCGCGAACGCGAGACGATCGACAGCGAGCAGCGCTTCGGCATGCTCCTGCGAGGCTCGACCGAGCCCATCTGGCTCCTCGACGCCGACCGCCAGGTCCTCTTCTGGAGCGCCGGCGCGACGCGGACGCTGGGCTGGGAGCTGCACGAGGTGGTCGGGCACGATCTCCGCGAGCTCGGGGTGGTGGTCGGCGAGGACGCCGAGCAGCTCGAGGAGACCCTCGCGCGCGTGACCTCGGCCGCGGGGGCGAGCGTCGAGCTCGAGCTGCGCGTCCGACGGAGGGACGGCGCGACCCGGCGGCTGGCCGTCGTGGCGCGCAACCTCCTCGACGACCACGCGGTGCAGGGCGTCGTCGTCAACGCGCAGGACGTGACCGAGGTGCGCGCGCTCGAGGACGCGCTGCGACGGGCCCAGCGCCTCGAGTGCGTGGGGAGGCTCGCCAGCGGCATCACGCACGACTTCAACAACCTCATGACCGTGATCCTCGGCGGCACCGACGCGGTTCGCGCCGGCCTGGCGCGCGGCGAGCGGCCGTCGAGCGATCACGTCGATTCCATCTACGTGGCCGCCGGACGCGCGCGCACGCTCGCCAAGCAGCTGCTCGCGGTCGCCCGACGCGAGGAGGGGCCGCCCGGGGCGCTCGACCTGAACGAGCTGGTGCTCTCGTCGGAGCGGCTCCTGCGCAGCGTGCTGGGCGAGGACGTGGAGCTGCTGCTCGATCTCAGCCCCGAGCTCGGCGCCATCGCCTGCGAGGCCGCGCAGATGGAGCAGGTGCTGCTCAACCTCGTGGTCAACGCGCGCGACGCGATGCCGCGCGGCGGCACGATCGCGATCCGCACCGCCCTCCAGCGCGTGCAGGGGCGCGAGCTGGTGCGCCTCACGCTGCACGACACGGGCGAGGGGATGAGCCCCGAGGCGCTGGCGCACCTCTTCGAGCCGTTCTTCACCACCAAGGCGGCGAACGAGGGCTCCGGGCTCGGGCTCGCGACCGTGCACGGCATCGTGACGCACGCCGGCGGCGCGGTGCGATGCGAGAGCACGCGCGGGCTCGGCACGACGTTCCACCTCGAATTCCCGCGCCATTACGGGCGCACGCCGGAGCCCGAAGAGCCGTCGGACGCGGGCCGACCGACGGGCACCGAGACGCTCCTCCTCATCGAGGACGAGCCGCAGCTGCGCGTCCTGATCCACCGCGCGCTGCGCGGCGGCGGCTATCGGACGCTCGCCGCCGGCTCGGCGAAGCAGGCGCTCGCCCTCGCCGCGGCGGAGCAGGGGCACATCCACCTGATCGTGAGCGACGTCGTGATGCCGGGGCTGCTCGGCCCCGAGGTCGTCGAGCGCATCCGCGAGCGCCGCCCGACGACGCGCGTGCTCTTCATCTCCGGCTACCACGACGACGCGATCGCCGCGCGCACCGTCCGCGATTCGGGGGTCGACTTCCTCGCCAAGCCCT
>CAIXWQ010000077.1 GCA_903923175.1 uncultured delta proteobacterium | reverse complement strand
TGCGCCCCCTATGGCTGCACCACGACGGGCTGCGGATCCACCTGCACGGCTGCGACCGACTGTGCGGACGGTTTCACCTGTACGGCCTCGAAGTGCGTTCCGAGCGGGAGCGCCGCCGTCTGTAGCCAGGACGGGCTCAGCTCCGTCGCGAAGGACACCGGGGTCTCAACGCCGTGCTCGCCCTTCAAGTGCGCCGGGGATGGCCGTTGCGGGATCGGCTGCGGTACGAGCGACGACTGTGTTGCGGGCTACGTCTGCGACCAACCGAACAAGAGCTGCGTTCTCGGCGCCGGGGCCAGCACGGACTCGGGCGGGTGTTCGTTGACCCAAGAGGGCGGGTCGTCGGGCGGCGTCGCCGCCGCGGGGCTGCTCGTTGGGCTGGCGGCCCTTGGTCGGGCACGCGCACGCCGACGGAACCGATCGGCAGCGTGACCAGGCCCTGCGCGGCTGGTTCTGGCGATCGGCAAGAAGATGCCGCCGCCCAAGAATTCGCGAGCCCCTACCCCGTCGTGCCGACATCTCGATCGGCGGGTGGGGGGCTCGCCACTTCCTGAGCCCCGCCACGCGACCGAGCACCACGGTCATGTCCGCTCAACAGGCCGTACTCTCCGTCGCGCAGCTGCCGGCGAACATAAAGGAGCGGTTTCGCGCCACATTTCCAGGTAGATCATCACCGCCGAAGAAGCCGTGCCGCCCGCACCCAAGTCGCCAGGGAGAGGCCCTCGATCCCCTCGTGATCGGTGAACACGGCCGCCGACAAGGCCCACCTGCGGGCCTCCGTGGGGCGGCCGTTGACCTCCTCGGCCCACGCCACGGCGTAGTGCGCGACGGCCTCGACGACGGGCTCAACGACAGCGTCCACATGATCGCACTGGAGCGCGAACAGCCGGGCCGCCCATGTTCGGGCAACCCGGCTCGCGCACCTGGAATCCACCTTGGAGAGCCTGACGATGACGCGCGTCCAGGGGATCTCGTTTCCGATCTCCCCCGGGTCGAGCAGGCCGGCGGCGGCCGTCGTCTCGATCATGGCGGCGCCGAGGAGGTTCAACCCCGAGGCCGACGAGATCGCTGCGATCTGCCACAACAGCCCGGCGTGCTCCGGGAGGATCCCGACGTTCAGGATCGGATCGAGGTGCGGGCCGAACAAGCGCCGGAGGTCGGCGGCGGCTCGATCAAGGTCGGCGGCGGGGAGATCCCAACGCAGCCTGCTCACCCCGCCGGCTCGATGACCGAGCCTCGCCACCAGATACGAGTGGCCTCGGGCTCGTCGTCATCGAGCACGTCGTCGGCGTCGCCCTCCACGAAGACCTCGTCGCCGACTTCGAAGGATCCGAGTTGCCGGATGTCCGCGGGATTGATCTCAATCCGCATGATCCCGCCGGGATTCCCTGCCTCATCGTCGAGGTGTGCGTAGCCGGCCGCGGGCACGGCGAGGGGCTCGGGATCGAGGTCGCGGGGGTTCGGTAGCTCGAAGGTCACGTTGAAGATGACGGTCGGCATGACGCGCGCCGATCACTCCAGCTCGTCGGCAAGCGACGCGATCGCCGCCTTCACGCGTCCTGCGAGGGCGACCTTGATCGCCTCCTCCACGAACTTGGAGATCGTCACGCCCTCGATGTGGCAGACGAGCCGGAGCTTCTTCTGGAGGCCCTCGGTCAGGACGATCGAGACGGGCGACTTCGCGTCCTTGGCTGCCTTCGCCGCGACGGCGGCGGGCTTCGAGACGTCGGGGGCGACCTCGGCCTGGGGCTCGACGGCGGGGACGGCGGCATCGATCGGATCGACCGGATCCGGCGTCGCGGTCTTCGGCGCGGCCGAGGTGGTGGCGATGATCGTGGAGGGCGCGGGCGTGGGGGTGGGCTTAGCCATGCAGCCTCTACAAACGGCACCGGCTCCCGATCAACCTCGGATCCAAACTCTCCCGGGAAGCGATCTTCTCCCCGATCTCGGGAACGGGATCTGAGCCGGCGCTGCGTGACCCACCGGAACGAAGTTGACTGAGAATCCACGATGTTTGTGGGCCATTTTCATGGATGAGCTTCCCGGTCGGTGTAAAGGGTTAGGTGGATCCCGGTCGCACCCCCGCCGCGCTTCGAACTTCGAAGACCTGCGTGTCGCGCAAGATCGCAGGCACCTCGGTTGATCCGATAACCCTGACGCTTGTAGGTCGGCCATGACCGGCCTCCGCTCTGCCCCGTCGAAGCCGCCCGCCGGCATCGAGGTGATCTCCCTCGACGACGACCACGACGTCCGGCGCGACACCGAGGCCGACACGAACCCGCACTGGCTGTGGGCGCTGGTCGGGGATGGCGGCGTTCGCGGCCAGCAGGTCTGGGTCCGCTACTACGCGGAAGCCGCGCCGGCCGGCGTTCCAGTGCTTCGGGCAAGCCACCGCGGACCGAGCGTGCGCGTTGTGAACGACGGCAGCTCGACGTCGGACGACCGCGAGCTTCCCGCTGCAGATGCAGTGGGGATCAGAACCGCGATCGATCTGCTCAACGCTGCAGCGGCGGTCGGCCGCGCGGCGGCGAACCAGAACGGCAAGACGACGCCAGCCGGCATGTCGGCGTGGGTCACCTCCGACGACGTGCGTCGACTCGTACAGGTCTCGAAGTCCAAGGCGAACGAGTACCTGCGGGCCGCTGCAGGAAGGCGCATCGGCACGGGCGAGCTGCTGCGGGTGCCTGTCGATGTCTGGGAGGAGTGGGCGCGGACCAACCTGATCAGCGGAAAGCGAAAACGATGGGCAAGCGAGGGCCACAGTCAGCGACCGGCCACCTCTACAAGCGGGGGCGCGTCTGGTGGTGCTGGTTCTACGACCACGACGGTACCCTCCGTCGGGAGTCCACCGGCGCAACCGACAAGGCGGCGGCTCGGACCAGGCTCGCCGAATGGGAGCGTTCGGCCGCTGATCCCCACGCTCAGCAAGCCCAAACCCTGAACGACTGCCTGCAGGCTCTCCTCGAAGACCGCCGAGCGCAGACGACCGAGCGCAACGTCGAGTTCCTCGAAGACAAGGTGAAGCCTCTCGTCACCGTCCTCGGGCACGACCTAGCGATCACCTCCATCCGCGACTCTTCGATCTCGTGGTCGTACATCGATCGCCGACGGCAGATGGCGACGCGGGGGAAGCCCCCCAACGACCGGACCATCAAGCGCGAGCTGGGCGTGCTCCGGACGGCGCTGGCCTTGGCGAAGTCACGCGGGGTCTGGTCGGGCGACCTCGACATGATCCTGCCGGAGGGCTTCACGCCGGCCCCGACGCCGAAGCAGGACACGATCACGCGAGCCCAAGCGTTGCGCCTGTTCCCGCATCTGACCCCCGACACGGCGGCGGCAACCGCATTCTCGCTCGCCACCGGAGCCGAGCTGAGCGGCCTCCAGAACGCCCGCCGCATCGACATCCCCGACGACCTTCAGACCTGCGACAACGTGCTCGTTCGCGGCACCAAGAATGCCCACCGCCACGACACCGTGCCGACGGTGACCGACGAGCAGAAGCTCCTCCTCGGCTACGCCGCCCGGCACGCGAAGGGCGACGGCGCGAGGCTCTTCGGCAACCTCCACCGCATGTTCAAGGAGCTGAAGGAGGCGTGCGTCGCCGAGGGGATCAAGCCCGTCTCGTCGCACGACCTGCGGCGCTCGGGCGGGCAGTGGATGGTCGATCTCTCGGTGCCGATCGAGCTGGTCTCGAAGTTCATGCGGCACTCCGACACGCGCATCACGGAGACGATCTACG
>CAIXWQ010000076.1 GCA_903923175.1 uncultured delta proteobacterium | reverse complement strand
CGGCGGCGGTGGCGGTGGCGGCGCCGGCGGCGGCGGCGGCGGCGGCGGTGGCGGTGGCGGCCGGACCGACGAGTCGGGCGGCGGCGGCGTGGACGCGAGCTGGATCGGCACCTTCAAGAGCACGCCCCCCTCGAGGAACGCGCGCGGATCGGGCGCTCCCGGGAACGAGCCCGTGCGCGCGTAGATCGAGACGTAGCCGAGCGTGAAGAAGCCCCGCGCGTACCAGCCGAGATCCGTGCGCCCGTCGCCGAGCTGCAGCGCCGCGCCGGCGTCGACGCCGAAGAGCCGGAAGCCGAGCTCGGGGCCGAGGCTCAGCCGCGTGCGGCGGTTGCCGTGGTCGTAGAGCGCGTCGACGTAGCCGCCGGCGAAGTACTCGTCCGCGATCGGCCAGGCGACGACGCTCGCCTCCGCCCCGAGCACCGCGCCGCTGCCGCCGTGCCGCGCGACCGCGCCGGCGTTGAAGCCGATCGGCAGATACCAGGCCTCGGGGAACGAGTCGGAGACGCGCGCGTGGGCCGGACGCGGCGCGCTCGCGAGCGTGAGCGTGAGCGCGAGGCCGAGCGAGCCGACGCGTGCGACGTGACGTGATCGGTGGCGCGGCATGCGACGAAGATACCCCCGCGCGCTCACCGCACGAGGGTCTTGCAGCTGACCAGGACGTCGACCTCGGCGCCGCGGGTGGCGTCGAGCGCATCGCGGCGCTCCGCCGGATCGCTCGCGTCGTGCGAGCGCGGCCGCCTTCGCGCGCCCGACGACCGGGCGCCCTATTCTGAGTCCATGTCCCACGACACCCTCGACGGCGACGCGCTCGCGAATCATCCGGTGGTCGATCGCGACGCGTGGCTCGCCGCGCGCACCGCGCTGCTGAAGAAGGAGAAGGAGTTCACCAAGCTGCGCGACGAGCTGAGCCGGCAGCGCCGCGCGCTCCCGTGGGAGCGCGTGGAGAAGGCGTACGCCTTCGAAGGGCCGAACGGTCGAGAGACGCTCGCCGACCTGTTCGAGGGGCGCAGCCAGCTCGTCGTCTACCACTTCATGTTCAACCCGACCGCCGAGGTGGGGTGCAAGCACTGCTCGTTCTGGGCCGACAACTTCGATCCGATCATCGTGCACCTGAACCACCGCGACGTGACGATGCTCGCGGTCTCGCGCGCGCCGCTCGCGAAGCTCGAGGCGTTCAAGCGGCGCATGGGCTGGCGCTTCAAGTGGGTGTCGTCGGGCGAGGGCGACTTCAACTACGACTACCAGGCGTCGTTCCGCGCCGAGGACGTCGAGCGCGACGCGGTCTTCTACAACTACGCGACCAGCGCGATGAAGGCGCGCGATCGCGAGGGGGTGAGCGTGTTCCGCAAGGACGCGGGCGGCGCGATCTTCCACACCTACTCGGCCTACGCGCGGGGCATCGATCTGGTGAACACCGCGTACAACGACCTCGACCTCGTGCCCAAGCGGCGCGACGAGCCCGACGGCCCGCAGGCGTGGCTTCGCCACCACGACCGCTACGAGGAGTGAGCTCGGATCGGAGCCTCTGAGGCAATGCCTCACAGGCTCTTCACCTCCCATCGGGGCGGTCGGCCCCGCCCCGCCCCGCCGAATGCGATTCGTCGCGGCCCCATCCCACCGGCGAGATTGCCTCGGAGTCTCTTCAGGGCTGCGCGCGCCAGCGGAGCGGCGAGGGGAGCGGGCCCGCGCGCCGCACCGCGCGGGTGAACGCGCCCGCGTCGAAGTGCACCGCGCTGGGCGTCGCCGCCGCCGTCGCCGCCGCGCGCGACGCGACGAACACGCGCGTGCGCAGGTACGCCGAGGGGCTCGTGGCGTCGGGAACGAAGGTCAGGAGCAGCTTGGTCCCCTGGATGCTCATGACGAAGTTGTTCGGCGTGCTCGCGACCAGCGCCGCGTCGTACGGGATCTTCGCGGCGTCGAGGTCCGGGATCGAGATCGTGAGGCCGCTCGCGAGCTTTGCGACGTGCACGGCGCCGACGTTGAAGATGTCGAGGTAGTCGCCGACGAAGGCGTCGAACGTGGCCGGATCGACGGTGAGATCGGGCTCGGTCGACGCGGCGGGCAGCCCGCCGAAGCTCTTGAGCGCGGCGGCGATCGAGGACGAGAAGTGCGCGCCGTCGGCGTCGGCGAAGGCGACCACCGCGAAGCCCGTGGAGGGGAGCAGCCAGAAGTCGGCGGCGAAGCCGGGGATGTCGCCGCCGTGGCTCACGAGCTTGGTCGCGCGCCAGTCGTGCGCGCCGACGTGGAAGCCGTCGTAGACGAAGAGGCCGTAGCCGTAGTGCTCGAGGTGCCCGTACGAGAGCGTGTCGATCTGCGGCGCCTGCATCGCGCCCCGCTGGGCGGCCGAGAGCACGGCGTCGTCGCCGTTCTGCAGCAGCTGCACGAACTTCGCGTAGTCGAGCACGCTCGAGAACGCGTAGCCGGCGGGGCGCCCCCACGCGTTCTCGTAGGCGTCGGGCGCGACGTCCCACGGCTTGCCGCTCGCGTCGGTCGACTTGCCGTTCGCGTAGTCGCCGTCGGCGAGCACCTCCGCGGGGAGGAAGAACGTGCGGCTCATGCCGAGCGGCGCGAAGAGCCCGGTCGCGAGCAGCGCGCGGTAGCTCGTGCCGCTCGCGCGCTCGGCGAGGAGCCCCGCGACGTAGAAGTTCGGGTTCGCGTAGTTCCACATGCTCCCAGGCGGATCCATGAAGTACTCGACGCTCCGGAAGCCGCTCCCCGTGAGGAAGCTCGCGAGGGCCGCGTCGACCTGCTCCGCGGCCGGCGCGTCGACCACGAGGTAGTCGCGCAGCCCGGAGTCGTGGGTGAGCAGCTGCTTCACCGTGAGCGTCGCGAGCTCGGTGCCGTTCACCGCGAGCGACGGCGCGAGCTTGGTCACCGGATCGGCGAGGTCGAGCTTGCCGGCCTGCACCTGCTGCAGCAGCGCCGCGGTGGTCAGCGACTTGGTCATCGATCCGATGCGGAAGAGCGTGGTCGCGTGCACCGGCGCGGCGCTGCTCGGGCCCTTCTGGCCGAAGCCGTGCGAGAAGGTCACCTGCCCGTGCTCGAGGATCGCGACCGCGGCGCCCGGCGCTCCGAGCGCGGCCCGCTCGGCGTCGAACGCGGCGGCGAACGCCGCGAAGCGCGGATCGATCGGCGGATCGCCGGGCCCGGAGTCGTCGCTCGCGACGCCCGTGTCGACCGGCGGCTCGAGCGCCACGCCCGGGTGCGACGACGACGAGCAGCCGGCGACCGACGCGAGGGCGAGCGCGGAGCCGAGGGCGAGGGGAGCGGCGACGAGCACGAGGGCGGAGACGCGCATGGCGAGCGGGCGCATGGCGCCGAGCGTACGACCGCGGCGGCCGCGGCGCCCGTCGACCCGCACAGCGCATCTCGCGCACGTCGATCGCGAACATTCCGGCCGCGCGCGCGGCCTGCAGCCCGAGATCGCCGTCCTCGTAGGCGCAGCAGCGGGTCGGCGCGACGCCGAGCTGCCGCGCGGCCTCCAGGAAGATGTCGGGGTGCGGCTTGTGGCGCGTGACGTCGTCGGCGGTGACCACCGCGTCGAACCAGTCGTCCATCGCGTGGCGCTTCAGCGTGCGCATCACGGCGTGTCGCCGGCCGCCGCTCGCCACCGCGATGGGGCGCTTGCCGCGGTGCGCGCGCGCGATCGCCACCACCGCCTCGATCGGCCGGGCGGCCGCCTCCTCCTCGTCGTGGAAGTAGCGATCGCGCGCGGCGACGATCTCGTCGGCGTCGAGCGCGAGCCCCTGCTCGGCGGCCAGGATGACCACGATCTCGCTCGCGGGGACCCCGGCGAGCGCATAGAAGCGCGCGGCCGGGAACTGCGCCCCGCGCGGCCCGAGGGCGCGCTGCCACGCGCGGTGGTGCGCGGGCATGGTGTCGATGAGGGTGCCGTCGAGGTCGAAGACGTGCGCGTCGAAATCCACGCGCCCTTCGTAGCAGCTACCGGGGCGGCCCGTAGCCCGGCGGCGGCCCGTAGCCCGGCGGCGGCCCGTAGCCTGGCGGCGGCCCGTAGCCCGGCGGCGGCCCGTAGCCTGGCGGCGCGCCCCAGCCCGGCGGCGGTCCGTAGCCCTGGGGCGGCGGCGCGGTCGGTCCGCCCCCCTCGCCGAAGCGGCCCGTGACGCGCACGTAGATCAACGCCAGCGAGGTCATGAACACCGGCACCGCGAGCATCACGCCGACGCAGCACGCGAGCAGGCCGGCGAGGACCATCAGGAAGCCGAGCAGGAAGAAGACGAACATCTTCCCGCGCTGGTCCTTGGTGACGTTCCAGCTGGCGGCGAGGGCGTCGACCGGGCCGAGCCCCTCGTCGACCACGAACATCGGCGCCAGCGCGAAGCCGAGCGCGAAGATCACGCCGGGGACGATCAGCAGCATCGTGCCGCCGGAGACGGCGAGCGCGGTGAGCAAGGCGCAGCCGAGGAACGGCCAGAAGCGATCGGCGCCCGAGAACAGATCGCCGAACTTCGGCTCGCGGCCGCGCGCGGCGTCGAGGTAGATGCGGTTGAGCCCGACGGCGAAGAAGGTCGCGAGCAGCCAGTTGGCGCCGGTGCATGTGGCGTAGACGGGCCAGTAGGCGGCGTCGTGCGGCGTGATCACGTGCAGCGCCACCAGCATCGTGAAGACGTTGCTCGGGATGCTCCCGAGCAGGTTCCCGAAGAACGCCGCGCCGATCACGATGCCGGAGTGCGGCTTCATGCGCTGCCACGCGTCGCGGATGACCTCGCTCGGCTCCCACGGCTGAGGGCCGATCGAGTCGCCCGGGCCGCCTGGCGGGGGGGGGCCCTGGGGCGAGGCCTGCGGGGCCGCGTAGGGGTCGAACTGCATGGCCGCTCCAGGCTAGCCGAACACGCCGCTCACGACGCGCTCGTGTCCGCCGTAGTCCTTGGTGCGGCGCACGTCGCGAAAGCCGCGCGCCTCCAAGAGCGGAGCGACCGCGTCGGCCTGCCCCGCGCCGATCTCCAGCGCCAGCGCGCCCCCGGGCGAGAGGAACGCGGGGGCCTCGTCGACGATCCGGCGCACGAGATCGAGGCCGTCGGCGCCGCCGTCGAGGGCGAGGTGCGGCTCGTGATCGCGCACGTCGGCCTGGAGCGTGGCGATCTCGTCGTGGGGCACGTAGGGCGGGTTGCTCACCACCAGCTCGTAGGGGTGCGCGGGCGCCCCCGTGCGATCGCGCAGCGGCGCGAAGAGATCGCCCTGCCGGAACGAGCAGGTGAACACCGCGCCGAGGCGCTGCGCGTTGTCGCGCGCCACCGCGAGGGCGCCGGCGGAGACGTCCGTGGCGTCGAGCGTGGTGGTCGGAAGCTCGAGCTTGAGCGTGATCCCCACGCAGCCGCTGCCGGTGCAGAGATCGGCCACGCGCGCGTAGAGCTCGCGACCCTGCAGCCGCTCGAGCGCGACCTGCACGAGGATCTCGGTGTCGGGGCGCGGCACGAGCACGCGTCGATCGACCTTGAAGGGGCGGCCGTAGAACTCGCGGTAGCCGCGCAGGTAGGCCACCGGCTCGAGCGTGCGGCGGCGCTTGAAGAGCGTGCGGATCGCGTCGAGCTCGCCCGCCGAGAGGAGCCGCTCGGACTGGATGATGATCTGGATGCGATCGAGCGCGATGGCCTGGGCCACGACCAGCTCGGCGTCGAGGCGGGCGCTCTCGACCCCGCGCTTGCGCAGATCGTCGGTCATCCAACCGACGATGTCGCGGATGGTCCAGTCGCGCGGGGCAGCCTCGCTCACCCGCCGGACGTAGCGAAATCGTGCCCGCGCGGCGAGGGGGGCGGGTGGCTCTGCCTTCGCGCCGAGGGGCTCGACGCGCGCCGTGCGCGTCGAGCCGGATCGGGCGTCGTTGGCCGGTTCGGGGCCTCTCCAGCCGTGCTAAGGGTCGACACCCAGCGGATGAAGCCGATTGCGCTCCACGTCGCGTCCGAAGTCGCCCCCTTCCACAAAGCCGGCGGCCTCGGCGACGTGCTCAGCGGCCTCCCGCCCGCGCTCGATCGCGCGGGGGTCGACGTGCGCATCGTCACGCCGCGCTACGGCGTGTCGAAGTTCGCCTCCGTCGGCGGGCTCGGCGCGCTGCACCCTTGGCCCCTGCCGCTCGACCTCGCGGTCGGCGGGCAGAACGTGCGCGCGCGCGTGCTCGAAGCCAAGACGCACGGTGGCACCGCCACCACGTACTTCGTCGAGGCCATCCACCTCTCGCGCGGCGAGCTGTACGGCTACGGCGACGACGCCTTCCGCTTCGCCATCCTCTGCAAGGCCTCGATCGCGATCGCCTCGGTGCTGGCCCGCTCCAAGGGGCTCGGGCCGATCGGCGTGCTGCACGCCCACGACTGGCACGCCGCGCTCGCGATGCACTACGCGCGCAGCGTCGCCTCGGCCATCCGCGGGGTGCCGACGGTCTACACCATCCACAACCTCGCCTATCAGGGAGAGCTGCCGGCCTCGACGTCGCCGTTCCTCGACATCGGCTGGAGCGACTACCACCAGGCGTTCGAGAGCTACGGCGCGCTCAACCTGATGAAGGGCGCGCTGCTGATCGCCGATCGCGTGACCACCGTCTCGCCGAACTACGCGTGCGAGATCCAGTCGAGCGAGTACGGCCAGGGGCTCGACGGCCTGCTGCGGCACATCGCGTTCAAGCTCTCCGGCATCGCGAACGGCATCGACACCAAGTCGTGGGACCCGGCGACCGATCCGAAGCTGCCGGTGCACTTCTCGGCCGACGATCCGGAGGCCCGCGAGCTCGGCCGCGCGGCGCTGCGCTGGGAGCTCGGGCTCGCGCACGGCGGGCGCGAGGATCCGCCGATCCTCGGCGTGGTGTCGCGCTTCACCCACCAGAAGGGGATCGACCTGATCGCCGACGTCGCCGACGCCTACGTCCGCGGCGGCGGGCAGATCGTCGCGCTCGGCGAGGGGGACACGCACCTCGAGGAGCGCCTGCACTACCTCGGGCTCGCGCACCCCGGGCGCATCGCGTTCCGGCGCGCGTTCGACGACGGGCTCGCGCGCCGCATCTACGGCGCCTCGGATCTCTTCGCGATGCCCTCGCGCTTCGAGCCCTGCGGGCTCGCGCAGCTCTACGCCATGCGCTACGGCTCGATCCCCGTCGCGCGCGCGACCGGCGGGCTCGTCGACACCGTCCACCGGCTGCACAACCAGCACGACGTCGGCGGCGCGACCGGCATCCTCTACGACGGCGGCGAGGACGACGCGGGCGCGCTCTTGAAGGCGCTGGAGTGGGGGCGCGCGATCGCGCGCGACGCGGGCGCGCTAGGCACGCTCCGGCGCAACGCGATGAGCGCGAACCACTCGTGGGATCACCGCGCGCTCGCCTACGTGGATCTCTATCGCTCGATCGGGATGCCGATCTAGCGGAGCGTGCGGGTGCGCGCGCTACGCCAGGCGGCGCACGCGGCGCCAGGTGGCCTTGGCGAACGCGCCTCGCTGCGAGCGCAGCAGCTCGTCGTGCAGCGGCCGCGGGCCGTGCGCCTTGGCCGTGCACGGCCCGTCGTCCGAGGGCTCGGCGAGCGCCGGACGCGCGGCGGCGCCGACCCCGACGCCGAGCAGCGACGCGAGGGTGAGCCACGCGATCACGCTCGCGCGGCGCCTGGGCGTGACTCTCGAGCGGCGGAGCGACGACATCGGCCGCCGATCCCAGCAATCGGCGCGCCGCTCGGAAGATCCTGATCCCGGCGCGTGCGTGCGCCCGTCGGCGGCGTCTCGGCGATCCGAAATCGGGACGCGGCCGTCTCGGCGCGAGCAGCGAGCGGCCGCGCGCGCGCGTCGCGTTCGGCACGGGCGGCGCGCGCCTCGGCCGTCGCGTGCACCGCGCTTGCAGATGGGGAGGCATGTCGAACGACCCCGCCGTGTCTCCCGAGCCCGTCGAGCCCGCGCCGATCGACGTCGTCGTCCGTTGCCGCAACGAGATGCCGCACGCCGCGCGGACGCTCGAAGCGCTCGCCCGGCAGCGCGCGCCGCGCGCCCGCGTGCTGTTCCTCGACTGCGGCTCGACCGACGGGTCGCGCGAGGCGGCGGTCGCGGCCGGCGTCGAGATCCTCGACGTCGATCCCGCCGCGTACGTCCCCGGCCGCGTGCTGAACCTCGCGATGAGCCGCACGCGCTCGCCGATCGTCGCGTTCGTGAACGCCGACGCGGTGCCCTGCGACGACGACGCCCTCGCGCGGCTGGTCACGCCGCTGCGCGACGAGCCGCGCCTTTCGGCGGTCTACGGACGACAGCTGCCGCGCGCCGACGCCTGCGCGACGACGCGCCTCGACCACCGGCACGCGTTCGGTGACGCGCCGCCGCGCCTGCGCGAGGGGCGCTTCTTCTCGATGGCGGCCTCGGCCATCCGGCGCGACGCGTGGGCGTGCCTGCCGTTCGACGAGGCGCTGCGCTTCTCCGAGGACGTCGACTGGACGCGGCGCATCGGCGCGCTCGGCTTCGAGATCCGCTACGCGCCCGACGCGCGCTTCGAGCACTCGCACGACTACGACGTCGAGGGGCAGCGCCGGCGCCGCCGCGG
>CAIXWQ010000075.1 GCA_903923175.1 uncultured delta proteobacterium | reverse complement strand
GCTTGCCGTGCAGTTCACCGGCGAGCTGTTCGACGACGTTGGCGTAGACGAAGGTGAGGGCCGGCTCGTCGGCCGGGAGCAGACGCTCCCCGAGCTGCTCCTCGGTCATTGCGGCGAAGCGGCCACGGTTGATCCGCAGGTAGTTGCCCGTGTTCGAGGAGCAGTACCGACATCCAAACTCGCAGAGGGCGAGCAGGTCGATCTTGTAGTCCGAGAGCCCATTCTTCGTGAACCCAGGCGACTTCTTCAGAAGGGTCGCCGTGCTTGGCACGATGACGAGCTTCTTCTTGGCGGAGGTCGGGGTGTTCGGCGCTTTAATGACGATGTGATCTGATCTCCGAGTTGTAGGCCACCCGGTCTGCCTGCACCTCCATTTGGGTGCTTCAGGGGATACACCGGCACGACCCGACCAGACGCGACGATCTCCGTCACGAGGTCGTAGAACGCAGCAAGATCGATTTGCGCGTTGAAGTCTGCGTCCTCGGTGTACCCACCAGCGGGAGCCGAGAAGGTCTTGTGCCTCCCACGCCGAGGAGGCGCAGATGCAGATCCAATCGAACCAGGACACCAAGACGAACAACTCCGTGCCGGGCATGACCTCGGGGGCCTGCCCGACCTTCTTCCGGGCCCACGTCTCCCAGGCCCAGACGAGCCGCACGGGCTACGTGGAGGCGGGCTACCACCTCGCGATACACGTCGAACGACTCATCGACGGGGACGTCAACGAGGAGGTCGTCCAGCGGTTGCACGACCTCGCGGGTCGGCGCCGCGACGACGACTGGCCGGACGAGATGTGGAACTGGCTCAAGCAGACCCTCCCCCGCTGCATGGCGCTCGTCCCGGAGCGCCGGAAGGAGACCTTCCTTCGAGGGTTCGCGAAGGCCATCGAGGACGAGCGCGTCTGATCGTAGAGGCCGAAACGCACGCCGATTGCTAGTTCAGGAACGATCCGGGCGGCACGGTGTGGAGGTTGTCGCGGACCAGATCGTGAACGAGTTGATCCACCCCGACGTGCCGCTTCTCGGCGATGCGCTGGAGCGTCGCGGCGACGGCTTCGTCGAAGAGGACGGCGATCGGCTCCTGCTCGGTCTGGTTCCTCAGCGAGGGAACCTCCCCGCCGAAAGGCACCCTCTGGAGGTGGGCGACCGATTCCGGCAACCTCTCTCCGCAACCCTGAAGAACCTGCATGGCGCCGTAGCGGAGAAGGCCGCCGACCGTCGTCCCTACATCCATCGCGAGCCAACGGAGTTGATCGTGAAGATCCTGGGGGAGAGCAGTGGTCGCGGCCTTCATAGGGCCTCTGAATGGTCGAGTGCGCCTCATGCCCATCCGGGCGCACAAGTGGATCCTCAATGCCCGCTCGCCCGCTCGCGTCCCTGGCCCCGGATCCCGATCATCCGTCGCCATGCCACGCCGCTGGCACCGAACTTCCTCGCCAGCGATCACTCCCCGGCCGGACGGTATTTCAGCGAGGTGTAGCGACCATCAGCACGCCAACCGTCAGACCCGTGGAAGGCGCACCATTCCACTCCGAGCCGCCGGTCGTCGCGGAACCGACGTGCGATCCGAGCAAGATGAGCGACGGATCGGTCATCGAGGACTCGACGCCCACGTTGCCATTCCACGACGAGCCAAGCGACGGCGAGTCCGGGCAACGTCCCGAACTCCATGAGGGCACGCGCGACCAGCTCGACGAGGGACCAGTGGCCTACGAGCATTGCGCCCACCCGATCGATGATCGCCTGGAGAGGCCCGGCCTCGCCAACCCCAAGGAACCGGTAGAGGTCGGATAGCACCACCATGTCGGTGCCGGGCTCGCCGCCGAAGTCGGGACGACACCCCTGGATCAAGTCCGCTAGGGGGCCGGCGAGCACGCTGTGGAGGGCAACCCACGAATCCGAGGCGTCGAGCTGGTCGGTCAGGATGCACTGGCCTGCGACCCCTTCCTTCTCCGGTTTGATCGTGACGGCGTGAACCCACCCTCCCAGCAGGAGGTGGACGACCGAATGTGCAGCTTCGTGACAGGCGACTTCCCAGAGCCGGATGCTCATGACCTTCCCGCGATCTGCGGACGAAGCACAGCTCTCGCGTGCAGACCATCTGCACGACGTCGGAGGTGTTCCCGAGCCCTGGTACGTCCCCTCGTGGGGAGGTCAGTGGCTCATCTCGTCGTCCGTGATCCCGAAGTACACCGGAGCGCGAGTCCCGGACGAGACTATCTACGGACAGACGAAGATCGCGTTGATGTCGCGGCCGCCGACCCACCAGAGACGTCCTTCGTACATGCTCATTACTCGGCTCAGGTCGGCCTCATCGTCGATCTTGGGGATCGCGGCTGCGAAGTCTCCGAGGTAGATGGCGGAGTAGCTCGTCACGATCGCCGTCAGCTCGATCGTCGCCGTGGCAGGCACGTTCTTCGACGGCGCCTTGTTGGCCTTGCGGGTCATTGTCGTCTCATTCGCTCTTCGGGGTCGGCGACTTCCCGCTGTCGCCTGCACGCTCATCGCGTTCCCTGGTTAAGAACACCGGCGGCACGCAGCGACCCGCGACGATTTGAAGGTCGCGATGTCGATTTTGCCCACCTCCCCGCACAACGACTGAGCACCCGGACGATCGAGGACCACTGCAACCCGGGCGACCAGATCCTCGCTTTCTCTGGGTCGCCAGAGAAATGTGCCGTCAGTTTTGATCGCCTGCCCGCTGCGCCTAGTGCGTGGGTGACCCGTTCCCCCCGATCCCCCGGAACCCCGAAGGCGCTGACGGACGAAGACGTTCGGCGCGTGCTGATCGCGACGTCACGAGCGGAGCGCGATCTTCGCGATCACCTGGTGCTCCTCCTCGCCGTCACGACCGGGCTCCGCGTCTCCGAGCTGATGGCCCTGAACGTCGGCGACGTTCGCAACGGCAAAGGCGTGCGGACCGTGGTCACGCTGCGACCGGAGACCACCAAAGGCAAAGTCGAGGGGGAGATCGTCATTCCCGAGAAGACGCGCCGGAAGTTGGTCGCCTTCCTCACATGGAAGGAGCGGCACACGGAGTCCCTCGACGACGACTCTCCGCTCTTCGTTGGACGAGGGGGTGGACGTGGAGGTGCCGTTCGAGGTTCCCGTCTCTCGCGACGATCCGCTGAGCAACTGTTCAACCTTTGGCAGCGACGGGCCGGGCTCGACCGCGTGATGAACTTCCACGCCTTGAGGCACACGTTCGCGACCAGGCTGCTGCGATCCACCGGCAATCTTCGGCTCGTTCAGAGGGCGTGCCGCCACGCGAACGTCCAGACGACCACGGTCTACGCGCACGTCACCTCCGACGATGTCGCGCGAGCCACGGATGATCTCGGATGGTGATTACGAAAGCGGCAACTCGGACGACGCGACCGGCGAGCCCGGTCCACAGGGGATCGGGCACTTAGACGATCGAAGGGTTGCCCGAGTTGCGAGCTTCATACAGATGTCGCAACTCGGGCCCGAGCGTGCTTGGGATCGTGCGACCCTCGCGTTCGTCGTGAGGCGGTTCACGTCCGGCCGGCCGCCATCGCCGCCGCCACTCGGGCCTGCGAGCGAGCCGCCACGGCCTGGATCGTCGAGGCCCACACGGAGAGGACGGCCGCCTGGACCCCGGGGTCCATCGAGTTGAGTTTGCCGAGCAGGAACTCGACGTCGCGCTCGATGCGCTCCTCCGCGTGGACCAGCACGCTCAGGAGATAGCTGCCGTCGAGCCGGCGGGCGACCTGGACGTCGACCGTGAGGTCATCCCCCTCGAAAGCCGCGTACACGAGCAGCGCGAGGTCGTATCCAGTTGCACGGGCAAGAAGCGCCGCCGCCTCCGGCGCAATCGTCGTGATGTTCATGCCCCACTAGCGTCGGGAGCGGCCTCGATCCGAGGCAGGAGAAACTTTTCGAGGTCGGGCCCGCAGAAACCGTTCGGGGTGCTGGCTAGTCGGTGTACTCGGAGATCAGGAGAGGGAACTGCGGCCCTAAGCCCAGAGCACCAAATCTCCGATTACACCTACGACCACCTCGATGTGGCCGAAACGGACGTCGACGTCCCTGGCGGCCCACGGATCCACCACATGGAAACCAACGACCTCCTCCGCTCGCTCTTCGCCGCGATGTTCGCCTACACCCGTGAAAAGCTGCGTGGCAAAGCCACTGCGGATGACATCTCTTCGGCAGTCCGCTCCGTCCTGGAGTCGATGCAGATCGAGGAGCAGCAAATCTCGTGGGCCGACGCCCCCACAATCTCGGTCACGACCGCGAAGCGCCGGGATGCGCTCTACCGGGCCGTCTACCTCTTGGCCCACGTAACCCATCTCGATGAGCCGAAGGTCGGGTACATCCCGGGCGAGGGGGACAAGATGACCCGCGAGGACACCATCTGCGGGCGGGTAACGGGGCTTGACGGCGAACTCATGGACCTACTTCCCGCCATCGGCTCTACCGTCGTACAGAAGCTCCAGGAGGCCCGGCGCGAGGGCGGGCTCGTTCGCATCACGGGCCTCGTCGTGTCGGTTCCGGCTCGCATGTCGGTGGGACACGCCGCGGTGAACCTCGGCAATGTCGGGCAGTACGCCCTGCACGTCATCGACCTTCAGTCGACCACCTCCACGCTCGACTTGCTCGGGGCAACTCCGGTCGAGCGCGAGGAGACCCGCCAGCTTCTCGACGAACTTCGCGCTGACGGCGTGAGCCCGTTCACGCACTTGACCGAGACGGTCATCGAGGGGCTCGGTGTCGTCGGCCGGACGGAGATCCCCGAGATCTATGCGGCGCTCCGGTTCGTCGTGCTCCAAGCCGTGTCGTCGGGCTTCGTCGGGACTTCGCCCGGCCGACTGCACCTCGAACTCGTGGGCCCCCCGGGGCAGGGGAAGAAGCTGGTGAGCCTGGCTGCGCGAGCCTTGAACCCGGTCGCTCGGGAGGCGTCGGCGACCAAGGTGAGCCCGGCCGGGCTCGTCGGGGCGAGCTACCAGACGGGCAAGGGCTGGGCATCGACGCCGGGCCTCTTGCCCCTCGCGTCGGAAGGCGTCCTCGTCGTCCAGGACGCTCACGGCTGGAGCCGCAGCCAGGTCGGGAAGCTCGCCCCCATCTTTCAGGAGTTGATGGAGGAGGGCGTCGTCCGCGACTCGGTGGCCGGTGGCACCACCCACGTTGCCCGCACTGCCCTCGTCATCGACGCCAACCGCCACGGGCAACTGGGTGGCATCGGTGGCCACGGCGAGGCCCCGATCCTGACGGTGGTGCCGATCATCTCGCGCCTCGACTGCATGATCGAGATCCCCCTCGATGTTGGCCGCTCGTGGCGCGTCGGAGCCGAGATGTACGGCACGTTCAAGTTTACGGCGGGGGGCGACTTCGAGCGTCAGCCGTGGGTGCGTCGTGCTCGCCTCCTCGTGGCCTTGCTGCGGGACGAGCACCCGGAGATCGACGACTCCGGGGCAACCGCGGCGCTGCGTGAGGCGCATTGCGAGATCGAACAGGCCAACCACACGTTCATGCAAACGAACCCCGTGGAGGCGTCTGCCATCGCGGGCCGAATGGTCATCAGCCTGACGCGCCTCGTCCGGGCGTCCGCCCGAGCACACGACCGGAAGGTCGCCACGACGGAGGATGCTGGGGTCGCCTTGGAGTTCTTCCGCTACAAGCTCAACTTCATGAAGATGGCGATCGGTCGTGTCCGGGCGTCCGACTGTCCGGGCGGCGAGAAACGCCAACGGGAGGCGTACTACGCCCGCTACGCCGGCCAGGAGGTCACTGCGAAGGATGTGCAGGCCGACGTCGAGCGTGACCTGGGGCAGCAGGTCACCGACAAGACCATCCGCCGTGACCTCGGCGACCTCGGGGCCACCAAGCAAAATGGACGCTGGCTCCTCCCGCCCCGCAAGGCGTCGTGATGGTTGCCGCTGAGGCCGGGGTCGAAAAGGCAGCCTACGGCCCCAGCCTCGCGTCCAGCCTCTCCAAGAAGACGTCGAGCTTCTCGGGCGGCAACGTCACTTCGGCAGCCTCGCGCACTTCGACCACGAAGGCGTCCTTGATGGGAACGACGGCCTCCTCGGTGAGCCCGCCGCGTTCCCGGTGAACGTGCTCACGGTCCAACAGAATTCCGGCGAGCTGAATCAGGCCCTTGATGCGGCGACCCCGGGTTTGAGAGGCGTCTCGGCCTTCAGCTTCGGCGCGTTGTGCATCGAAGGCCAGCCCGGCTACCTCCTGGGCGACCCGGGTGATCACGGCCTCCAGCACGTCCTCGGGACGCGCGTCGACCCCAAGAGCCACGAGTCCGTCGCCCTCGACATGAGCCCTGCGGGCTTCGTCTACAAGGGCCGTGTAGTCGGCCTCGTCTACGACTGGAGCCTTGTGAACCTTCGTGGGCCTGCCAGGACGCCGACGAACCGTGGTGCCTTCGGGCAGGATGGGAAGTCGTACGAGCACGCTCATGTCCTATCTACTGAGGTCCAAAAGTAGTTTCGCGCGAGTTTCGATGTATTTGGCGCTCACAAGCCAGAGCTGTATGCCGTCTCGGTTTCCGGCTCCACCATGAGGCGTTCATGCAGTTCGTCGATCCCGCCGCAGGCGACGCCGGGCGGGTCTACAAACATCGGGTCCACCTCGTAGTCCTCGTCATCGTCTCCATCGGGTGCTTGCCCTTCGACCCACGGCGGGACCGCGTACACCTCGTCGCGGCGGGTCTCCCATGGCTCGAACCTGGGCGGGATGTCGGCGAGGAGGTACGGTGCCAGCCCTGCCTGGAGCTGAGCGACGGCGATCCCAAGGCCACCGAGATTGCGGTCGGGATGGAGCCCCATCTCCCGGAGGTCACTTTGAAGATCACGTAGAGCAGAGGCCGATCTTTCAAGGATCGAGGCCGCCTCGCCCGGCGTGTACCCGGACAGCAGGAAGTAGCTGACCATGAGTTGTTCCATTCGACCGCTGGTGATCGATGCTCGCCGGCCCACGCGCTCGCTGCCCGTCGCTTCGAGGCGTCGGCGACGCTCGGTGACTACACCGACGACGTGGCGAACCTGTACCGAAAGCGGACCGGCGGCGTCGCTCGCATACTCTTCATCGAGCCTGAGCCGCTGAGCCTCTCGGGTCAATGCCCATCGGCCGACCCTGGGGTCACACATGAAGGCCAGGGTAACGAGCTGACCACTCGGAAGGTCCATCCACTCTCGGAGCGGACGGACACGATGGAACCCCACCTCGAACCTCACCACTCCCAGAGCGCCTTCGGCGATCCTCCGCACCGTCTCCCGGTCGGCTGGATCCCGAAGTCGACGGGCCTCCTTCGCTAGCTCGATGCCCTTGGCATAGAGCGTGACGGTGTGGAACGGCGCCTTGGTCTTCTCGCCCCACTGGAGGGTCTCCGTGGGTTGACCGTACCGCTTTGGAGTTCCGGGCCACCGGCGCTGCAGGGATTCACACGCATTGATGACGCAGCATGGATCGGTGATCGGGATGTCCCAGGCGAAGCAGACGCGGGTCACCACCCAGCGGCGGATCGGGAAGTTGTCGTCGAAGTCCGTGCCGATCGCCGACAGCCGCAGGCCGAAGGCACGCGCCAGCTCGCTCTGAATGGCCCGAACCCGGAGGTCTTCGACGCCACGGATCGGCACCAAAGGGTAGTTGCAGAGGCGGCTCTGCGAGAGCCACTTGGGCACGCTAAGCCGGACCGTGACGAGCCTCGACGTCGGCGTGAACTCGATGATGATCGCCCCGTGCGCACGACGGGCCACGAGCTTCCTCGGCCTGCCGGGCACGGCAACGCCCGGTACGAACCCCGGCGGGTCATCGCCCACGCCAAGGGGTGCGACGCCAGCGAACCAGATGTCGTCGATCATGGATCACCTACAAATAGGGCATGTGCTGGCCATCTAGCCTGCAAAAGTGTGCGATTTCGGCTCGAAAACTCTCTATCGGAGAGTTGGGGAGCCTTCGTCTGTGACGATGTAGCTCCCTGTTGTCATGGCCGAAGCTCGCGTACTGCGTGTCGTGGTGGCTCCGAGATACACCGGCACGAAGCCGATCGTGGCTGCCATTTCGCGACAGCTCCTCGGACACCCGGACACCCGGACATCGCCCTCTCGACGATGCCCGAGGCCGGGCGCCCCTCACCGCCCCTCACCACCCCTCACCACCCCTCACCAGACGTCGAGCTGGTCGGCCGCCTGCCCGAGCATCGTTGCGACGGTGCCGTATTCGTACGTGCAATCGGCGCTGACATCCTTGCCCTTCTGGTGGATCGCGACGACCCGGCGACCGATGCCATTCGCGCCGCCGGGGTCGCCATTCAACAAGCCGACGACGACGCGGTCAGGGATGACGACCCGCAACCGGTACCGGCTCTGCCCGCTGAACTGCACGAGGGCCCTCACCGCCCTGATGAGCACCCTCGCGTGGGTGCTGTCCGCGAAGTGGCTGTCGAGGACGCGGGCCTGGTTGATGGCCGGCACCACGACGACCTTGGCGTACACTTGCGAGTCGTCGTCGAGGCGTCGGGTCGAGATGACGACGGTGAGCGCGTTCTCGGCGGCGGTCACGGCGTCACCTCCGACGCGGGCGGCGTCGGTTCGGGCAGCCCTTCCGCGTGCCCGTGGTAGCGGAGCAGGAGCAGCACCGCCTCCCGGAGCAGTTCGTGCTTGGGCAGACCGAGATCGGCGGCGATGTACGAGAGCTTCTTCCCCCAGTCGGCCGGGACGATGCACTTCGCGTGGTACTGGGTCGGTCGGGTAGTCAGTTCGGGTCGGGTATTCATGGTGAAACCTCCGACCCGTGCAGAAATATCAAAGCATTATCGACGCCTGCCGATCACAGCGGTTTCCGGCTCATCGCGACCGCCCAGGGAGATCAGGACCATCCCGGCTTCGGCCCGGCGGTCCCGAGCCGCTACTTCTTCCGTTTCCCGGCGCCTAAGCGGTGCTTGTGCTTGTCCCACACGGCCTTCATGTCGACAGTCGACATCGCTGCCGTCAGCTTCTCTAGCGCCTTCTTGCTGTACCCCGAGTGCGGGGTGTTCTTGTGCTTCCACGTCTTGAAGCAGCCTTCGTCGGCCTGAAGATTCAGCTCGTAGATCAACGCGTGGGTCTTCGGGCCCGTCAGGCCGATCTTCTCGGCGAGGTTGTCTCGACTGAGGTTGAACTTGTCCCAGACGTTCACGTCCCTCGGCACGACGATGCCGTCGGAGGGCTCTCCGGGCTGAGCGACACGCAACGCCGGCACGGCACCCTGCCTCACGATTCGCAGCGCCATCGGGACGCCACTCCCATCGGAGGACAGCTTCAACTGGGTAACCTCGGGGAGGATGACCGACCACTCCTGGCCCTTGCGCCGTCGGGCGATGGCGGAATCGATTTCGCCCTCATTCACCCGTTCTCGGTCGTTGCGAACCGCTGAGGTGAACGCAAGCAGGGAACGGAGCTTCGCTGCCGCCTGTGCGCCTCTCCGCTTCTTCCCGGTGAGCATCTCGTCAACTTCGAGAAGCTCCCGATCGAGAAGCAGCGTGAGGTCGGTCGGCGGGTGCGCCGAGACGGGCAACACCCGGCCCGGAATGTAGTCAGCGAGGTACTCCTTGAACGCGACCCGGAGCAACTTGTTGAACAGCGTGACGGCCGACTGGGCGTGGACGTACAGCACGTCCTCCGAGACCTCGGCGTAGTAGTGCGTCGCGACATCGCGCTGGTTGTCGAGGATCGTCAACGTGGCTCGTTCGTCGTTGTCGAGAAGATCGAGTTCCTCCGTGGCGATGGTCAGGCATCGAGCGAAGCCATAGGTGTAGGGGTCACCTTCCCTGTTGATCGTCCCGGTGCTCTGAAGGATCGCCGCCTTCAACAACATCTCGAAGGCATGGTGCAGCAGAATGACGACGGCGTGCTGCCTCCCGACGTCGGAGGGTCGATTGAATAGCTCGATCGCCAGCGTAATCGAGCCAACGCCTCGCCCCATGAGCGGTGCGACGTTCCTCTTCAGTTTCGGCATGGTGATCCGCTGTTCACTTGCCGCAGCACTTCTTGAACTTACCGCCACTGCCGCAGGGGCACGGGTCGTTGCGACCGACCTTGGGTGGACCGGGCGGCGTCTGAGGGCGAACCTTCATGGGGTTCGACGCCGGAATCGGCGGCAGCACCGACCCGAGCACTTGGCTGGCGCCGAACGTGAAGAGCTGGTCATCGGGCTTGGTGACCGGCTTCTTTGAGTACCCGGGAATCAGAGTCTTCAGCAGCTCATGGGCGATCTGGCGCATCGCTGCGGGCACCTGGTTCGCTGCGGGCACCGGCCCCCCGGGCGGCGACACGTCGAAGAAGCCGAGAGCGTTCTCCCGCGTGAGCCGTGCGTACTCCTCATTCAGGGCCGGATCGACGTGGGCCCCGCCATCCTTGTTCGCGAGAGCGAGTACGAGATCCTTCCGGCTGTGTTCCGTGCGACGGTCATCGACGAAGGCGATCCCATCCCACCATTGGGCGAACAGCACGCTGCGATCGAACGGTCCGCCGTCGAGAAACGGTCTCGGTTCGGACTTGCCGGGTCGCAGTGCCACATGCACCAAGCCGCTGTGCGCCAGCATGTTGTTCGGGTCGTACGGCAACGCCGTGTCGACGTAGCGAAGGGTGTCCTTGGTCCCCAGAAGACCGAGCAGCGAGCGGGATGCTCCGGTGTCGTGGCAGAGAACGCGAACGGTGGTCGCCAACCGCTTCGCCTCGCCCTCGAAGCCGCCGTCGAAGGCGTCAGCGGAGCGTTGAAGGAAGCCGAGTTGCTCCTGAAGCAGTTCTTGCAGTTCGCCGGGGGTTCTTTGCACGTCCGCCATCTGGATCCTCGCCTTCGTTGCGGTCAGAGCACCACGAGTCTCCGAGAGCAGCCAGCAGCCCCCCGCCAATCAACGTCCGCCCCCTCGCGTCACTCGACCCATCCCGCGACCCGATTCTTCAAGATCCCCGCAGATTCCCGCCCTCCGAGCCCCCTGCATCCCGGAGCAACGTGAGCCCCACGATCCTTGAAGCTCGCGTCACGCGAGGCGTACTCTCGACCGCCCGTATGGCGACGCCGATCCCCGACCCGACCCTCGACGCGATCCTCGCGATGCAGATCACGATCGCGTGGGCCGGAGAAGGCCGCTGCACCCCCAAGCGCCTCGGTTGGTGGGACACCGACTTGATCGACGAGATGGGCGGCGGCGACCTCCTGCGGCGCCTTCTGCCGAAGACCGGCGCATGGGCTGCGCTCGAAGCCGTCCGTGAAGCCGCCCGCCGCGTGGACGCCAAGGCCCGGAGCCAGATGGCCGACCCCGACAAGCTGCGGACGATCTTCTTCCTGGGGTTCGAGATCGACGAGCAGCTCGGCGATCGGCTGGGCGCCTTGAAGCAAGCCGGCCGTCCTGCCGAAGATGCACTGCCTCTCCCCTTGCCGCTCACGGCCGAGTTCTCGACCGCCAAGCTCGAAGCCGTCCTTCGTGAGGGCGACGCGACGTTCACGACGGTCCCCACGGGCCGCCAGCTCAAGGGGAAGCGCCCCGACGCCCCCGACCTGCTGGTGAAGCGGCTCGCGTCAGCTCTGGTTCCCTTCGTCGCCGCGTACCCGCTGCCCTTCTTCAAGCTCGAAGCGTGAGCGCAGTGGCAGAGAGGGAGCACACCGACGCGATCGAGGACGCGGGCCGGGGCAGCCGCTCTCTCGGCGAGGCCACCGACGTCCACACGCGGATCTTGCGGCTGGCCCTCGGGATCGAAGAGTCGCGGGCCTACTGGGAGCACGTCGACCCCTCGGTGCCGATTTCAGAGAGAGCGCACATTGCGTTCGAGAATCGGTGGTTCGGCGGCAAGAGCCTCGAACGAGCACGGTTCCTCCTGGCTGCCTTCGGCGACCGCTACGACGTCTTCCCCGAGGCCCTCTCGGTTCTTCGAGCTTGGGGGTCGATGGATCCGCCGACCCGGCAGGTCATTTGCCATTGGCATCTCCAGCTCTCGGATCCCCTGTACCGGCGGTTCGCGGGGACGTTCCTGGTCGAACGACGCGCCGTGCGGGATGCCAAGGTCGACCGGGACATCACCCTGCGCTGGGTCAAGAACGAGTTCCCCGACCGTTGGTCCGAGGCAACCTGCGTGCAGTTCGCGAGCAAGCTGCTCTCGGCAGCCTCAGAGGCAGGGCTCGTGTCGCCGAAGCGCGATCCTCGGACGCTCCCGCTGCCGAAGGTCACCGACCTCGCGATCGGCTACCTACTGCACCTGCTTCGAGGGGTCCGCTTCACCGGGACGCTCACCGACAACCCCTACTTCGCGTCGGTCGGCCTCGTGGAGGGCTTCTTGGATCAGCGGCTTCGAGGCATCCCAGCGATCGGCTACCGCCGGATGGGGCACCTCACCGAGTTCGAGTGGGCCTCGCCCACGCTCACTGCATGGGCGGAGGCGACCCGATGAACGAGCCCCTCTTCAGTCAGGAAGCTCTGGACGTCGCGGTGAAGGCCCTCGAAGACGACCTCTTGGCCAAGGGCGGTCCGCAGATCAGCACGATGCGGAACTACCGCTTCGCGATCTTGCCGTACCGCCCGAAGGACGAGTTCAAGCTCCGGCTGCTCATGCGCCGGCTGACCGACAAGCTGCGTTCCGAGGGGTGGGGCGTGCTCCCGATCTCCCTGCAAAAGCTCCTGCTCGACCGCATCCGGGCCACCGGGGATGCGAACGTCGAGGCCCTCGTGAGTCGCGAGAAGCGTCTCTACGAGAAGGATCCCGATCGAGCCCTCGCTCACCTGCGTGACAAGATCGGGCCGCATATCGAAGGCCCGAACGGCCTCGCGGCCGACGTTGCCAAGCTGATCGGCGACTTCGCCGAAGAACATCCCGACCAAGCGGACCGCACCCTCGTTCTCATCGGCCGGGCCGGTGCGCTCTACCCCTTCTTCAGGTCTTCGGCGCTCCTCAAGCACATCGACGGCAAGACGCGGAACATCCCCGTGGTGCTGCTCTACCCGGGTGAACGCAAAGACACGACGGCGCTCTCCTTCATGGGCGAGCTGGATTCCGATCGCGACTACCGCCCGAGGATCTACCCGTGAGCCGCTCTCGCGAAGATGACCCCAAGATGAAGATCAAAGATCTGTTCGTCGCCAAGGTGACGCGGGACATCCCGCCGGTCGTCTACTTCCACGAGCAGAGCCCTGCGAAACTGCGGGACGAGGTCGGCGAGTACATCGTCACGGGCGGATACCAAGAGGGCGACCACCGACTGCGACGGGTCAAGTCGGGGATCCACGAGCAGTTCGTTCACCTGCTCAACGGCGTCCTGCACGAGCTGAACAAGAAGGGCGGCCCCGAGCTGCCAGCTTCCTGGATCTCGGGCTTCTACGGATCCGGTAAGTCGAGCTTTGCGAAGCTCATGGGGCTCGCCCTCGATGGTGCCGTTCTCCCCGATGGCACCCTCCTCTCGAACGCGCTCTTGCTCCGTGACGACTCTGCCCGTCGGCAAGAACTGGTGGACGCCTGGACCGCCCTGGTGGCGAGGGTCAACCCAATCGCCGTGGTGTTCGACATCGGCGGCGTGGCCCGCGACAACGAGCACATCCACGCTGCCGTCCTCCGGCTCGTGCAGTCGCGTCTTGGGTATTGCGCCAAGAGCAACCTCGTCGCCGACTTCGAGCTGAAGCTGGAGCGCGACGGAGAGTGGGACGCGTTCGTCGCGAAGGCCCGCCAGACGCTCGGTAAGGACTGGAGCGTCGCGAAGGACGAAGAGCAGGCCGACGATCACTTCTCGCATGTGATCCACGTCATGAAGCCCGAGCGATACCCGGAGCCGACGAGCTGGATCGACAGCCGGGCGGGCTCACGCACCGGGCTCGGAACGTCCGTGCGCGAGGTCGTCGAGGCCATCGACGCGATGGTTCACCTGCGGGCCGAGGATAAGTCGCTCTTCGTAGTTGTCGACGAGGTGAGCCAGTACGTCCACCAGGACGAGGCTCGGATGTTGAAGCTCCAGTCGTTCGTCTCGGAGCTGGGGCAACGACTCAAGGGGCGCGTCTGGCTCTTCGCGACGGGGCAGCAGAAGCTCGAAGACCAGGCCGAGAACAACAACCTCGGCAAGCTCAAGGACCGCTTCCCGACGCACCTCCGCGTTCACCTGAGCGCGTCGAACATCCGCGATGTCGTCCACAAGCGGCTCCTCAAGAAGAAGCCGGAGATGGAGGGGACGCTCCGCGAGTTGTTCCAGAAGCACCGGGGCGATCTGCGGCTCTACGGGTACGGCTGCGAGGAGATCACCGAGGAGGACTTCGTCGAGGTCTACCCGATGCTCCCAGCGCACATCGAGTTGTTGATGCCGATCACGTCGAACCTTCGGACGCGATCGACCCGCGTTCAAGGGGACGATCACGCGATCCGTGGGTTGCTCCAGCTCCTCGGCGAGCTGTTCCGCGAACAGAAGCTCGCCGATGGGGAGATCGGTTCCCTAGTCACCCTCGATGCCATCTTCGAGGTCCAGCAGTCGGCCCTCGATGCCGACGTGCAGACGACGCTCTCGCGCATTTTCAATGACCCCCAAGTCCGAGACGACCTCCTCGCGATGCGTGCTGCGAAGGCGGTCGCCCTCTTGGAGCAGATCCAAGAGACGACCCCGACGACCCCCGAGCTGGTTGCCGCGTGCCTCTACAGCCACCTCGGCGAAGGCAACCGGGTTCCGGCCGTATCGGCGGCGCTGGAAAAGCTACGAACGCTGAGCCTGCTCTCCTACAGCGAGAAGCAGGGGTTCAAGATCCAAAGCTCGACCGGCCAGGAGTGGCAGCGGGAGCGCGACGACATCGGCGTCATGCAGGAGCAGATCTCGAAGATCTCTCAAGAGTCGTTGAAGACGCTGGTCGGCTCCAACCAGGAGCGCCCCCGCTGGAAGGGGCGGTCGTTCCCGTGGACCCTCTGGTTCTCGGACGGCCGGCAGGCCAACGAGGTGAAGCTCCAAGACTCGCGCGAGGACTCGACGGTCACGGTCGACTTCCGCTTCCTCGGGCGCAAAGAAGATCGGCTCTCGACCCAGTGGGTTCCGAAGAGCGATCAGGAGCAGCTCCGCAACCGCCTCATCTGGGTCGTCGGCGAGTCGGCATCGATCGACGAGAACGCCCGGCAGCTCGCCCGGTCGGAGCGGATGCTGGAACGCTACCGGCCGCGTCGGGAGTCGATGCAGCGCGAGAAGCAGCGGCTACTCATCGAGGAAGAGGCCCGGTTCGACGAGCTTGAGGCTCGCGTTCGCACCGCCGTGGCCGAGTCGTTCCTCGAAGGCACGGTCTACTTCCGTGGGCAGCAGCTCCGCCCCCGCGATGCCGGGAGCGCGTTCGGAACGGCCCTCAGTGCCATCGCGACCCGCATCCTGCCCGACCTGTACCCCCACTTCTCCGAAATCGCGATCCTCCCCTCGGAGCTGAACCAGCTCCTCGACAAGGAACTCTCCGGCCCTTCCAAGAAGTTCATGGAGGGCGGGCTCGGCATCCTCGCGCTCGATGCCGGGAAGTACGTCGCCTCGTGTACCGGGCTCTACCCGACGCGGATCTCGCAGGAGATCCAGCAGAACGGTGGGCTCACCGGCCAGGCCCTCATCGCGACTTTCGTGAACCCGCCGTACGGGTACGCGACTGACCTCGTGAAGGCGTGCTGCGCCGGACTACTTCGCGGCAAGAAGATCAAGATGCGTCCCGAGCAGGGGGACGACGTGACGTCGCACAACGACCCCGGGGTCCGCGACCTCTTCACCCGCGACCGAGACTTCCGGCGGGCGGCCTTCTTCCCAGCGACCGAGGGCGAGGTCACCGCCAGGGATCGCGTCGCCATCCGGCGCGTGTTCGAGACGTACCTCCAGGCCAGTGTCGAGGGCGAGGAGGATCCGCTCGCCGACGCGACGTTCCTGCACTTTCCCCCGTACCGAGAGCGGCTGCGTGATCTTGAGCGTCGCTTCGACTCGCTCCCCGGCAGGCCGCAGCTCCCCCCGGCGCTCCAGAAGTTCGGTCGGGCCCTCGAAGACGTCTGCCGCTCGCGGCTCGTGCAGAAGACCCTCATCGAGGTGAAGCGCAACCTCGACGTTCTGCGAGACGGCCTCGAACAGTTCGGCGTCTGCAACGCGGAGCTGACCACCGACGCGATCGACACCGTGAACCAGGCCGCCCGTGTTCGTGATCACGAGCTGTCGCAGCTCCGGCAGATGGAGGAGCTGGGCGGCCTCGAAGCCGACGCGGATCTCGTGACCGACCACCTCTCGGCCGAGCGGCCGTGGCGCGAGGCCACCCTGCTCACCCCCGCCCTCGATCGAATCCGAGCCCGCTACGTCGAGGTTCGACGCGGCCTGCTCAACAAGCACAACGCCGAAGCCGAGGCGGCCCGAGGCCGCGTGAAGACTCGCCCCGGCTTCGCGCAGCTCAACGCCGACCTGGCCCACCACGTTCTGCGGCCCCTTGCTGAAGCCCTGATCGACACGAGCCCCGAGGCCATCGCTCCGACGCTCATCGAGCTGCGGGATCGCGTGGCGAGCCGGCTTCCCGGCGCTGAAGAGACCGCCAACGATCGGCTCGACGAGGAGCTGAGCAGGCAGACCGACAACCAGGTCGTGAAGGTCGAGACCAAGATGCGAGGACGCGAAGTCGCGAACCGCGAGCAGCTCCAAGCCCTCTTCAAGGAGCTGGAGGATCGGATCGGCCCGCTCCTCGACCAAGGCGCTCGCGTTCGGATCGTTTGAGGATCGTACGATGGCACCCATGCACCTGACGTCGCTCGTCATCGAGAACTTTGGGGCGTTCCAGCAGGCGACGCTGGAGCCGCTCGGCGGGCTCGCGGTCCTTGTCGGCGGGCACGGCGTGGGCAAGTCGACGGTGCTCCGCGTCTTCGAGCTGATGAAGCGTGCGCTCCGTGACGGGGCCACCGAGGCGTTCGAGAGCGTGGGGTCGTTCGCTGCTCTCCGGCATCGCGGCACGACGGATCCCGTCCGCTTCGTCTTCGAGTTCTCTACGGGTCACCGCTACGAGGTCGCCTTCGCCAGCGACGGCGGCGAGGTGATCGTCGAGCGCGAGGAGTTGCGTCTCGACGGGCTGGGTCTGTTCGAGTTCTCCAGGGGCAGCGGCCAAGCCCTGGTGAACGAGGATGCGGCACCGGATCCGGACGCGACGCCGGACTACGAAGGGTTCGCGGCGGCCCAACCGAGTGCCCTTGGATTGTCGCTCGTCGGCGGCCTCGCCAAGAACACGACCGCGGTGCGGGTGCGGGGCTTCTTCGACTCCGTACGTCACTTCCGCCCGGACCCGGCGGCCATCCGTGCGCTCGTCTCGGCCCGCGAGCCGGTGAAGTTCCTCAATGATCGAGCCGCCAATCTCGGTGCGGTGCTGCGGGATCTTGAGAACTCGGATCCTGCGGCCATGAAGCGGCTGGTGAGCTTCGTGACGCACTACGTGCCGGGGCTCGAAGGCGTGGAGGCACGCGAGGAGATCGAACATCGCGTGAAGCTCTGGCTCCGCGACGAAGGCGGCGAGCCCTTCCCGGCGGTGCTGGCTTCGGACGGGACGCTCCGGCTTCTCAGCTACGCGACGTTGCTCGCACGCCCCCCGGCTTCGGGGCTCCTGTGTCTCGACGAGCCCGAGATGGAGCTGCACCACACCGTCTTCGCCGAACTCGTGGAGGGGCTACGCGCCCTCGGAGCCAGCGGCCCCCAGGTGTTGCTCGTCACCCACGCGCCCGACCTTCTCAATGCCGTGCGAATCGACGAGGCGTTCGTCGTGCAGAAGCGTGGCGGGGCGAGCACCGTCTCCGCAGCGGCGACCGACGAGAACGTCGTTAGCCTCGTCGCGGCCGGGGACGTGCTGGGTGCGCTCTGGCGGCAGAACATCCTGGACAGCACGCGTCCATGAGGCTCGTTCTCCTGCTTGAAGAGCCTTCGATGAAGGCGTTCCTGGAGGCGCTCTTGCCTCGTCTGGCTCCGGGGTTGCCGTTCGTCTGCGTGTCGTTCGAGGGCAAGGCCGACCTCCGACGAAGCGCCGCACGGAAGGTCCGTAGCTGGAAGGAACCAGGCGCGAGCTTTCTGATCCTGGTCGATCAGGACCACGACGACTGTCGGCGGCTCAAGCGGGAGCTGCTGGAGTCGGTGCGCACCCAGGCCGGGCCGGATGCTCCGGTGGGCGTGCGGATCGTCTGCCGCTCGCTGGAGTCGTGGCTCCTCAGCGATCTCGAATCGCTGCCCTCGTTGGGGGCCAAGATGCCGTCCGGCGGCGAGCCCTCACCCTTCCGAGAGAAGTTCCGCGATCCCGACGCGCTCACCAATGCGAGCGAGGAACTCGCACGGCTCCTCGGGATGCCGCGTCTGCTGAAGGTCGAAACCGGGCGGAGGCTCGGTGCCGTGCTCTCCCCGGAGCGTTCGACGTCGCACAGCTTCCGCGTCTTTGCGGCCACCGTCGCACGTACGGCGGCAACATCCTCGCCCGAAAACCAGTAACCCATGCCCCTGACCCCCGACGCCAAGCAGCTCCTCTCGTCGACTATCCGGTCCCTTCGGGATCGCCTTCTCGCCGCCATCCACGACGAGGCCGACCGCCGCTACCGGCTCTCGGTCGCCATCGCCGAAGCCAACCTCGACGAGACCCACCGGAGCCGCCGGAAGCGCATCGAGGACTGGCTCGACGAACGAACGCGAGCCGCCAAGCCCAAGAACAAGACCGAACAGAAGGCCACGCGCGACCGCCTCCTTGCCCAAGCGGAGAAGGAAGCGGCAGCGACGCTCCTCAACCGCCTCGTGCTCCTGCGACACCTCGAAGCCCTTGGCCTATCGAAGCCGTTGGTGGTCACGGGCGGCTGGAAGAGCGCCGGGTATCGCGACTTCCGCGAGTTCGCGCCGGGGCTCACGGGCGACGATACCGAGGGGTACGCGACGCTCCTCCAATACCTCTTCGACGAGCTTGCCGTCGATCTCCCCGGCCTCTTCGGCGACGTCGGGCTCACGCGGCTCTTCCCGGTGCCGGCCGCCACGCTTCGAGATGTCGTCGAGCGTCTCGACGAGGCTGCGCTGGCCTCCGCGTGGACCGACGACACCACGCTCGGGTGGGTCTACCAGTACTGGAACGATCCCGACCGCGAGGCACTCGACGCCAAGATCAACGGCGGGGGGAAGATCGAGCCGCACGAGATCGCGTCGAAGACGCAGATGTTCACCGAGCGGTACATGGTCGAGTGGCTCCTCCAGAACAGCCTCGGCCTCACCTGGCTCGCCATGTGCCAGAAGCATGGCTGGAAAGCCGATGCCGAGCGCGTTCTCCCCATCCTGGATGCCCGACGGGCCGAGTGGCGGACGAAGCGTGAAGCCGGCGAGGTCGCCCTCGACGCCCTGATGCCGATCGAAGGCGAGCTGGAGGACGCCTGGAAGTACTACGTCCCGCAGCCCATCCCCCTGGATGCCGTCGAGAAGTCCCCGGCGTCGGTCGCGGCGATCAAGTTGCTCGACCCCGCGTGCGGCAGCGGGCACTTCTTGGTGATCGCGTTCGGGCTTCTGGCCTCGCTCTATCGCGAGGAAGCTCGTCACATCGGCAAGCCGATCACCGACCGCGAGATCGCCGAGTCAATCGTGGAGAACAACCTCCACGGGATTGACATCGACCCGCGTGCCATCCAGATCGCGGCGGCGGCCGTATTCTTGAAGGCCAGATCGTTCGCGAAGGATGCCAGCCCGAAGCGGGTCAACCTCATCGCCCCGGTCCTCCAGCTTGGCAACCTACCTGGTGACGACCCGGCCATCGTGGCCTTGCGGCGCGACCTCAAGCGCGACGTCGGGATCCCCGAAGAGCTGACTACCAAGCTCCTGACGGCGCTCGCGGGCGTCGACTACCTCGGCTCGCTTCTCAAGGTCGACACCGCCGTCGAAGAGGCCATCCGCAGCGTCGAGTTGCAGTTCGAGCGAATCCACGGGCAGGGAGACATCTTTTCCGGCTTCCCGGCTCAGCAGGTCAAGCTGTCGGTCGGGGAGGCCAAGGCCACGATCCTCGACAGGCTCGAACAGTTCCTCGCCAAGCACTCAAAGTCGGAAGACCTCGGGCTCCGGCTCGATGGCGAGCAACTCGCGGCTGGAGTGCGGTTCGTGCGACTCGCGAAAGAAGGGGCGTACGACGTGGTGGTTGGGAACCCGCCGTACCAAGGGCTGTCGAAGACAGCCGCATTCGGCTACGTCGCGGACAAGTACCCACGTGGGAAGGCCGATCTCTATGCGGCGTTCCTTGAACGCGGGCTGGAGCTGGCTCGACCGGGCGGACTTTCGGCACTTCTGACCATGCGTGGCTGGATGTTCTTGGGCCAGTTCGCAGAGCTTCGCAAGGGGCTGCTCCGCTCTCACGACTTGCGCGCGCTCGGTGACTTCGATCGCGGGGCCTTCGACGAGGTTCCGAACGAGGTGCTGGCAGTCGCGGCTCCGGTCTTCCGTCGTGCGAAGCATCCTGGTGTCATCAGCGTTTCCGCCCAGCCGACACCTCTGGACGATAAGTCCTACGACAGGCAGAGAACGAACCGGAAGCGGGCCGCTGTGCTCGCCGGGGTGGGCCGCTACGAGTTCGACCCGCGTGGCTTCTCCGTCGTTCCGGGTGAACCAATCGTCTACTGGTGGAGCCCGAAGGAGATTGGCGCGTATGGCAAGTATCCGCTGTTGGGCACGAGCGTGCTCGTTGCAACTGGAGTTAAGACGGGCGACGATCTCCGGTTCGTCCGTCTCTGGTTCGAGGTCGCGCCGAGACACCTTCCATCCGTCACGGTACCCGTTCACGGGTAGCGCCGACGTAGGTTTGTTCCGCAGGCCTCGCACTTTGTCCGATCAATCGTCCTGACAACTGCCGATTCTGCTGTTTGTCAGAAGGCTGTTCAGGCATTCAGTCAGTCGTGGCCCGCGACTGGCGTGACGACCGGATCGAAGAGCT
>CAIXWQ010000074.1 GCA_903923175.1 uncultured delta proteobacterium | reverse complement strand
GTCGACGAGCTGCACGACGGCGGTCGCGCGGAGGTCGTTCGCGCTCGCGACCTTCTCGGCGGCCGTCGCCTCCGCGGGCCCGCAGGTCGACATCGGCATCGCGCAGAGCGCGACGAGCGTCACCATGGCTGCGAAGGCGCGCCGGCGCATGCCTCGACGCGCTGCATCGCTTGTTCCCCTTTTACCGCTCCGCGATCTGCCCGAATTCGCTGAAGGCGGGCGTCGGCAACGGCGCAGTCACTGCATAGCGCCTGCAACGCGTCGAGGTCGCGCGCTCGCGTGCACGCTCGGGCGGCGGCGGACGCCCGCCGCGCGGGCTCGCGAGCGCCTCACCCGCAGTGCAGGTGGCGGCGAACGAGCTCCTGCAGGGCCGCTGCGTTTCCGAACAGGCGCTCGCTCAGGCGCTCGTCGTCGTGGGCCTTCAGCGCGCGGGCGAGGGCGTCGACGAGGCCGGCGGGGAAGACGCCGTGCTGCTCGTAGCGCGCGCGCTGGGCGAGCAGGCGCTCGGCCGACTCGGCGCAGGAGCCGGGGAGCTCGCGCAGCGAGGGGGCCTTGGCCGCGTCGGCGCGCACGTAGAGCCGCTCGGTGAGCGCGAGGGCGTCGGGATCGGTAAGGCCGTAGCGCGCCGCGCACGCCATCCCCGCGAGCAACAGGTGGACGTTCGCGCTGCCGTCGGGGCTGCGCAATTCGACCGTCTGGGCGTGCTCGACCGGCGAGATCTCGGCGACCGGCTCCGCGGGGTTGGCGTCGCGGAGCATCTTGTCCTGCACGCCGACCCAGCCGAGCGGCACGCGCACCAGCACCGAGCGGTTGCGGTCGCCCCAGCAAATCCGCGTCGGCGCCTCCTGGTGCGGCACCAGCCGCAGGAACGACGTGGGCACCGTGTTGCCGAACGCCGTCAGCGACTCGGCGCAGCCGAGGAAGCCCGCGATGAGCTTCTTCGCGACGTCGGTCAGCCCGTTCACGTCGGTCATCACGTTGGCGCCGTCGCGCACCAGGCGCGTGTGCACGTGCAGCCCGCTGCCGGCGTGGCCCACGATGATCTTCGGCGCGAAGCTGACCTCGAGGCCGTGCTTGTACGCGACCTCGCGCAGCGCCCACTTCGCCACCACGAGCTGGTCGGCCGCGTCCTCGATCGGCGTCGGGAGGAACTCGATCTCGTGCTGCACCATCTCGAACTTGCCGTCGAGGATGTTGCCGACCTCGGCGTGGCCGTACTTGATCATCCCCCCGACCTCGGAGATGACCTTCATGGCCTCGCGCCGCACGAGCCCCCACTTCGAGAACGGGTGCGACTCGTGGTAGCCCCGCTGCTCGACGATCGGGTAGATGCGATCGACGTCGGAGAACAGGTAGTACTCGAGCTCGCCGAGCGCCTCCATCTGGTAGCCCGTCTCGTCGCGCAGCGCGCGGTGCGCCTTGCGCAGCACCTGCTCCGACGAGCTCTCGAGCGGATCGCCGTGGCTGTCGTAGAACGAGCAGATGAGATCGAGCGTCGGCACCTCGGCGAACGGGTTCACGAACGCGGTGCGGTAGCGCGGCACGACGTACAGATCGCTCGAGTCGGCCGCGATGAACGAGAAGAGGCTCGAGCCGTCGACGCGCTCGCCGGCGGTCAGCACGCGATCGAGGTGCGCCGCGCCGTTGATCACGAAGTTGAGCTTCTTGAGGCGCCCGTCCCCCGCGACGTAGCGGAAGTTGAGCATGCGGATGTCGTTGGCTTCGATGAAGCGGACGAGATCGCGCTTGGTGAAGTCGCGCGCGGGCTTGCCCATGGCGCGGACGAGGCGGTTCGGTTCGAGCTTGAGCGCGTCGGTCATGGAGGCCTCTCGAGGCGAGATGGGTAGCACGACGCGGGCGCCGCGGGCGTACGCCGCGCGTGCGCCGTGCGTGCGCCGCGCGGGTGCGGGGTGCCGCGTGCCGCGCTGGGGTATCGGCGCGCTCGAGCCGCTGGCGGCTTCACGACGGTCGACGACGGTCGACGACGGTTGACGGCGGACGCGGCTCGGATCGACCCTCGGTCCCGACGGCATGAAGGTCGCGCGCGCAGCCCTCGGCCGAGAGGCCGAACCCGACGCCACCGCCCGCGCCCGCGCCCGCATCACCGCCGCGCTGGCGCACGAGGCGTGGAGCGAGGCCGGCCTCGGGCCACGGCTGCGCGTCGCGGACGCGCACGCCTTCGGGCGCGTGTTCCAGGTCGTGGACGCGCAGGGCGAGCCGTTCCTGCTGGGCTGCCTCGGCCCCGCCGCGCGCTTCGCCGAGGCCGAGCTCGAGGTGCGCCGACGAATGGAAGCCGACGGCACGATCGGCGCCGCGGTGCTCTTCGCGGACGACCCCGACCCCGGCCTCGCTAGCTCGTCTCTTGCCGCGGTTCGCGCCGCCCCTCGCGCGCTGCGCTGGCACCACGGTGAGCGCCGACTCCTTCCCGCGTCGCGGCTCGAGCCCTGGACGCAGCCGGCGGCGAGCGCGCCGCTGCTGCTGCGCGACGGCGCCGCCGCGCGGGCGCTCCGGCCCCTTTCTCTCGATGGGCGCGTCGAGGAGGTGCTGTTCGCGACGCACAGCCACATGCGCGACCTCGACGGCCTGCACGCGCCCGAGGCCCTCGACGAGCTGTGCAAGCTGCTGTTCCTGAAGATCTACGACGAGCGCGCCACCGCGCCCGGCGCGCCCTACCGGCTCCAGGCGGCGGCGTACGGCTCCGCCGACGAGCTCGCCTCGGTCGCGCGACGGCTGTACCGACGCGCGCTCTCGGAGGAGGAGACGCGCTTGGGGCTGGCCGCGGGGGCGCTGTCGCGCGTGTGGGGGACGCTGACCCTCAGCGACGCGGCGCTCACCCGCTGCCTCGACGAGCTCGGGCCGCACTCGCTCGGCTCGACGTCGCTCGACGTGAAGGGGCGCGCGTTCCAGAGCGTGCTGCGGCCGGTGGTGCGGGCCGGCATGGGGCAGTATTTCACCCCCGAGCGGGTGGGGCGGATGATGATCGAGATCCTCGCGCCGACCGCGGCGGAGCGCACGCTCGATCCCTTCGCCGGCTCCGCGCACTTCCTCGCGCTCGCCGCGCGGCGGTGGCGCGAGGCCGGCGGCGCCGCGTCGGACGCGGGGCGCCGGGCGCTCTTCGGGATCGAGAAGAGCGAGCGGATGATGCGCGTCGCCTGGACCGACCTGATGCTCCACGAGATCGGGGGGGTCGAGCTGGCGTGCGCCGACGCGCTCGGGGCGCTCGGCGCGGCCTCGCCGTTCCCCGACCACGCGCTCGGGAGCTTCGACGTCGTGGTCACCAATCCGCCCTTCGGAAGCGTGCTGCGAAGCGACGCGGTCGCGCGGCTCGGCGCGTACGAGACCGCCGCCGGCCGGGCCACGACGCCGGTCGAGGAGCTCGCGCTCGAGCGCGCGGCGCGCTTCCTGCGCCCCGCGGGCCGCCTCGCGATCGTGTTGCCCGACGGCGTCCTGGGCAACCGGCGCGCGCTCCCCACGCGGCGCTGGGCGGCCGAGGCGCTCGCCGTCCGCGCGATCGTGAGCCTGCCCGTCGAGACGTTCCTCCCCTTCGGCGCCAACGTGAAGGCGAGCATCGTCTTCGCCCGCAGGCTCGCGCCCGGCGAGCGCCAGGCGGAGGCGCGCGCGGTGTTCCTCGCGCGCCTCGACGACGTCGGCCACGACGCCGCCGGGCGCGCGACGAGCGGCGCCGAGGTCGAGCAGGTGACCGCGGCGCTCTGCGCGTTCTTGCGCGCCGAGGGGTGGTAGCGCGATGTGGATCGGCAAGGCGCCCTGGGCCACGCTCGCGCGCGACGCGCGCTGGTCGGTCGATCTGTTCGCGTCGCTCGACGCGCCGTCGATGACCTCGCCGCACCCACGCGTGCGGCTCGCGGAGCTGGTCGCCGAGCGGCGCGAGAGCCTGCTGCCCGGCCGCTGGCCCGACTTCGCGTTCTGCTACCTCGGCCTCGAGCACGTCACCGGGCAGACCGGCCTGCTCGAACGGTTCGCGCCGAAGCTCGGCCGCGAGGTGCAGAGCGCCAGCGGCGTGTTCCGGCGGGGGGACGTCTTGTACGGCCGGCTGCGCCCCTATCTGAACAAGGTCTATCTCGCGGAGGGGCGAGTCCACACCGGCATCTGCTCGGGCGAGTTCTTCGTGCTCACGCCCGACCGCGCGCGCGTCCGACCGCTCTTCCTGCGCGAGCTGCTCGCCTCGGCCTACGTGGCCGACGCGGTGAAGGGGATGCAGCTCGGCTCGGCGTTGCCGAGGCTGCAGCTCGAGGATCTGCTGAAGCTCGAGGTGCCGATTCCCTCGCTCGACGCCCAGGCGTCCCTCGAGCGCGCGCTGCTCGAAGCCCGGGACGCCCTGCGCGCGAGCCTCGCCGTCTCGCGGACGGCGGGCGCGGCGATCCGCGGCGCGTTCGAGCGCGCGCTGAGCGAGGGGGGCGACTGGCGGCTCGACCCTGCCGACGCGGCGTTGGAGGCGCCGGCGGCCCCGAACGCGCTGCCCGCCGAGTACGTCGCGCTGGCCCGCGGCGCGCGCGGCGCGCGAGTGGATCGCGCGACGAGTCGCGCGCCGCGTCGCAAGGGCGCTGGGCGCTCTGATCGATGAAGTCGCGCGCGCGCGAAGGGAGACGCGCCGGTCCGCTCCGATCCCGGTGATACGCTCGCGCTCGCCGCATGCGCCGCCTCGTTCGCCCCTTCCGCGTCCTCGCCCTCGCGCTCGCCGTCGCTGCTCCGCTGGCGCTCGCGGGCTGCCCGCCCCAGCCCGCCCCCTCGCAGGACGCGGCCCCCGGCGCGGACGCGGCGAACGGAGCGGCCGTCGCGCCCGCCGCCTCGTTCACCGTGCCGATCGTGCCGTGGGACGAGCGCACGCGCATCGAGGCCATCGCCGCCGGGGCCGCGGTGATCGAGAAGCACCAGTGCGGCCGCTGCCACACCATCGACGCACTCCCGGCGCCCGCGCGGCCGCTCCACTGCACCGGCTGTCACCTCTACCTGAAGGCGCTCGCCCCTGGGCAGGCCGAGTGGGACCGGCTCACGACGAAGTACGGCGCGCCGATCATCCAGCGCTACCAGACCAACATCCGGCACCTGGTGCGCGTGCCGGATCTGACGAACCTCGGCAAGCGCGTGCGCGCCGACTGGCTCGTCTCGTACCTGCGGGCCCCCTACGACCTGCGGCCGATGCTCGGTGAGAGCATGGTGCGGCACGCGCTCGACGATCTCGAGATCGCCAAGGTGGCGCGCTACGTCGCAGCCGTCGCGCGCGCGCCCGCGCCGGGCACCTCGACGCTCGCGCTGCCGCCGCCGCCCGACGCCGCGCGCCTGCAGCGCGGCAAGGAGCTGTTCCAGGCGCGCGCGTGCGCCACCTGCCACACCTTCGGCAACCTCGCGCTCGGCGTCTCCGCGGCGACGCTCGAGTCGGCGAAGCCGGGCTCGGCCCTCGCGCCGAACCTGCGGCACGTGCGCGATCGCACGCGGCTCGACGTGCTCGTCGGCTGGCTGCGCGATCCCAAGTCGGTCTCGCCGACGACGCTCATGCCGAACCTGTCGCTGACGCAGGACGAGGCGGAGGTGCTGCGCGACTGGCTGCTGTACGCCGACCCCGAGCTCGCGCCTTCGCCGACGGTCGCGGAGCTCGCCCCGCCCAAGCTGCTCGAGCGCCCGGTGAGCTACGAGGAGATGAAGGAGAAGGTGCTGGGCCGCGTCTGCGTGCACTGCCACATGAACGACTACGAGAAGGATCCGGGGCCGGGCAACCGGGGCGGGCTCGGCTACCGGGGCATCCAGCTGCAGATGCGGACGTACGAGGCGCTGGTGGCGGGCGCGGTCGAGCGGCTCGAGGCGCCCGATGCCAAGGGCGTGACCGGCGTGACCGAGAATCGCTACTCGGTGCTGGTCGCCCGTCCGGGGGAGGCCAATGCGCCGATCGTGGAGGCGATGCTGCGGCGCAAGCGCGAGGCGCCGCGCGACCAGATCGCCGCGTTCGACGACCACGTGATCCCGCCGTTCCCGCCCGCCGAGGGGGGCAAGGCGCTCGGCATGCCGCTCGGGCTCCCGGCGATGAGCGACGAGGAGATCTCGATCCTCGCGACCTGGATCGCGCAAGGGTGTCCGGGCCCCGTGGCGGTCACCGGCGTCGCCGGGATCAACGACGGCTACCTCGTGCCCGACGGCCCGATCGCGAAGAACAAGGGGTGCGAGCTGCGCGCGCCCGACAAGCAGCGCCCCGCGTGGGCCGTGGCGACCGAGGCGAAGCCGGCGCCCCCAGCGTCCGCTGCGCCTGCCGCACCTGCCGCGCCTTCTGCACCTTCCGCACCTTCCGCGAAGGCGCCCGCCGCGGCCTCGAAGTGAGCGGCGCACCGCGGGCGACGGCGCCGCGCCGCGCGCTCAGCGTCGCTTGCGCTTCTTGAACGCGACCAGGCCCGCGACGATCCCGCACAGCGCCGTCAGCCCGCCGAGCACCCCCGCGAACGTCCACAGGTCGGTCGACGGCTGCGCGCCGTACTCGACGAGCACCACGTCCTTCGCGAGCTTGATCCCCTTCTTCGTGAAGAACTCGCGCTGGCTGCTGCCGAGCCCCTCCCACAGCACCGTGCGCGCGATGCCGCGATAAGGCGCGTCGTCGAGCTCCGCGCCGTGGGGCGTCTCGAGGATCACGCGGATCGGCTCGTCGCGCTCCCAGTCCTTGGGCACCAGCGGGACGTAGTCCTTGGTCGAGCGCCCCGTCTCGACGCCGTTCTTCTTGTTGACCGTGGTGACCGCGAGCGTCCAGCCGTCGAGGCGGCGGGCCTTGGTCACGCGCACGTTGCGGCTCTCCAGCGGCTTGCCTTCGCCGAGCGCGTCGACCGAGATCTTCTGCTCGCCGCCGTCGAGCCCGTGCACGAGCTTCGGCAGCAGCGCGACGAACGCGATGAGGAAGATGCCGCCGAACACGGAGAGGAGCACGACCCGATCGAGATCGACCGCCCCCATCGTCTTCAACGCCGCCTTGTCGTCGAGCGCGCGCAGATCGCCGCCGGGGGGCAGGTACGGCAAGAGCGACGCGACGAGCGCCTCGAAGGCCGGCTGGCCGGCGTTGGCGTAGAAGCGGAAGATCTTCCGCTTGCCGGCGAGCGGCTCGGTCGCGAGGAAGAGCGTCCGGAACTGCCCCTGCCCGGCGCTCTGCACGAAGAGGAAGCGGAGCGAGGGGAGCGGGACCTCGAAGCGACGCACCCCTTGCTTCAGCGCGAGCTGCGTCGCGTCCAGCGTCGCGCTGCAGCGCCCCGCCATGTAGGCGTATTCGAAGACCCTCGGAGGCGGCGGCGGGGCGAACGGCGTGGATTGCATGCGCGGAGGGCCGGCAATGTAGCCGAACCTCGCCCGCGCGGCTGCCGCGCCCGGGCGCGCGTGCGGGCTCGCCGCGACGCTCGAACTGCCGAGTCGGTCGCCGCCCGAGCCGTACGCGATTCGGCGTTGTTCGCCTGCGCCCGCCTGAGTAGCGAGGTCCGCGTGAACAAGCCCACGCGCGCGCTCGCCTTCGCCCTCGGTACGCTCGCCGCTCCCGCCGCCGTGCTCCTCGCGCTCGCCCCCGGCGGGTGTGGCGGCGCTCGCTCGAACGTCGTCGCGCCGGCCGCGTCCGGCTCGGCGTCCTCCTCGGACTCGCCGGCCGCCTCCGGGTCCGACACGCCTGAGCCGAACTACTGCCTCCCCGCGGCCGCGCGGGGGGCGACGCTCGCGCACGTGGAGGCGATCGGCGACGCGCAGGGCGCGCTGCTCGTGTGCTACGGCGCCCACGCCGCGCCGAGCGCGCCGTGCCTCACGGTCGATCCGGGGACGGGCAAGCCGTCGGCTTCGTCGACCTGGACGCGCCCTGCGAACGCCCCGAGCAAGCACCGCGGCGTCTACGCCTCGCCCGCCGATCGCAAGGCGGCGTACACGGTCGACGCGACGGCGACCGAGCTCTCGGTCTGCAAGGCGGGAACGAACGAGTGCCGCAAGGTCCGGCCTGGTTACGCCGCGAAGGCCGGCGTCGGCTTCGGCGAGCCCTTCGACGCGAAGGACGCGGCCACGATCGCCAAGCTCACCAAGCGCCTGATCGCGGCGGCGAGCGAGGACGGCAAGCGGCTCTTCGTGCTCGACGTCGAGTCGAAGAAGGGGGGCGGTGGCGCGGCGTTCGACGTCTTCGGCGACACGTTCGACGTCGACGGCGGCAAGCGACTGGCGCGCACGCAGCTCGTCGGCGGCAGCGGCGCCTCGAACGCGGTCGCCGATCCCGGCGCGCTCTTCCAGCTCGCGTGGATCGGCGATCGGCTCTGGCTCGCGGGCTACGACGCGAAGGACACGACGAGCGCGCAGGAGCTCCTCGATCCGGTGGGCGGCGCGATGCTCGACCTCGGCGCGCCTTCGTTCTTCGTCCCCGAGGGGAACGTGTGGGTCGCCGGCCTGGCGAGCCCGGACGGCGATCTCGTGAAGCTGGTGGAGCCGAAATCGCTCTCGAACCTCGCCAAGTTCCCGCTCCCCAGCACCACCATCGCGGCCGAGCCGACGCGCGGGCTGCTGCGCGCCGTGCGTCGGCCCGACGGCAAGGTCTGGGTCGCCTTCGCCAACCCGCCCGGCACCGTCGTGATCGACACGGGCCGCGTCGACGCGATGCAGCCCGTGGCGTTGCCGATCTGCCCCTGAGCTACGCGCCGCCGCTCCGGAACGTCCGCGGGAACAGCTTCACGAGCTCGCCGAGCCCCGCCGCGCGCTGGCCGAGGCCGCCCGACAGCACGTCGATGATCCCCTTCACGCCGTCGTAGACGCCTTTGCCGTGCGGGTGCCACCACATGTTCTTCTTCACCGCCGGCAGGTAGTCGTGCACCACGCACTGCGGCTGCGTCATCTCGTCGAAGCCGAGCGCGCCGTGGGTGCGGCCGATCCCCGACTCCTTGAATCCCCCCCACGGCGTCTCTGCCAGTCCGTGGCTCATCAGGTGGTCGTTGATCATCACCACGCCCGCGCGGATCTTCCGCCCGATCGCCTCGGCCTGCTTGCGATCGCGTGACCAGACCGAGCTCGTGAGCCCGAGGTTCGAGTCGTTCGCGAGCGCGATCGCCTGCTCCATGTCGTCGACCGGCATCACGCCCACGACCGGCCCGAAGGTCTCGTCGCGCATCACGTCCATCGCGTGGTTCACGTTGGTGAGCACCGTCGCGGGGTGGAACGTCGCGGAGCTCCCCTCGGCCACCGTGGGGCACGACGACTGCGCGTAGATCACCGCGCCCTTGGCGAGCGCGTCGGCGACGTGGCGCTTCACGAGATCGAGCTGCCCCTGCGTGGTCATCGCCCCCATGTCGACCTCGAAGTCGACGTCGGGGCCCACGCGCAGCGCGCGCACGCGCGCCCCGAGCTTCTCGAGGAACGGCTGGTAGACCGCGCGGTGCACGTAGATGCGCTCGACGCCGCCGCACGACTGCCCGGCGTTCTGCATGCCGGCCCAGCACGCCCCCGCCGCGGCGCGATCGAGATCCGCGTCGGCGCAGACGAGCATCGCGTCGTTGCCGCCGAGCTCGAGCACCAGCGGCGTGAGCGTGTCGGCCGCCTTGCGCATCAGCTGCTTGCCGACCGGCACCGAGCCCGTGAAGAACAGCTTGTCGATCCCGGCCTCGAGCAGCGCGTCGCCGGCGAGGCGGCCCGGGAGGTTCACGTACGTGAACACGCCGTCGGGCAGGTTCGCCGCCTGCACCGCGCGCTCGAGCGCGCGCCCGACCAGCTGCGTCTGCGTGGCGGCCTTGAGCACCACCGCGTTGCCGGCCATCAGCCCCATCACGACCTCCGAGAAGGGGATGGCGAACGGGTAGTTCCAGGGCGAGACGATGGCGACGACGCCGAACGGCACGCGCACGATCTTGCTGATCTTGTTGGCGAGCAGCGGGTTGCCCGGCGTCAGCGTGCGATCGGCGAGGAACCCCTCGGCGTGGCTCGCGTAGTAGTCCGCCGACATGATCGACGGCAGCACCTCGGTGGCGAGCGCGTCGGTGCGCGTCTTGCCGTTGTCGCGCGAGATGATCGACGCGAGCTCGTCGGCGTTGGCCGCGAGGTGATCGCGGATGCGGCGCACGGCGGCGGCGCGCTCGGCCACGGGCGTCGCGGCCCAGCGCGGCTGCGCGGCGCGCGCGCGGGCGATCACGCTCGGGACGCTCGCGAGCTCGTCGAGCGGCGACTGGCCGATGACCTCGCCGGTCGCAGGGTTGGTGCACGTCGTCTGCGGTTGGGTCGCCATGCGCGCCTCCGGTTCGGGGGGAGGGCACGAGTCTACGCCGCGTTGCGGCATGCGGCGCCGTCCGCCGAGCGCCGCGCCGTCCCACACGTCGAGGATCGGCGCCTCCGTGCGCGCTCCGTCGCCGGGTAGATCGATGACCGAGGCGTGTACTTCGACGATCGTCCCCGGCTCGTGGGAGACTCGAGGGGATCTCTCTTGCGATGGCCCCCTTTTACCGGAACGATCGGACGGCTCGCTTCGACGATGCCCCCCGCTACGCCGATCATTGGAGGCGAATGCTTCAACGATCGGCGTGCGGACATCGACGATCGCGGAGCGCACTTTCACGACCACCGTCCGTTACCTCGATCATCGGCGTATCCAGGTCGATGATCCCCCGCCTCGCACCCCACCCCGAGCCCGGATGACTTCGATGACCGACCCCGCCGCCGCCGCCGCGCCCCCGGCGCCCCCCGCGCCGCTCCCGCGCGCCGAGACCCGCCCGTGCGCCTACACGCTCGACGCCCTCGCCGAGAGCGCCGGCGTCACGGCGCAGACCGTCCGCTTCTACGTCTCCCAGGGGCTGTTGCCGCGCCCCAAGCTCGCGGGGCCGGCGACCCGTTACGGCGACGAGCACTTCGTGCGCTTGCACGCCGTCGTCCGGCTGCGCAAGGAGCAGAAGCTCAGGCTCGCGGCGATCGGCGCGTGGCTCGCGGGCGCGAGCCCCGAGGAGCTGGTGCGCGCCGCGGGCCTCGCGCTCCCCGCGCCGGCCGCGCCGGATCGCGCCGAGGCGCCCGCGCCGCTCGGGCCGTATCGC
>CAIXWQ010000073.1 GCA_903923175.1 uncultured delta proteobacterium | reverse complement strand
TTCGGTCACCAGCGTGTCGTGGAACGCCTTGCACGTCGGGCAGAGCGGATCCTCGAAGCTCACCGCGCGCTCGACGGGGCTCGCGGTGGTCATCTTCACGAGCGCGCCGTGCTTGTCGCTCGGGGCGTCGAGCTTGCCGCACGCCATCAGGTAGGGGCGGTAGTCGGGGACCGACGCGACGTAGATCATCGCGGGGGCCACCGCCGCGAGCGCGAGCAGCGCGAAGTGCGCGGGCACGAGCAGCCAGCTCCCCGTCGGCGGCGGATCCAGCAGCGTGGCGGGCGCGTCGCTCTCGGGCGTGCGCGCCATCCCCACGACGTAGGCGCGCGTCTCGGGGAGCGCGGCCTGCGCCGGCGCCTGCGCCTTGCGGCCGCCGGTGTACACGAGCGCGAGCACGCCCGCGACGGCGAGCAGCAGCGACGCGGTGTAGAGCCCCGCGCACAGCTTGCAGATCGCGCCGAGCTTGGTCAGCGAGATCGCCAGCATGACCCCCGAGACGGGGAGCGGCGTGAGGGCGGCGACGCCGTACGCCTGCCAGGTGCGCTTGCTGCTGCCGTCGCGCGCGACGAGCAGGTGTAGCGAGGCGGCGAGGAAGAAGACGTACGCGCCGAGCGCGAGGAGGCTGATCGGCACGCCCCCCCAGAGCCTGTCGCGGAAGAGCGCCGAATACGGGCTCGTCATCGCCGCGGTGCAGGGGTTCGGCCCGGTGGTCGCGGCGTCGAGCCCGGGCACGAACGAGCAATGCGCGCCGTGGAGCTGACGATCCAGGTGGATCGCGTAGTCGTGGGTCGAGAACGCCGAGAAGAAGAGGCCGAGCGCCGAGGCGACGAGGCCGAACAAGCCGGGGACTATTGGACGTTTCGCGGACATCGGGGGGAGGTGGGTTAGGACCCGCGACGGGTCGCGTCAAATGCCAACGCCGGAAGAGCTCAGCCGATTCCCGGCTTGCGCCGCGCGATCGCGCACGACGCGTACCGCGGAGCGGCACGATCGCGCGAAGCCGCGCGCGCGTCGGCGGGGCGCGACCTAGCTTCTCGGCGTCCGCGACGTGGCGTCCCGAGCGAGGGCGCGCGCGTCGCTGGCTCTCGCGCGGCAAGGAGCTGCTCATGCACACGACCTCGAAGGAGCCTCAGCTGTGGATCGTCGGCGGCGGGATCGCCGGCATGGCGGTCGCCGCGTTCGCGATCCGCGACGCCGGCGTGCGCGGCGAGAACGTGCACATCCTCGAGGAGAGCGGGCTCGGCGGCGGCGCGCTCGACGGCGCGCGCGCGCCTGCCTCCGGCGTCACCGGCGCTGCCCGCGCCGCGCGTGACGCCTGGGTCACCCGAGGCGGGCGCATGCTCGAAGAGGAGGCCTACCAGTGCACCTGGGATCTCTTCGCGTCGATCCCAGCGATCCCGGTGAGCCCCTCGCACCCTCAGGAGGCGGCGCGCAGCGTGCGCGACGAGATCCTCGAGTTCAACGCCGAGGTGAAGACCGACGCGCACGCGCGGCTGATCGACGCGGGGCACGCGATCCTCGACGCCTCCGCGTACGGCTTCGACGCGCGCGATCGGCGCGAGATGCTGCGGCTGCTCACGACCAGCGAGGCGCGGCTCGGCGCGCGGCGGATCGACGAGCTCTTCGGACCGCACTTCTTCGCGACCAGGTTCTGGCAGATGTGGCGCACGACCTTCGCCTTCCAGAACTGGCACAGCGCGGTCGAGCTCCGACGCTACTTCTTGCGGTTCATCCAGGAATTCGAGCGCATTCACACGCTCTCGGGCGTGCGGCGCACGGTCTACAACCAGTACGACTCGATGGTCGTCCCGCTGCAGCGCTGGCTCGTCGAGCAGCGGGTCGACGTGCGCTTCGGCGCGCGCGTGGTCGACGTCGAGCTCGCGCACGGGCACGCGCTCGGCGGCCGTCGCGTCACGCGCCTCTCGCTCGAGACCGCCGGGCCGGGAGGCGGCCCCTCGACGATCGAGCTCGGCCCCGACGACTTCGCGTTCGTCACGATCGGCTCGATCACCGCCGACACGACCTACGGCGGCAATGACACCGTGCCGCCGCTCGTGCGCGATCGCCGCGACGGCGCCTGGTCGCTCTGGGAGAAGCTCGCGCGCAAAGCGCCCGATTTCGGCAAGCCGATCACCTTCTGCGGCAACGTCGACGAGCACAAATGGGAGTCGTTCACGCTCACGATGCGCAGCGACGCGCTGCTGAAGCGGCTGGTCGCGTACTCGGGCAACACCCCGGGGACCGGCGCGCTGATGACGTTCGTCGAGTCGGGGTGGCTGATGTCGATCGTCGTGCCGCACCAGCCGCATTTCCGCGATCTGCCCGAGGGGACGTTCACGCTCTGGGGCTACGGGCTCTTCATCGACGCCGACGGCGACCACGTGAAGAAGCCGATGTCGACGTGCACGGGCCGCGAGATCCTGACCGAGCTCGTGCACCAGCTCGGCTTCGACGATCTGCTCGAGGAGGTGCTCGCGACCACCGACGTGACCACCGTGATGATCCCGTACGCGTCGGCGCTCTTCGCGCGCAGGCTCCCGGGCGACCGGCCGAAGGTCGTCCCCGACGGCGCCGAGAACTTCGCGTTCCTCGGGCAGTTCACCGAGCTCCCCGGCGACGTGGTCTTCACGGTCGAGTACTCGGTGCACGGCGCGATGGAGGCGGTGTACCGGCTGCTCGGCGTCGAGCGGGCAATCCCGCCCATCTACCAGGGGCTGCGCGATCCGAGCGTCGCGTGGAAGGCGCTGCGCGCTTCGTTCCGGTGAAGCGCGAGCGGGCGCGCTATCGACCCGGCGCGATCTTGGCGATCCTGCCTCGGCACCGATGACGCCAGGCAGGCTGCCCGCACCTCTCGCTCCGCTCCCGGTCTCCGTGGCGCTCGCGGCGCTCGCGGCGCTCGCGGCGCTCGCGCTCTCCGCGTCTTCGTGTCGCGCCGAGCGCGCCGAGTCGCGCTCCTCGGAGGCGCCCGCGCCGAAGCCGAAGAAGGCGTCGGCGAAGCCGTCGGAGGCGACGGGGTCCGCGAGCTCGGCCGCGGGCGCGGCTTCGTCCGGGACGAGCGACGAGCCCGCGAATGCGACGTCCGGCGCGGCGGCGAGTGGCACGCCGATGCCCGCCCCGCGCTGGCCCCCGCCGAACCCCGGTCGAACCGTGATCGGCGAGGCCAACGAGAGCGCGGTCAAGCAGCGCTGGGCCGCGGACCTCGGCGGTTGGGGGAAGTGCGTCGCGGTGAGCGGCGAGCGCGACGAGGTGCTCGCGACCTCGGGCTACGAGCTCGTGGTCCTCGACGCGCGCACCGGCGCGAAGCTGCGGTCCCACGCGTCGCCGTGCTCGGGGCTCCTCGCGCTCGGCCCTGGGCCCGGCTCGTGGATCGTCGCGTGTCGGCAGGGGATCGCGGAGCTCGATCCGACCACGCTGGAGCCGCTCGCAGCGCGCGCCGCGCCCGCGCTCCGCCCGACGCGCACGCCCGACGCGCACTCCGCCGCCGTCGCGTGGCCCGGCGTGGCGATGAGCCACAAGGACGGCGTGCTCGCGCGCTACACGCTCGGCGGCGCCGCCGCGCCCGACGAGATCCCGCTCGGCGGCCCGCCGGTCGAGGCGCACGCGATGGCGCTCAGCCGTGACGGCCGACGCGTCGCCGTCGCCTTCTCGCAGGGGACGGTGTGGGCGTGGGACTGGGGGCGCCCGGAGCCGGCGAAGCTCGCGCAATACGACGGCCGCGCCGTGGTCGCGTTCAGCGCGAGCGGCGCGCTCGTGATCGAGTCGGGGCCGTCGTTCGGGCTCGGGCTGCACCGGCTCGGCAAGGCCGGGCCGACGCTCGTGACGACGCTCCGCACCGACGAGGCGTGGACCAACGGGCTGGCCGTCGACGACGCGGGCACGCTCGCGATCGCCGGCTCGTCGGGCGGCTACCTGCTGCTCGCCGGCGAGAAGCGCCGCGCGCTCGGGCCGTCCGGCGCGCGCGATTCGATCGAGAGCCTCGCGGTGGACGAGTGGTTCTCGTCGTTCGCGGGGATCGATCGCTCGGGCAAAGTGCGGTTCTTCGCGATCGATCCTGCACCCGCCGCGCCCGCCGCGCCCGCCGCGCCTGCCGCATCCGCCGCATCCGCCGCATCCGCCGCGCCGAGCGCCTCGCGCTGATCGTCGAACGCCGGCCGAGCTCGACCTCTTCTCCGCGCGCGCTGCGCGCCTCTTTCTCGCCGCGGCGCGCGCGCGCCCCGCGGCGATCCTGCCGACCCGCCAACGACGGCTCGACCTTGCCGTCGGCGTCGCACCTGCGCGCCGCGCGCTCGCTTTGCCGCCGTGCCCACCCACGCTCGCGCTGCGCGCGCTGGCGGTGACCTCCGTCGCGCCGCGCCTGCGGCCAGCCGCGTCGCGGCACTGTTGTTGATAGACGCACGCGGCACACGCCCCCTTCTCCGAGGTGAACCTTGCCCCGCTTCCTCCGCTGCCCGCTCGCCGCCGTGCTCGTCGTGATCGCCGCAGCGGGCTGCTCGAAGCCCTCCGAGGGCGAGGACGATCAGGCGAAGCCGAAGCGTCGATCGAGCTCGACGACGGCGACGGCGACCGAAGAGGACTCCAAGCGCGCGCTCGTCGAGGAGCACGACTTCGGCACGATCGCGTGGACGTTCGAGGCCGACGGCGTCGTGAAGGCCGACGTGCGCGATCCGAGCGGCGCGCCGATCAAGGAGGGGTTCAGCGGTGAGCTGAAGGTCGGACCCGCCGCCAAGCCGACCACGGTCGCGCTGAAGCCCGTCGAAGGGGCGGCGCTCTACGGCGCCTCGCTCCCTGCGTTCTCCGCCGAGCTCACCCCGGTCACCTACGTCGTGAAGGTGAAGGAGAAGCCCTACGGCGGCACGCTCCACGTGCCCGCGGGCGGCACCGCGATCATGTTCGCGAGCGCGCCCTCGGTCACCGTCGCGGTCGACGCGAAGGGGCCGCACGGCGGCGTGATCCAGGTGGTCGGCGAGGATCGCGTCGAGCTCGTGTCGGACGAGTCGACGGGCGAGGTGCGCGCGTTCGTCCTCGACGCCGACCTGAAGCCGATGCCCATCGGCGAGCGCACGATCACGCTCGGCGTGGTCGCCGACGTCCCCGAGACGATCGTGCTCGCGCCCTCGCCCGACAGGGCCTACTTCGCCGCGCACTGGCGGCTGCGCGCCGATCCGTCACGCGTGACGATCTGCGTGCACGCGGGCCCCGTCGTCCGCGTCGCGATCGTCGGCTGGCATCCCGGCGTGCGCCTCGTCGTCGGCGCTCGGGCGCCGGTCTGGCACGTGCGGGTCCACGCGGGCTGGGGCCCGCCGGCCGTCTGGCTCCACGACGAAGACTGGGACGACGAGGGCGAGGTCCGCCTCCACCTCGGCGGCCCCGGCCGTGGGCACGGACACGGCCGCGGACACGGCTGGCGCAAGCACCACTGAGCCCGCGCGTGCGTGGGCGCGTGGGCGCGGCGCTTCGGTGGCACGCGCCGAGCGAGGGTGCTCTCTCGCGCCCGACGACTCAGCTGCAGATCCCGTCGCGACAGGCCCCCGCCTGACAGTCGAACGACGAGCTGCACGCCCGGCCGACCGAGCAGCTCGGGCAGCCCCCGCCACCGCAGTCGACGTCGGTCTCGTCGCCGTCGCGCACGCCGTCGGTGCAGGTCGGGCCGGCGACCGCGCAGGTTCCACCCGAGCACATGCCGGTCGCGCAGTCGTCGTCGCGAACGCAGGCGCGCCCGACGTCGCAGGGGCCGCACGTCGCGCCGCCGCAGTCGACGTCCGATTCGTCGCCGTCGACGAGGCCGTCGGCGCAGGACGTCGCCGCGGCGCCGCACACGCCGCTCG
>CAIXWQ010000072.1 GCA_903923175.1 uncultured delta proteobacterium | reverse complement strand
GACTCGCGTGACTCGCGTGACGAGAGCGGCGCGGCGCTCACGGCGCCCCCCAGAGCGGCGCGAGGCCGTACAGCCAGATGCGGCCGACCAGCGCGGTGGCGAAGACCGCGAAGCCGAGCGTCGCCGCGAGCGCCGCGCCGCGCCCCGCCAGCGAGCGCGCGTCCGTCCGTCGAGCGACCTCGCCCGCGAACGCGCGCAGGGCGAACGCCCACGCGACCGCGAGGCCGACGCCTCCGAGCAGCACGCCCGACGAAGCCTCGTCGGTGGTCACGGCGAAGAGGGCGATCGGGGGCGCGAGGCCGAGGAGCACGAGCCCGGCCCGCGCCGCCGCGCGCGAGGCGGCGCACGCCAGATCGACCGCGCGCACCGGGGCGTCGGCGAGCGCGAGCAGGATGGCGAGCGCGGGGACGCCGAGCCCGGCCACGGCGATCCACGCGGCGGGGATCACCGCCGCCTCGAGCGCCATGCCGCGTGCGCCGCCGCGCAGCCCGAGGGCGACGCCGTACGCGGCCGACAGGCCGAGCGCAGCGCCGAAGCGCCGAGCCTCCCCGCCGAGACGCACCTCGGGAGGAGCGGCGAGCAGCGCCGCGGCCCACCCGGCGTCCTGCGCGGCGAGCTCGCCGAGCGCTTCGGCCAGCTGCTCGCGCGGCGCGATCGTGCCATTGCTGCCACGCAGGTCCATCCTGCCCGCCGTCGAGACCGGCGGACCGTGCGCCTCCGCTTCCACGCCGAGGATGCCGTCGACCACGGCGAGCGTTTCCCTGTGCATGCGAGCCACCTCCATCTCCGAGAGCTACGCTCGCTCCGTGGCGTGCTCGTGCAGGTCGCGAGGAGCGATCGAGGAGATTCCGAGGTGCGGCCCGCCGGCGCTGTCTCCCGGGCGCGCGAGCGCGCATGCTCCGCGGCCGAGCGCGGGGCTGCCGACGAGCCGCGCGCCGAACCCTGCGACGAGGCGCGCGCGATGACGAGAGTCCTGGTGGTGGAGGACGACGAGCCGATCGCGGAGGCCGTCGCGTACGCGCTCGGCCGCGACGGCGCGCAGGTCGAGCGCGCCGCGACGCTCGCCGCCGCGCGCGCGCGGATCGCGGCGGTCGATCTCGTGATCCTCGATCTGACGCTCCCCGACGGCAGCGGCTTCACGCTGCTCGGCGAGCTGCGCGCGCATTCCGCCGAGCGCGCCGCGCCGCGGGTGATCGTGCTCACCAGCCGCGACGAGGACGTCGACTGCGTCGCCGCGCTCGAGGCCGGCGCCGACGACTACGTCACCAAGCCCTTCTCGCCGCGCGCGCTGGTGGCGCGGGCGCGCGCGGTCCTGCGCCGTGGCGAGCGCGCGTCACCCATCGACGGCGGGGCCCGCCCGGGGCCGGCGTCCGGGCTCGCCATCGACGACGCGCGGCGCGAGGCGACGTGGCGAGGGCGCGCGCTCGGCCTCACCAAGCTCGAATTCGATCTGCTCGCGACGCTCGCGCGCGCGCCGGGGAGGGTGCACACGCGCGGGCAGCTCCTCGATCTCGTGTGGGGGCCGTCGGTCGCGCTCACGGAGCGCACGGTCGACTCGCACCTCAAGGGGCTGCGTCGCAAGCTCGAGGAGGCGGGGGCGCCGGCGACGCTCGTCGAGACGGTGCGCGGCGTCGGCTTCAAGCTGCGCGACGGCGGCGAGGCGTGAGCGGCGCGGTGCCGCTGGCGGGGGCGCTCGACCTCGGGCTGATCGGCTATGTCGGGTGGCGACTCCTCCGCGCGCGACGCGAGGGGCTCTCGCTCCGGCTGCGCGCCTTCTTCGCGCTCGCCTCTGCGATGCTGGTCGGCGCGCTGCTGGCGGGCGGCTACGCCGCGTGGGACTCGATCGTCTCGCTCGGCCTCGAGGCGTGGCTCTCGCGCGCCGCGCCGAAGGCCTTCCTCGTCGGCTCGGCGCTCCTGTGCTCCGCCGCCGCCGCCGCCGCGGTGGTCGGCCGGCGCCTCACGCGCTCCATCGAGCGGCTCACCCTCGCGGCCACGCGCATCGCCGAGGGCGAGACCACCGCGAGCCTGCCGCG
>CAIXWQ010000071.1 GCA_903923175.1 uncultured delta proteobacterium | reverse complement strand
GACGGCTTCTGCCGCACGCTGTTCGACGACCTGCTCGGCAAGGTGCCGCTGGTCGGCGGCGCGGCGGACGGCGCGCTCACGGTGCTGACGAACTTCGGCCCCTACGAGCTCTTCTACGCCGCGGCCGAGGCGCAGGGGACCATCGCCGAGTACCTCTTCATCGGCACCGAGACGCGACCGGCCGACGCCGAGCACGCCTCGGCAGGCACCAGCGGCGCGAGCTTCCTCGGCTCCGCGACCATGCAGGCCGCGCCGGCGAGGTAGACCGGCGCGAGGGGGCTCGAACGGCGCGTCGTCCCGCGGGGAGGCGCGCCGTTCGCGTTTCTCGAGCGGCGCGCGGAGCGCAATCGAACGCCGCAACGTCGCCGAAGCCGGCTATCGTCCCGCCGCGGAGGCGGGGCGGAGCATGGAGAGTGAGCGGCGAGTCGGGGCGAGATGGTGTCCGCACCGCGCAGGCGGAGGGGCGGCACGCGGGCGACGGCGCTCCCGCGTGCTCGTGCCGATCGCGACGCTGCTGATCGTCGCGGCGCCGAGCGCGCGCGCGCAGTCGATCTTCCCCGACGAGCTGCCGGAGGCCGCGACCGAGCCGGCCGCGCCGCCGCCATCGACATCGTCGTCGCCGCCGTCGTCGCCGTCGCCGTCGTCACGGGCGCCCGACGAGCCGACCGCGCGGTTCGGCGAGGCGCGCGAGATCGTGCTCAGCGGCTCGGCGATCGGCTCGATCGCGAACACGCGCTACGTGGGCAGCGAGGCCCGCGCGTTCGGCCTGAGCCTGGCGCCCGGCGTCGACGTGTTCGTCGGCAGGCACGTGTCGCTCGGGCTCTCGCTCGGCGTCCGCTACGGCGACGTGCGCGGCTACGGCGCCGACGGCTCGCTCGTCGACACGAAGACCACGAGCCTCAGCGGCGGCCCGCGGCTCGGCTACGTCCTCGCGCTCGGCGAGCGGGTCTCGCTCTGGCCGCGCCTCACCTTCGGCGTGTCGTACGCGCACCACGCCGAGAGCCTGGTCTCGGGGAGCTCGCTCTCCATCGCGGGGAGCCCGGTCGGCTCATCGGCGACGAGCAACGTGGGGCCGTGGGCGAGCGTGCAGGTGCCGCTGCTGGTGCACGTCGAGCCGCACTTCTTCCTCGGCCTAGGGCCGTGGATCACCCACGATTTCTCGCACACGATCGCGAGCGCGGCCGCCTCGTCGGCGAGCGCGGAGTCGACCAGCGTCGGCCTGGAGCTCCTCGCGGGCGGCTTCTTCGGCGGCGCGGCTCCGACCCCCTCGAGCGCACCCGAGGGCCAGCCGCCGCCCGCGTCCGTGCGCCGCGCGTTCGGCGACGTGGGGCGCACCGTGCTCACCAACGAGCTCGACCTCGGCGCGTCGTACACGAGCTACGCGGGGACCGGCTCGTCGACCGCCAGCTACGACGTGCTGTTCGGGCTCGACCACTTCGCGAGCGAGCACCTGTCGATCGGCTTCGCGGCGGGCGGCGGCTTCGGGCACACGAAGGGGCTGCAGCCCGACGGCTCGAGCGTCGACGCCGCGGTGTCGTCGCTCCTCCTGTCGGCGCGGGTCGGGGTCGACGTCCCGCTCATCGGGTCGCTCTCGCTCTGGCCGCGGCTCGGGCTCACGCTCGGCGCGACGCACTACACCGAGACCTCCGGCGACAAGATCAACGAGTCGACGCGTTCGACCACCACGCTCAGCGTGACCGCGCCGCTGCTCGTCCACCCCGCGCCGCACTTCTTCTTCGGCGTCGGGCCTTCGTTCACGCACGATCTCTCCGGCAAGACCGATCGGGGCAGCGAGCTGCGCGCGACGTCGTTCGGCCTGGGCGGGATCCTCGGCGGCTGGTTGTAGGCGCGCGCGCGTCAGCCTCCGGGCGGGTCTCCCTCGTCCTCGATCCCGCTCAGCGAACGCGGATCGAGCCCGAGCCTCGCCACGATGCGCTGCAGGTGGCGCCGGTTCGTCCCCGCGAGCTCGGCGGCGTGGGTCACGTTGCCGCCGGCGCGCGCGAGCACGTTGCGCGCGTAGATCAGCTCGAACTGCTCGATCCACGCCTCTCGCGCCGCCTTGATCGGCAGGTGCAGCGCGGGCACGTCGATCGCGGGCACGTCGACCGGGGCCGCGAGGGCGACGGGCGACGCGGGGCCGCCGCGACCGATGGTGCCGAGCAGCAGGGCCCGCGCGACGACGTGCCGCAGCTCGCGCACGTTGCCCGGGAAGCTCCGGCGCGCGAGCGACGCTAGCAGCTCCGCCGGGGGCTCCCCCTGGCCGCCGCGCGCGCGGAAGAACTGCCGCGCGAGGAGGGCCACGTCGCCCTCGCGCTCGCGGAGCGGCGGCAGATGCGCCTCCACCTGCGCGAGGCGGTAGTAGAGATCCTCACGGAAGCCGCCGGTGTTCACCGCCTCGTCGAGCCGGCGGTGCGTCGCCGCGACGATGCGCACGTCGACCGCGCGCGTGCCGGGCGCCCCCACGCGTCGCAGCGTCCGCGTCTCGATCGCGCGCAGCAGCTTCGCCTGCGACGAAAGCGGCAGCTCGCCGATCTCGTCGAGGAAGAGCGTGCCGCGGTGCGCCTCCTCGAAGGCCCCCATGCGATCGGCGATGGCGCCCGTGAACGCCCCGCGCACGTGCCCGAACATCTCCGATTCGAAGAGCTGCTCGGGGATGGCGCCGCAGTCGACCGCGACGAACGGGCCCGCGCGCCGCGGCGACGCCGCGTGCACGCTGCGCGCGAGCACCTCCTTGCCCGAGCCGGTCTCGCCGCGCACCAGGAGCGTCGCGTCGCTCGGCGCGACGCGCGCGAGCAGCGCGTAGAGGCGCCGCATCGGGAGGCTCGCGCCGAGGAGCTCGCCGAACGAGCTGCCGCTCGCGACCTCGTCGAAGACGTCGTCGGCGCCGACGTCGACGCGCACCGCGCTCTGGCCGAGGCGCAGCACCGCGCCGGGCGGCAGCTCGGCCTCGCGCAGCCGGATCCCCGAGGAGAACGTGCCGTTGGTGCTGCCCAGATCGCGCACCGAGACGCCGCGCGCCCGCACCCGGACCTCGCAGTGCAGGCGCGAGACGGTGGGATCGTCGAGCACGAGATCGGCGCCGCTCGAGCTGCCCAGGCGCGCCGCGCCGCGCGCGACGTCCACGCGTCGGCCGCGGCTCGGGCCGTCGATGACCGTCAGCGCCACCGAGAAGATGCGCGGCGGAGCGTTCGCGTCGACGCGCGTCGTGAGGCTGTCGTCGAAGGACATCGGTCGAGAGCCTCCCACGGAGGCGCCCGGGCTTCATGCCACGCGCGCCGCGCGCGTGTCGGTCAGTACGGGTTCGCCCGCGGCCGTCGCGGGTCTCCCGGTGCCGCGGGGGACGCGGGCGGTCGGCGAGGCGGGGCGCCCAGCGTGCTCGAGGGCGCGGGCGCGGGCGCGGGCGCGGGCGAAGGCGTCGCG
>CAIXWQ010000070.1 GCA_903923175.1 uncultured delta proteobacterium | reverse complement strand
TTGCCCTGTTCGTGCAACAACCCCGCGACATCCGCCAGCGCGTCGATCGTCTCGCGCGCGTCGAGGCCGCTGCGCTGCGCACGCGCCTCGAACACCGCGCGCAGCAGCAGCTCCGCCTCGTTCAGCTGGTCCCTCTTCAAGAGCAAGAGACCGAGGTTGCTCGCCCAGATCAGGACGTCGTCGTGGTTTGGGCCGAGCGTGTTGCGACCCTCGGCAAGCGCCCCGCGATAGTGCTCCTCCGCGCCACTGAGATCACCGAGAGCTTGAAGCGTTCGTGCGAGGCCGTTGAGCGCCATGAGCGTAGCCGGGTGGCTGGCCCCGAGGGCGCGCTCCGAGCATTCGAGGACCCAGCGAGCGAGGGGTAGCGCAGCGTTTGCAAGCCCGGCATCGACGAGGAACGCGCGCACGGAGGTCAGCGGCGCTCTCAGGCCGACTTGTTCTCGCGGACTGCGGGCATTCAGAGACGTGCAGCGCTCGGGGTAGCCGTCGCGAGCGTGCTCGAGCCCGAGCGCGCGCCAGATCCGGAGTGGCTCGACGAACGTGTTGTGGGCGTCCAACAGCGACGACATGAACGCGAGGTCAAGCAAGCGTTCGATCGCGTCGGGCCGACGGCCGCACGCGAGCAAGTGAGCGGCGCCATGTCGGACGACGTAGTCGTCCAACGCGAACTCGCCGGCGCGCGACGGCCAATCCATCGTCGCGTCGGCCAGCCGCGCGTGCGTTGCGCCGATCCATTGGTTGCGAACCCGCATGCCGCCTCCGCACGCTACTCGACGCAGGCCGTTGCCGCCTGCCGGCGGTCCGCGCGCTTCCTGCCCTTCGAGCGGGGCACGGGTCCACGCCGTCGCTTCGAGGGCCCCTGGTGCGCTCGGGTGGCCCCGGAGGTCCTCCGGCGACACGTTTGCGTGCTCATCCTCGTTGACTTCACGCGCGCCCCCGCCGCCGGAGCTCGACCGCCTGCTCGATCCGATCACGCCCGGTGGTGACGCGACGGTGGTGATCCCCGAGCTGCGCCCCGACCCGATCGATGATCTCGTCTGCCGGCCCGCGGTCACCCGATTCGAGGAGGTCGCACAGCGCGAGCCCCAGCCGGACTCGACGCAGATCGTCGACCGGTTCGGCAAATCGCCCCGATAGGCCGACGAAGAGCGCTCGTGCAGCTTGGGCTCGACCGAGGCGAACGAGCAGGAAGGCGAGGTTGTTGATGGAGTTGATCGTGCTCGAGTTGTCGGAGCCCAACGTTCGCGTGCGAGCCTCCAGCGCTCGCCGGGAGAGCTGCTCGGCCTCGGAGAGCTTGCCTTGGGCTTCGAGCGCCCACGCCAGATTGGCGAGCGACGTGAGGGTAATGGGGTGCTCGGTCCCCAATGTCTGTTCGTTTGCCGAGAGCGCGCGCCGATAGAGCTCCTCGGTCTCGGGTAGACTGCCGCCCTCAGAGATCATGTCTGCGAGCCTCGTGACGAGGCCGATCGTTGTAGGGTTGTCGACGCCTAGGCTTTGCTCGCTCGAGGCCAGCGCCCGGCGATGATGGTCTTCGATCTCGCCGAGCCTCCCCTGGACCTCCAGCAGGCGCCCAAGGTTGGTCAACGTCCGCAAGGTGTCCGGATGCACCGAGCCGAGCGTGCGCTCCCGCGCCGCCAGCGCCCGACGGAAGAGCCGCTCGGCTTCGCCGGCCTCGCCGCTGGCCTGGAGAAGCATCGCGAGGGTCCCCACGGAGGACAGCGTGTCCGGGTGATCGCTGCCGAGCGTGCGCTCGCGCGCCTCGAGCGCCGCTCGGCCCAGCGACTCGGCCTCGGCGAGAGCCCCCAGCCTTCGGAGGAACCCCGACAGCTCGCATTGCGAAGAGAGCGTGTCCGGATGTTCTTTGCCGAGCGTTCGCGCTCGCGTCCGCAGGACCTGACGAAACAGCGACTCCGCGTCTTCGCGCCGCCCCAGACCTTCGAGGAGGCACGCTCGGTTGGCGAGCGCGGTCAGCACGCTGGGGTGATCCGCGCCCAGCGCGCGCTCGAAGCCTTCCACTACGCGTCCAAGCAGCGGTTCCGCATCGAGGAGCCGCCCCTCGGTCTGGAGCAGGCTCGCGAGGTTGCTCAACGTCGTCAGCGTCGCTGGATGCTCGGCGCCGAGCGCGCGCTCCTTGATCGAGAGCACGCGGCGAAACGTTCGCTCGGCTTCCGCTTGGTGCCCCCGCCGACTCAAGAACAGGGCGAG
>CAIXWQ010000069.1 GCA_903923175.1 uncultured delta proteobacterium | reverse complement strand
GGCCCGACGCGGCGAACGCGAAGCTCGCGGTCGCCGACTCGCCGGTCGCCGCCTTCGCCCACAGCGCGACGATCGAGCGGCCGGCGGGCGTGCGGAAGACGCCGCCCCCGACGCTCGCCGGCAGGCCGAGCGCGGCGGTCGCGGTCGCGTCGACGAGCGCGCCCTTCAGCAGCTTGCCGAGCGTCGCGTAGGCGACGCCGGTGTGCGTGGGAATCGCGGCCTCCTTCGTCTTCAGCGCGGCGATGTCCTCGTAGAGCCCCATGTACGCGTACGCGTCGGTGCTCGCGCCTGGCAGCGCGGTGTCGCTCAGCAGGAACCAGTCGAGGCCGATCATGCCGTCGAGCTGCGCGGCGAGCATCGCCTTGAGCAGGTAGTTCTTCGCGTAGTCGTCGCCGCTCGGGCTGCCGGCGAGCGCGACGTGCGGCGCGCCCGTCTCGGTGGCGTTCCACGACTTGCCGGTCACCTTGGCGGCCGCGAGCTGCGCGGCGAGCTGCGCCTTCTGGTCGAGCAGCCCCGCGACCGCCGCGTCCGAGTTCCCGGGCGTGTAGAGCGGGTAGTAGTGGAAATTCGCGACGTCGAAGTACGCGTCGCCCTTGCTCGGGAACTCCGCGGTGAGTTTGCCGCCGTCGGGGTTGTCCGAGTAGCGGAGGATGGCGCCGAGGAAGCTCGGGTAGCCGATGCCGCCGAGCGCGACGAGCGCGGTCGGATCGACCTTCTTCGCGACCGCGGTGGTGATGCGCAGCATGCGCACGTAGTCGAACACCGAGCCGTGGAAGCGCGTGAGCTCGGCGGCGGTGGGGGGCGCGGTCTTCCAGCCGTCGGCGGTGCGGTAGTCGGCGATCCAGTCGGGCTCGTTCCAGACCTCCCAGACACGGACCCACGGCTTGTACGTGCTCACCGTCTCCTCGACGTACTTCGCCCAGGAATTGCCCGGGTTCACGCTGCCGTCGGCGGCGAAGATCGGCTGGTAGAGATCGCTCGGAACGTACTGCTCGAGCACGTACCCCGACGAGCCCGCGGGCGCGGTCGAGTGCGCGGCCGAGGGGCCGATGAGGAAACAGACCAGGTCGCTCATCCCATTGGTCGCGTAGCTCTTGGCGGCGTCGGTGCGCACGCCGACGCCCCACTGGTCGAGGAAGTACTCGGGGAGCTTGATGCGGTTGCTGTCGGCGCCGGCGCGCGCGCCGAGCCAGCCGTCGTCGTCGTCGGTGAAGCTCGCGTTGACGTGGCCGCCGTTCATGCCGTGGCGGAAGACGCCGCCGAAGGGGAGGGCGGGCGTGGCGCCGGCGTCGCCGTCGGGGAGCGCGGCGTCGGTCGCGCCATCGTGGAGCGCGCCGTCGTCGCCCGCGGTCGACGCGTCGGCGGTCGCGCCGCTCGACGAGCTGCTGCCGCACGCGACGAGGAGCATCGTGAGCAACGACAGAGACAAAGCGGGCAAGGCGTCGCGGCGAGTTCTCGACATGCGCGGGCTCCGGGCGCGACGCGGATCGCGCGGAAAAAGTCGTGTGCGCGCGTCGCGCGCGTCGAACGCCAGACCACGATCGTAGCAGCCGGTCGATGGCGAGGCGCGCGCGGTTGCGCCGACGTCGCGCGGAGGAGACGCTCGACCTCCATGTCGACGCGTCGTTCGCTCGCACGGTCGTTCTCGTTCGCGTCGCTCGCGGTCGCGTGCGCGCAATCCGGCTGCGCGAGCTCGTCCTCGGCCCCTGCCAAGGGGAGGCTCGCCGTCGTCTTCGCGGGGACGCTGCCGGCCGGCGTCACGCTCAGCGCGCTCGTCGATCCGCACGAATCGGCCAAGCAGACGCTCACCGCCTCCGCGACGCTCGACGGCCTCACGCCGGGGCGCGTCGACGTGCACGTGACCGCCGCGGGGGCGGGCGGCGCGATCCCCGAGTGCGTGCCCCGCGGCAGCGCGACGCTGCAGATCGTCGCGGACCAGACCACCACGGTCACCGTCGATTGCCCGCCCAGGCAAGGGCGAGGTCACCTGTGGATCTCGACCGAGCATCAGATGCTCTCTCGTTCCCGACGGCCTCGCTCGTCCCCGGCGCCGCCGCGATCGCGCCCGATCACGCCTTCGACGTCTCGATCCCAGGCGTCTCCGCCACGCCGAAGGGCACGCTCGGCTCCATCGCGTTCGATCGGTTCGGGCAGCTCTACGTGCCGCAGACCTACGCCGACGGCCTGCTCTTCCAGTACGACGCGCTCCACCTCGACGCGTCCGGCCCGAACGCCTTCCACTTCACGCTCTACGACCGCATGCAGATGGCGACGGCGGTCGCGATCGACCACCGCGGCCAGCCGTTCGTGGCGATCCGCGGCAATGGCCCGACGTCGACCAGCGAGGGGACGACGATCTTGAACTTCCCCGCGCTCGCCGAGGGGGATCCCCCGACGGAGACCGGGACGGCCCACCCGTGCAGCGAGTCGCTCCTCGACGTGCAGGACCTCGCCTTCGACAAAGACGACGACCTCTGGATCTCGCGCAGCGGCGTCGACCATCGAATCATGCGGGCGGACGCCGCGAGCCTGCAGGCCGAGCACGTGTGGAGCCCCGGCCTCACGCTGAGCCGCGTATACGGCGGCGCGCTCGCGTTCGACGCGGAGGGGAACCTCTGGGCGGCCGACGGCGCCCAGGTCGTGGTCTTCGCCGCCGCCGATCTGGTGGGCAGCGGCAGCCGCGACGTCGCGCCGCGCAGCATCTTCACCGCGGGGCTGACGCGGGCGCAGGGGCTCGCGTTCGACGCGGCGGGCAACCTGTGGGTCGTCGATCCGTTCGCGACCGTGCCGACCGGCAGCGCCAGCGTGGTCTACGAGCTCGCCGCCGCCGACCTGAAGCAGGCGGGTGCGCACGCGCTGGTGCCGATCACGCAGCTCTCCGTCCCCTCGTTCGTGCGCGGGATCGCCTTCGATCCGCCGCCCGCCGGGCTCCCGTTCGGCGGGTGAGGTTCGAGCTCGCGCCCTCTCGCGCCGTCACGTGCGATCGGCGCCAAGCCCCGCGCGCCCCGCGGGTCCTACCGCGCAGGGAGCCGATCCGACCGATGCGCGCCGCATCGCCCGCGATCGGGCCGATTCATGCGCGCGCTGCTCTCGCTCGTCTTGCTCGGGTTCGCCGGCTCGGTCGCCGTCGGGTGCGCGTCCTCGGCGCCTCCGCCCGCCGTCGAGCCCGCGCCGCGCGTCGGCCCGCAGGCGACCTGCGGCGGGGCGAGCTGCGCCGACTGCGTGCGCGAGGCCGGGTGCGCGTTCCATCGCGTGTCGGGGATGTGCCTCACGCCCGATCAGGCCGAGGTGTGCAGCGGCGAGACCTGCGCGACCGCGGCGAGCGAGTGCGCGGCCGCGCGGTGAAGCGTGAAGCGCGCGAGCGGCGAAGCTTCGAGCCTCAGTCGCGGCGGCGCGTCGCGAGCGCGCCCCGCAGCGTCGCGTGGGCCTCGCGGAGCGTCGCCTCGGTGGTCGGCCAGTCGAGGCAGCCGTCGGTGACCGAGCAGCCGTAGCGGAGCGTCGAGAGATCGGTCGGGATCGGCTGGTTGCCCGCCTCGAGGAAGCTCTCGAGCATCAGCCCGACGATCGAGCCGTTGCCCAGCCGGATCTGGTTCACGCAGTCGCGCATGACCAGCGGCTGCAGCTCCGGGCGCTTGAAGCTGTTGGCGTGCGAGCAGTCGACCACGATGTTCGGCGCGAGCCCCGCCTTGGCGAGCGCCTGCTCTGCGAGCGCGATGCTGACCGTGTCGTAGTTGGGGCGATCGCCGCCGCCGCGAAGCACCAGGTGGCCGTAGCGGTTGCCGCGCGTGCGCACGACCGCGGAGCGCCCCTCGGCGCTCACGCCGAGGAAGGAGTGCGGGCGCGAGGCCGAGAGGATGCCGTTGATGGCCGCGTCGAGCGAGCCGTCGGTGCCGTTCTTGAAGCCGACCGGCGTCGAGAGCCCCGAGGACATCTCGCGGTGCGTCTGCGACTCCGACGTGCGCGCGCCGATGGCCGTCCACGCGACGAGATCGCCGAGGTACTGCGGCGCGATCGGATCGAGCGCCTCGGTCGCCGCCGGCACGCCGAGCTCGGCGACCGCGAGAAGGAACGCGCGCGCGCGCTCGAGCCCCTCCTCGATGCGGAACGTGTCGTCCATGCGCGGGTCGTTGACGAACCCCTTCCACCCCGTCGAGGTGCGCGGCTTCTCGAAGTAGACGCGCATCACGAGCACGAGGGTGTCCTCGACCTCGTCGGCGAGCGCGCGCAGGCGGCGCGCGTAGTCGAGCCCGGCGATCGGGTCGTGGATCGAGCAAGGGCCGACCACCACGAAGACCCGCTCGTCCTGGCGGTCGAGGATGCGCTCCAACGTGCGGCGCCCGGTGACCACCGTCTGCCCGCCGCGCTCGGAGAGCGGGACGCGCGCGTGGATCTCCGCCGGCGTCGGGAGCGCGTCGAAGGACTCGATGTTGAGGTTCTCGGTCGGCTGCATGCGCGGCGCGCAGTGTAGCGGTATCGTCGGCGCGTGCCGCCCGCGCCGCTCTCGCTGCTCTCGCCGGTCGAGGGTCCGCCCGATCCTGGCGGCGGCGATTGCCTCGCCTGTGGGCGCTGCTGTCATCACGCCCCCTCGACCGTGAGCCTGCTCGAAGAGGACGAGGCGCGGCTCGACGAGGCGACGCTGCGAAGGCTGACCATCCTGCAAGACCGCCCGCCGCACATGCGGTTCCTGCGCAACGACGGGGCGAAGTGCGCCGCGCTCGGCACGCCCGAGGCCGGCCCGTTCGCGTGCGCGATCTACGCGGTGCGCCCGACCGGGTGCCGCACGGTGGAGGTCGGCTCGCCGTGCTGCCTCGAGGCGCGCGCGCTCGGTCACCTCGGGACGAGCGTCGAGTTCGTGCGCGCTGACGTCCGCGACGGCCGCGACGGCCGCGACGGAGCGTGAGCGCGCGCCGCGCCCGCTCGGCCCGCGATCGCGGCGACGCGCCGATACCCCAGG
>CAIXWQ010000068.1 GCA_903923175.1 uncultured delta proteobacterium | reverse complement strand
TGCGGTGCCCCACGCTCTCGGCGCCGCGAGAGGCGGGGTCGCCGCTCGCCTCCGTGCCATCGGCCCCCTCGGCAGGGAGCGCGCAGCCGGTCGCGATCGAGGCCAGGGCGAGGAGCGAGGCGAGTCCGACAAGGCTGGAGGGCACCATGTGGGCGGGGCCCCTACATTGAAGGCGCGCCGGGCTGCAAGGGGTTGCCGCGAGGCGCGACGGGAGCGGGACCAAGTACCCCGCGATTTCGGCGCGGCCGCGAAGGGCGAAGAGTCGTGCCGCGGTGACGCTCCCCTGGCCGCGTGGCGGTGCGTCGGCGGCGCGACGCGGATCCTCCGGCCAGCGCGCGGGCGCCCTTCTTTGCCGCCCGTGACCGCGCCTGCTAACGCCCCCCCACCATGAACGCCATCGCCGTCAAGAAGTCCGTGACTGCAGGCGTCGTCGTGAGCGCGCTGCTCGCGGCCATCTCGCTTGGCGCCGCGCCGGTGCAGACGGGCGCGAAGAAGATCTCGGCGCCCAAGGGGTGTCCGGCCGGCATGGCGCCGATCCCCAACGACAACGGCGGCTTCTGCATCGACCGCTACGAAGGCTCGCTCGTCGAGATCCTCCCCGGCGGCAAGACCAAGACGCACCCCTACTTCGAAGAAGTGAAGGGGAAGAAGGTCAAGGCGGTCGCGAAGAAGGGGCAGAAGCCGCAGGCGTACATCTCCCAGGTCGAGGCCAAGGCCGCCTGCGAATCGGCGGGCAAGCGGCTCTGCGCCAACGAGGAGTGGACCAAGGCCTGCCAGGGCAAGAGCCCGACGAAGTACCCGTACGGCGACGCGGAGGTCCCCGGCCGCTGCAACGGCGACGGCACGCGCCTGCACCCGATCGCGGAGCTGTTCGGCAGCGGCACCGCGCCGTTCGGCGACATGAAGAAGATGAACGACCCGCGCATCAACCAGCTCCCGAACACCATCGAGAAGTCGGGCGCGAAGTCGAAGTGCAAGAACAGCTACGGCGTGTTCGACATGGTCGGCAACGTCCACGAGTGGACCGACGATCCGAACGGCACGTTCAAGGGCGGCTACTACATGGACACCCATCGCAACGGCGACGGGTGCAACTACACGACGGTCGCCCACGGCACGAGCTACCACGACTACAGCACGGGCTTCCGCTGCTGTAAGTGACGCGCGGGGGTGCCGGCCGCCGGCTCGGCAGAAGTCCGTCGAGACGTCGACGGCGACCATGTGGGCTTCCGCCGTCGTGGTCGCGTTGCGATCGCGACGAACGCGCGCGCGCGGCCGCGAGACACCCGCCACCGAATCGACGCTGAGTCGTCGCATGACGTTCGAGATCGGCGAGCGGGTCCTTCGTCGGGGGTTGAGCGGCGAGCTGGTGGAGGGGTGCGTCGTCGACGCGCGCCACACGGCCGCAGGCTCGAAGCTGATCGTCGTGCTGGTCGATCGCGAAGACGGCCGCACCGCCGCGCCGCGCGAGGTGGCCGCGCTGGCCCGCGCGTGGAGCCGCGTCGCCGAGGCGTGAGCTCGAGCGCGCCAAATCGCGTCGAAGCTGCAAACCTCGCGCGCCGATGCCCGGTCTGCGCGCGTGCTCGCGCCGTGGCACGACGCCTCGGTCGCGGTCTCGAAGCGCGACGCGTGAGATGGATTTGCGGGCGATCGGACGAGCCTTTCGCCTGTTTTCCCGCAGCCGAACGCGTCCAAGACGGAGCGCGCGATCGAACTGAGCAACGGATCGGGCGGGCCCGAGGCGTGCAGAGCCCCTCGTCATGCAGGCCGACCTCCCCAAGCTCCCTCCCGAGTGCCTCGAGCTCGGCGACGGTTGGCACGTTGTCCGTCTCGAGCCTTCGCCGATCGAGCTGGCGGTCGCCACCGACGACGACGGGATGCTCTGCGCGGTGTGGGTCCTCGCCACTGCGGAGCGCCCGCACATGCTGGGCGACGCGACGATCGGCGTGGCCTGAGAGGCTGTGAAACAGTCTCTCCGGTGGGGTGGGGCCCTGGCGGATTCACGGATGCGGGGCGGGGCGGTGCCGACCGCCCCGGTGGGCAGTGAAGAGCGCGGGATTTTCCCCGCGCTCTGAGCGACCTGAGCGCCCGAGTCCTCGGGGGCGGCGCGCGTCGTCGGAGCGTTCGACGCGCGTCGTCGCGGCTTCGATCAGGGTCCGCCGAGAGAGTGACTCAGGCCGCCTCGCTCGCCCTGGCGCCGAAGTGCAGCTCGATGCCGTCGGGGCGCGACGAGGTCGGCGAGGTCACCGACACCGAGGTGCCATAGCCGGTGCGAGCCAGCTGCCGCGCGAGCGAGATCGCGTACGCGAGCGCCGACGAGCGCGTGGCGAACGTCCACGAGACCGCGCCGTCTCGTTCGACGCGGAAGTCGCCGTTGGCCGCGACGATTCGGAAGGCGATCGTGTCCATCGGTCGCCTTCATTTCACGTCGCGTGCCGAGGCGAATTCCAGGCGCAATCGTGCTCTCGCGCCCTGCGCGGCGCAGCGTGTGCGCGGCGTTGCGCAGGGAGAGCCGGGCGGCGTTCGCTCGCCCTTACGGCTGCGCGCGCGCAGGCCGTAGCCCCTCGCGTGCAACACCGCAGCGGTGCAGGGACGGGCGGAGGCGACACGCCCGCGTCGGCGCTCGAGCCGGCCCGCGATCCGGCGCCGCGCACCCCGCGCCCGTGCGGGATGTCGGTGCTCGTCGTCGACGACGAGGAGACGGTGCTGCGCGCGGCGAAGCGCGTGCTGGAGCGCCGCGGGTTCCGCGTCTCCACCGCGTCGCTCCCGAACGTCGCCCTCGCGCGCCTGGCTGCGGCCGAGGAGCTCGATCTGCTGCTGACCGACGTCTCGATGCCCGACCTCTCCGGCCCCGAGCTCGCCGCGCGCGCCCGCGCGCTGCGCCCGTCGCTGCGCGTCCTCTACATGTCGGGGAGCGTCGAGGAGGGGCTGGCGATCGACGAAGGGGCCGGGGTCGGCTTCCTCGAGAAGCCGTTCGCGCCCGACGCGCTCGTGTCGGCCATCGGGCGGCTGGGCACGCCCGCGCCGCTGGGCGAGCCCGAGCCGCTGCCGTAGTCGCGTCGGCCACGCGCGCGGTCGCCCGGGCGCCTCGCGCCGGCGCTC
>CAIXWQ010000067.1 GCA_903923175.1 uncultured delta proteobacterium | reverse complement strand
CCGTCGCCCCGGCGGCGCCCGGCGCAGCGCCGCAGCCGCCGCTCCCGGTGCTCGGCGTGTTGGTGGTCGCGCCGTCGACGCAGTGGCGCTCGCCGTCGCAGATCCGACCTTCGGCGCAGTCGTCGCTCACGTCGCAGTCCGAACGGCAGCCCCCCTTCACGCAGCGGTACGGGTTGCACGCCGTCGCCGCGCCGGTCGAGTCGATCACCGAGAGGCCGTCGTCGGAGCAGGAGCTCGTCAGCCGCTGGCAGGTCGAGCCCTGGCAGGACCAGCCGGCGTCGCAGTCGACGTCGCCCGTGCAGGTCGTCTTGCACGCGCCTGCCGCGGCGTCGCAGACGTAGCCGTTGCACGAGCTGGTCGTCGACGCGGGGCACGCGCCGCTGCCGTCGCAGAGCGCGTGCGTCGTGTAGCGCGCGCCGGTGCAGTCGGCCTTGCGGCACTCGAGCTCGCTGCCCGGACGGCCCGCGCAGCGCGCGCGATCCGCGCCGTCGCAGGAGGTCGTCGCGCACGCGTCGGCGCCGCCCGCCGCGCAGCCCGGTCGCTTGGTGCCGTGCGGCGTCCCCGTCACCGCGGTGCACTTCCCCTCGGAGCCCGCGACGTCGCACGCCTCGCACTGGCCGCCGCACGCGGAGTCGCAGCAGTAGCCGTCGACGCACGCGCCGCTGCCGCACTGCGCGTCGGTCGTGCACGCGCTGCCGTTCTTCGTGAGGCAGACCCCCTCGTGGGCGGTCACCGCGCAGCTCCCGCTCGGCCCGCAGCTCGCGACGCCGCAGCAGACGCCGTCGGTGCAGGAGAGCCCGGCCTTGCACGCCGAGCCGTCGACGCACGCCTTGCCGAGCCCCTCCAGCGGCAGGCACGCGTGGCCGGTCGTGTCGCAGAAGTAGCCCGCGACGCAGTCGGCGTTCGCCGCGCAGTTCGTCTTGCACGCCTGCGTGTCGCAGACGTACGCGCCGCAGCCGCGCGCGACGTCGCCGCACGCGCCGGTCCCGTTGCAGGTGCTCGTGTGCGTCTCGCTCCCCGCCGCGCAGGTCGCCGCGCCGCAGGGGGTGCTGCCGGCCGCGAGGTAGTGGCAGGCGGCGACGTCGGCGCCGTCGCAATACTGCTTCACGCAGGGATCGCTCGAGCCGACGCCGGCGCACGCGGTGCGGCCGCCGTGGACGGGGCCGGTGACCGGCGAGCAGGTGCCGCGGCGGCCGGGGACGTCGCAGGCCTGGCACTTGGAGGCGCAGGCCGAGTCGCAGCACACGCCGTCGACGCAGAGGCCGGTCTCGCACTCCGAGGGCGCGCCGCAGCTCGTGCCTTTGACCTTCGTGCAGGTGCCGAGCTTCGTCGCGATCGCGCAGGAGGCGCCCGGCGCGCACGACGCGCTGCTGCAGCAGACGCCGTCGACGCAGTTGCCCGAGAGGCACTCGACGGCGCCCGAGCAGGTGGCGCCGAGCGCCCCCGGCGAGAACAGCCGAGTGGTGCCCGACTGATCCATCACCAGCACGGCGCCGCCCGCGAGCCCCACCGACGCGCCGACGCCGGGGCCGGGCATCACGCCCGCCGGGAGGAACTGGTTGGTCGCGTCCCACGTCTCCATCGAGAGGATCGGCACGCTCGAGGTGTCGGTGCCGCCGAGCAGCAGCACCTTGCCGCTCGGCATTCGGACGAACGAGCCCCCGGTGCGGACCGACAGCGGGGTGCCGACCGCCGTCCAGGCGTTGGCGGTGACGTCGTAGCTCCAGGCGTCGGTCGCCGGGTTGTTGCCGCTCGGCAGCTTCGCGACGACCCCGCCGGCCACCAGCACGTGCGTCGCGTCGTAGGCGACGGCGATCGCGCTCTCGCGAGCCGGCCCGGTCGCTTTCACGGTCACCGTGTTGCTCGTCGGATCGTAGAGGTCGGTCGCGCCGGTATCGAGCGGGCCCGCGGCGTGCCCCCCGGCCGCGACGACCACGCCGCTCGGCAACGTCGCCAGGGCCGCGCAGCAGAAGCGCGAGCTCGGCGCGCCGGTCGGCGTCGACCAGCCGCTGCCCGGCGTGTACGCCGTCGACGTGTTCCCCAGGAGCACCCACGCGCGCGTCCCCGCCGGCGCCGCGCCGGCGGGCACCGACGCGAAGGTGTTCGAGAGCACCCAGCTCGCGCCGTTGTACAGGTACGCGGTGAGCAGGTTGCCGCCCGTCGTGGTGTAGCCGCCGACCAGCATCGCCTGCCCGCCCGGGAGCGGGACGAGCGTGCCGGACGCGCGCGGCGCGGGGATCGCCGGCGTGCTCGTCCAGGTGTTGGTCCCCGGATCGTAGATCTCCGCGACGGCGGAGTACGTCGTCGCGGTGTTCATGCCGCTGGCGGACATGACCTTGCCGGTCGAGAGCACCGCCACGGCGGCCTGCGCGCGCGGGACGGCCATCGAGGCGACGGTGGTCCACAGCGGATCGATCACCACCGGCAGCGCGAGCCCGCGCATGTCGAGCGCCGCGACGAAGCGATCGCCCTCCGCGCGCAGGGTCGCCTGGCGCGTGACGCCGAGCGCGTCGACGGCGAGGAGCGGCGCCGTCGACAGGTGGACGTAGCCGCGCGCGTCGAGGACCTCGACCTTCCCCTCGCGCGCCCGCGCCGTGACGGCGGGGCCGTGCGCCACGTGGAACGCGAGCGTCGCGGTGTCGCGGGCCGTGCGCACGACGCGCAGCTCCTCGACGCCGTCCGCGGTCGCGCGGCGGATCACGTCGACGCCGGGCTGCGCGGCCGCGTGCACGAGCGTGTCGGAGGAGAGCTCGGCCTCGATGTCGGCGAGATCGTCCGCGACGACGTCGATCGCCGCGTCGGGGCGCGCGGCCGGCGCGAGGTGCAGCGGCTCGGACGCGCGGCGCGGCAGCGTGGCCGTCAGCGCGACCGGCGCGATCCGCCCGAGGAGCGGCGCGGAGAGCGTCGCCGCCGAGGGGGCGAGCGTGAGGTGATAGCCGCGCGCGTCGGCCTGCAGCGGCAGCGCGGCGGCGCGGAACAGCGACGGCGCGAGCGCGCGCGCCTCGCCCACCACCGCGGTG
>CAIXWQ010000066.1 GCA_903923175.1 uncultured delta proteobacterium | reverse complement strand
GCCCGCGGCGGAGAGCTGGGCGACCGCGAGCTCGCGCAGCTCGCTCGGCGCGCTCGCCGAGGCGGCGAAGTCGTCCGTGACGTAGTTGCCTTCGCGCCGGACGTGCACGCCGACGCCGAAGAAGATGAACAGCCGCGTGCGCACGGAGTCGCCCTCGTGCTCCTGCGCTGGGCGCTCGTCGCCGATCGGCGCGACCGTCAGCGTCACCTGCGGCCTCCGCGGCACCGCCGGCAGCACCGGCGGCGGCCCGCGCAGCGTCCCTGGCTCGATGGCGCCGCTGCAGCCCGTGAGCGGCCCGAGCGAGGTGAGCGCGGCGAGCGAGAAGATCAGGGCGAAGGCGTGCTTGGTTCTCGCGCTCATTTGCCGCTCGCGCTCCCCGCGCCGATCGCGCGCACGAACTCCGGGTCGGCCGTCAGCTGCTCGGTCAGCTTCCAGCCGAGCAGCTTCAGGAAGTCGGTCCGCTCGTCCCACGGGGCCTTCCCCGCGAGGTCGTAGGTCTTGCGGAGCAGCGGGCGCCCGTCGGTCTCGGTGACCGTCACGTCGACCACCACGCGTCCGACCTCGAAATCGCCCGCCGCGTGCTTCTCGCGGATCTGATCGTGCTGCAGCCCGATCAGCGTGCCGCGCACCAGGATCGGCGCCTTCGCGCGGAGCGGCGGCTCGAGCAGCGCGGCCTGCGCGCCGCCGGCGTAGTCCTTCAGCACCGCGAGCCCCGAGGCGCGCAGCGCGTCGGCGACGTGCTCGAAGAGCTCCACCGCGCCGTCCTTGTAGAAGTACGTGCGGTAGAGCGGCGAAACCTCGTAGTCGGAGCGGTCGTAGAGCCCGCCCACCGGGTTCGCCGCGATGGTGTCGAAGCGCCCGAGCACGATCGTGCGCGTCCCCGCGAGCGCGCGCGGCGCGGGCGCGCCGAGCTCCGGGATCTTGTCGAGCTCGAAGCGCTCGCTCCGGTGCGGCGTGCTCGGCGGCGACGACCAGTAGCAACCGAGCGGCGCGCCCGACGCCACGAGCGCGAACGCGAGCGCGAGGCTCCGCGCGCGCCGAACGACGCGAGCGGCGCTCATCGGCGCTCTCCCTCGCGCGGATCGCGCGACGGTTCGCGTGACGGGCCGAGCTCGGTGGGCGACTTCGGGCTCCCCGAGCCGGGCGTCAGCCGCGCCCCCTGCCGCTCGAGGTGTGCGTTGAAGCGCAGCCCGTCGATCGGCTCCGACTGCGCGAACGGATCCTTGCCGCCGGCCTCCGGGTGCACCTCGCGCGCGTCGCGGAACGAGAACGCGGCCGCGTACCCGCCCGCCGGCCCGGAGCCCGCGATGACCGTCGTCCCCGAGCTGCGGAAGCCCTGGTAGTCGTACTCCCACGTGTCGCCGTGCGGCGTCGCCGGCTCCCACGGATTCGCGCCGCAGCCCGTGAGGGCGCCGCCCATCGACACCCCCGCGCCGAGCACGCACGCGGCGAGGAGCCGTGGTGCGAAGCGGCGTCGTCCTGCAGACCGTGGCTGCGTCGATCGATGGGTCATCGCGCTCTCTCTCCCTCGGAGCGTCGTGCGAGCCCAGGCCCTCGCGCGCAGCCCCGACCCTCCCTGCGTACCACGGCGGTACTCGCCTCGCTCCGCTGGACGGGCACGGATTGGGCCCGCCCCCACCGAGCGTTGGTAGGATGCGCCACCGATGTCCCGCCCCGTCCGCGCGCCGCTCTTCGCCCTCGCGCTCCCCGCACTCCTTGCGTCCGCCGGTGCGAGCGGCTGCAAGAAGCGCGTCGACAGCGGCGGCGCGCCCGCGCCCTCGAGCGCGGCGTCGTCGGGCCCCGGGGCGCAGGCCTCCGCCGCGCCCTCGACCGCGCCGCTCCGCTTCGAGCGGTTCATCGACGCGCACGCGAACGCGAAGTCCGGGCTCATCCAGGTGGCTGGCGTGACGCGCGACAACGCGGTCGTGCTGGTCGACTACGACGCCGCGCTCGCCGTGAAGACCCGCCGCGATCTCGCGCAGGGCTTCGTCGCGGGCGACTCCACGCGCGTCGCGCTCGAGCCAGGCGGCCTCGTCGTCGCCAACGGCAAGCTCGCGGGCGAGGCGCAGACGTGGCTCATGCAAGAGGGGGCGGCGCCCCGCCCGATGAGCCCGGAGTGGTGCGAGACCGATCACGGCGTCGCGTGGCTCGTGCGCGACGACACCGGCGTGCGCGTGCGCTTCGTGCGGCGCGCCAAGGCCGACGCCCCGGCGCTCACAGCGATCGATGCGACGTCGGCGCTCGTCGGCGCGCCGACGTCGCTCGCGTTCCTCGATTGCAGCGCGACGTCGGTCGTCGTCTCGCTCAGCGAGAACGAGCGTCGCCTGGTCGTGCGCCTCTCGCCCTCCGCGGCCGACTTCGGCACCGCCAAGCCCGCGCCGATCGAGGTCGAAGGTCCGGACGATCACGCCGAGGATCAGCGCGATCTGCGCGTGATCCCCCGCGGCGACGAGGT
>CAIXWQ010000065.1 GCA_903923175.1 uncultured delta proteobacterium | reverse complement strand
TTGCCCCCCGCCGTCACGAGACGAACCGCATCGGCCTTGAACTTGGCCGTGAACACGCGTCGCTTACGTCTTGCCATGGATCACTCCTCCAGCGGCTATCACGCTTCCAGGAATGTCCACAAAACCGGGGGAACTCCACCCCTGCAGAAAACGATCGAGGTCCTCTCGTCGCCACATCAAGATGCTCGAACCGAAGCGCCTTCCAACGGGGAACACGCGCCCGTCCAACTTCGCCCGTCGCATGCCACCGCCGGTTTTGAAGCCGCAGTAGCGAGCCGCCTCCGTTGTCGTGAGGTACGGCTTGTCCGGGGGTGCCCCCCCCTCGATCACAGCAGTCGTGGGCGTTGGGGCAGCGCGCGCGTTCTTCTTCATCGGTCGGTCCTTCCGTTATCGGTGGCGTGACACCTCCGGGTTGAGCGCCGCTCACGTCGCCGAATGCGGCGTGGGGGCAGCAAGACAATGGTTCGACTCGATCGCCGCGCGCGAGATCACTGGTCGGCGTCGGCGTCGTCCTGAAAGAGATCCTCGATCTCGAAGAACGCGGAACGAATCGCGTCGGGCTCCACGCGCATGATCGCGGCGAGCCTCTCCGCCTCTCGATAGAGCCAGCGCCGGATCGATGCCTGGCGGCTCGCGTCGATACGCTGAACGAACGCTCGAAAAGGCTTCAGCGGATCCATGCTGCTCCTGGCGACGAGGGTCGCGGTCGAGGGTTGGTTGGCGATGTACGCCGCAGCTTCACTGCGCGCGGCGACGCGCCACTGCGTCGGGCTCGTCGTCCAGGTAGCTATCAACGCTGGCGAACACCTCGCGCACGAGCCCGGGGTCGAGCCCCATCACGGCGGCGAGATCATCGGCGTCGGTGAGCAAGTGAGAGCGCAGGACCATTCGATCCCAGGGCTCTTCCATGCGTCGCAGAAAGGTCAGGAAAGCGACGAGAGGGTGCATGAGCGGCTCCGATCAGGCGGCGATGTTCGTGCGCACCGGCAACGGAAACTCGATGCGAATCGCCCACGCGATCCCCTGCGACCGGAAGATCATCGCGCCGTTATCTTCCCACCGAACGCAGAGCCCCTCCCTGTCGCCGATCCGTCGCAACCGCCGCAGGATGACGAGCTCCCGCGATCACGAGCGAGCGCGGCCGGCGTCGACGCGCACGTCGGCGATCACCTTCGTCGCGGCGCCCGCCGACGCCGTATAGCGATCATCGGCGGGCCCGTGGCCGGCTACCCCTTCGGCTCCTCCTTCTTCCGCTTGCGCGCGGCCGCACGTTCGCGCTGTCGTTCCTCGGCTTCGCGCAGTCGGTAGCTGTCGCCGTCGATGGTCACGATCTCGGACCTGTGCATCAGCCGGTCGACGAGGGTCACGACGCACGAGGCGTTGGGGAAGGTGGTCGGCCAGTCGGCGAATGGCCTGTTGGTGGTCAGGAGGATCGAGCGGCCCTTCTCGTAACGGCGCGTGACGACCTCGAAGAGAAGGTCGGCGTGGCGGGCGTCGTAGGAGAGGTAGCCGACCTCGTCGATGCACAAGAGGTGGGCGCGGACGTACACGGCGAGTCGCCTGGCGCGCGCCTCGGAGGACTCCTGCCGGATGAGGTCGCCGAGCAGGTCGCTCGCGGTGCGGACGATGACGGCATGGCCGGCGAGCAGCGCGCGGTGGGCGATGTTCCGAAGGAGCATCGTCTTGCCGACGCCGTTGGGGCCGAGCAGCACGACGTTGACGCCCTCGGCGATGAAGCCGAGCGAGAAGAGATCGTCGATCAGCGCCCGGTCGACCCTGCGTGGCCACTTCCAGTCGAAGTCGGTGACGGGCTTGAAGGCGCCGATGCCGGCGATGTGGACGCGGTGGGCGAGGCTGCGGCGCGTCTTCTCTTCGAGCTCGATCGCGAGCAGCTCTTCGAGCCACGGCTTGCTGCGAATCTCATCGACGCGGGCGAGCAGACCGAAGAGCCGGAGGCGCTTGAGCGTCGCGACGAGATCATCGGTCTTCATCGCGGCCCCCCTCGACGTGCAGTCGGTCGTAGGTCGAGAGCGCGTGCGGGCGCACGTGTGCCGTGGCGCGCGCATCGGTCGTCACCGCGACCGACAACGGCGGAGGCTGGCCCGCCTCGTGCCGGAGCCGATCGATCACGTGGTGGATCGCGCGCAGGTTCGGTTGGTCGTGCGCGACGACCTCCGCGACGGCGCGCTCGAGTGTCTCGGCGCCGACGCGGTCGAGGAGCTGGAGCAGCCCCGAGGTCGTGGCGCCGAGGTTGGCGCCACGCTCGGCGAGCCGCTCCATCATCGCGCGCGAAGACGGCACGACGTTGAAGATGCGGTCGAAGCCGCGGCTCTGGTGCGCGCGGCGCTTCTGCTCGACGAGCGCCTGCAGGTGCCCCGGCGATTCGACGCGCTGGTCACGATCGAAGCTGCGCGCATGATCGGCGAGGACCTCCAACGGCGCCTCAGGATCGACGACGCGCACGCGCGCGTCGGTTGCGAGCACCGTCAGGCTTCGCTGCACGTGCGTGTGCGGCACGCTGTAGTCGTTCTTGTCGAAGCGGACGTACGGCGTCTTGCCGACGCGCACCTCGACGCGCTCCTCGACGGGGAAGTCGTCCCCCGCGAGCTCGATCATCTTCGATCGTTCCTCGAGGAACGCCGCCTCGCAGGTCGTCTCCCGCGCGTCGGGCACGCGTCGCTCCTTGGCGATCTCGAGACACCACGCGCGCGCCTGCGCGTTCAGGTCCGCGATCGACGTGAAGCTGCGCGCCGCGAAGAAGCTCTCCCGGGCGTCGCGGATCGCTCGCTCGACCCGCCCCTTCTCGTTCGGCCGATAGGGCGCGCACGCCCGTGGCTCGAAGCGATAGTGCCCCGCGAGCGCGAGCATCGTCGGGTGGAAGCGCACGGCATCCCCCTCGCGCTCGAGCACCGCGCTCTTGAGGTTGTCGTACAAGATCACCCTCGGCACCGCGCCGAAGAAGCGAAACGCCTCGACGTGACCCGCGAGGAAGCTCGGCATCGCGGCCCGCAGCGAGAAGCGAAGCAGACGCACGCGGCTGTACGAGAGCACCATCACGAAGGCCCACAGATCCCGCGTCGCGCGCCCGATCGTGATCTTCCCGAAGTGCGCCCAGTCGACCTGCGCCTCCTGACCCGGCAGCACGACGCGACGCAGGTACGCCTCGGCGACACGGCGCGGTCGCAGCCGACTCACGATCGCGCGAAAGCCGCTCTTCGACCCCGGGTACCCGCGCGCCTTCGCCATCGACCACAAGCGACTCGCCCGCAAACGCGGGTACTTCTCGAGCGTCTCCTTGATGAATGGCACGTACGCATCAACCAACCGCGCCCGCGTCGATTGCTTGTTCACGCCGAGCCCCGCCTGCGCGAGCACCCGCTCGATCGTGTCGTGATGTCGTCCGAGCTGCGCGCCGATCGTCCCGACCGGCCAGTGCTCGGCGTGATGAAGCTTCAGGATCTTCGCCGCTTCCTCATCGGTCACCGGCCTGCGCACCAGGCTCGCCTCGCCGCCGTCCGCCGTGACCTCGATGGCCAGGCTGCCTTGGCGCGCGCTCGGCGCGCCGCCGGGGTGGGCACCATTCGCTTGGTCGCACCCGCCCGCTGAGCACGCGCCCGCAGCGCGCACATCGCTCGGCGCCGCGCGCGCCGCCGCTTCGTTCGATTCCATCGCCGACCTCCGCCTTCTCGCGCGCCGGCTCCGACGCGGAGCTCGACGGCGAGGGCGGTGTCTCGGCGGGCATCGGCTCCGCCAAGCTCGCGTCCGTTACGCGACGCCGTTTCGCCCGAGATCGCTCTTGCCGCTTGCGGTTCGACGCCAGCCCCTGCCGCACGTGCTCGAAGAGAAGCAGGCACTGCTGGCAGCGTGGGACGGAGGCGCGCCGCTCGCGCGCACGCTCGCCGTGAAGACGCACGCCGGCGAGATCGAGGTGACGCTGCGGGCGCCGTACGAAGAGCCGGCGAGCGAGTTTCGCCCCCCCTACGACGTGATCGCCGATCTCTTCGAGCTCGCGCGCGACGGCGAGGAGATCGACCAGGCGGCGCGCCATGAGCTCGAGGACGAGCTCGTACGGAGGTTCCTCCACTCGCCCGAGGCGAAGCCGCTCACCGAGGTGCAGGCGTGCCGCTTCGTCATGGACTTCGCCGCGGACTACTTCGGCGCCACGATCGCCACGCTCGGTCCGAGCGATCTTCGCGAGGTCGTGTTCGAGATTATCCCCCGCAAGGTGAGCATCGACGCGTCGCAGGCCGGTTGGATCATCGAAGAGAACCGCGCGTTCTTCGCCTTCCTCAAGCGCGAATTCGGCCTCGAGAAGGCGGACGCCTGCCTTCGCGTCCTCGGCGGCGATGCGGTGGAGCGACTGACTGCGGCGCTCGCCAACAAGCGGAACTTCGGCATGGCGAAGTCGTTCTTCATCTCCGGACGAGAGGCGGGCTTCGACGTGGCCACGCAGGCTGGCTTGGAGGCGTTCATGCGTGTCAGCGAGGGCACGCCGCGGCCGATCGGGTTCCCATTCCCGGCCGCTCCGGCGCCTCGCCGCAAAGATCCGGCCGCCGCGCGCGCGAAGAAGACGCAACGTAAGGCGACGCGCTCAGCGCGCAAGAAAAACGGCTGATTCACACCGCTGCCCGCGCGGCAACCGTTGCACGACATGCAACGGTTCAACGCGAAGGCGAGCGCGAGGTCGCTCGCGGAGTCGAGTAGTTCAACCTCGAGGGGGTCAAGCGCGCGGCCCGCGCGCGACCTCGAGATCCGCTCGGGCGAACGCATCAAGTCGAATCGACGCGAGCCGTATCGGTCGGGAGCGGCTCGCGATCCGCGCCGGCGCTCGGCGCTCGCGACGTCACGCCGATGCGTTCGACGCGCGCTGGGCCGAATCGTCTTCCCACGTCCGGCCCGCGCGCACGTCGGCGAGATTGAACCGTGCCCCAAGGTTGTCGTTCGGGCTCAGCGAGAGGAGGCGCAAGAACACGCGCTCCGCCTCGGCGAAGCGCCCGAGACGCCAGCGGCATAGCCCGAGGCCATGGAGGCAGCGCAGGAACGGCCGGTTGTAGAGCAGCCCCCACTCCAGCACGCCGTCGAAGTCGGTCGGGAGGGAGAGCTCGGAGATCGCGATGCCGATCTCGTAGTGGAGCAGCGCCCGCTCCGGCAACCGGTCGAAGGCGATGTTGCCGAGATGGGCGTGTGCGTCGATACAGCGCAAATCGCGGTGGAGCGCCTGCATGAGCAGCTTGTACGCCCCCTGATCATCGCCGGCCTCGCGCAGCTCGGTGGCGTCGCAGGTCGGGTTGTCCTCGGGATCGGCGCCGGGAAACGCGCCCCACGCGATGGCGTCCATCTCGTACGCACGGCGGCGGCGGGCGGTGAACGTGCGCCAGAGCGGTGCGTACGGATCGGGGCGGCGGTAAGGCTCGTGCCCTTTGCGCAGGTCGACGAGGTCGCCTCCGTGCAACGGCAACGCCTCGAGACCA
>CAIXWQ010000064.1 GCA_903923175.1 uncultured delta proteobacterium | reverse complement strand
GAGGAGGCGCACCTCGCCGCTCGCGCGCCGGAGGAGCACGTCGCCCTTCGCGTCGTGCGCGAGCGCATCGAGCTCGTCGCGCTCGTCGAGCTCGGCAGGCGCAGCGGGCGCTGCGAGCTCGGCGCGCTCGTCTGCCTCGGCGCGCTCGCCAGCCTCGGCGCGCTCGGCGAGCGCGAGCGGCCGGAAGGTCGCGCCGTCGTCGACGGTCACGAAGACCTAGCGTCGATCGAGCGCGAGCAGCCCTACGCCGCGCGGCGACATCGCGATCCGCGGAGGAGGCGGCTCCCCGCGCAACCGCGGTCGCGCCGCCACGCCGCCGCCGTCGGGGGCGCCGGCGTCGCCCGAGGAGCGCTCGGGCTTGCGCACCTTCGCGGCGACGAAGCTCGCGCCGCCATCGAGGCTGCGCACCACGCGGCCGTCGGCGAGCACCCCCACGATGGAGCCCCGGCCGGCCGCCGCCGCGACCAGCGGCTCCTTCGGCGCGCGCACCGAGGTGAGCGCCCCGAGCGGCGACGGGGCCGCGTACGCCGCGCCGCTGCGACCGACGAAGATCCAGCGCTCCTCGTAGCGTCGCGCCGCGATCAGCGCCTCGGGCGCGAAGTCGGCCGCGTGCGCGCGCCGGCTGCCGTCGCGCGCGGCGACCCAGCGCTCGCCGCGCTCGCCGACGAAGAGCGAGGTGCCGTCGCCGAGGTCGACCGCCTCCTCGCCCTCGTAGTCCTCGGGCCAGAAGACCCAGCGCACCGACGGGGCGGTGAGCGGCTCGGGCGTGGTCGTGAAGACGACGACCTCCGAGGCGCTCGCCGAGGGCGCCGGCGCGCGCTCCGCCCGGATGACCGCGCGCTCGCCGCGCGAGCAGGCGATGGCGGGCCCGATCGCGACGAGCCCGAGGGCCCAGGCTGCGCGCAGCGCGCGGCGCGGTCGATGCGGTCGATGCGGTCGATGCGGTCGATCCCGTCGCTTCGATGGCGGAGTCATGCGTCCGGTCCGTCGGCGCAGCGGGGCAGTTCGTGACACCCGCGCGACTCCGCGAATCGAGCGGTGCCCTGCGGGGGTGTGCAGCGACGGGCCATCGAGCGCATTGCGGGCGGCCATGGGGAAGCGCCACGACTCGTCGGCTCCTCGCGCGCGCGCGGCTCCTTCCGATTCGAACTGCGAATGCGCCTCGTCACGTCGGACTCGGGCGCGAGAACTCGCGGGGCGGCGCTCGCTCCACTTCATCCGAGCGACTAGAATGACCCCATGCGATCCCTCTGCCTGTTCGCCCTCACGCTCGCTTCCACCGCGCTCGCGTCGACGGGCTGCGGAGGACGCGTGGCCGAGGATCCGGGCTCGACGCAACATTCGGCCTCACCCGTGGGGAAGTACGGGCGCGTGGTGCTCGAGCAGTTCGCCGGCGAATCGGGCGTGGGCACCAGCGGGTACGCGGCGTACTTCCTCGATCCCATCCCGAGCGACTGCGCCCCGGCGGCCGCCAACCGCACCTGCTCGGTGGTGGACTGCCTCGCGCTGCCCGTTCCCTCGATCGCCCCGCGCGCGGCGAGCGCAGGGCGCATCACGTTCTCGGGGGCGCTCTCGGGTCCGGCCTTCATGGACTTCGACGCTGCCTCCAACGTCTACAGAGCGGATCCTACGGATCGGATCTTCGAGGCCGGCTCCGCGGTACGCGTGAGCGCAGTGGGAGCCGAAGTGCCGCCGTTCACCGCGACGGTCGTGGCGCCCGGCGACCTGGTGCTGACTTGCTCGGACCCCAGCTGTCTGACCATCGACCGGACCACCGATCTCCGGCTCTCGTGGTCGCAGCCCGCGGCGGGCGAGGTCGACGTCACGTTCGGCGACGACGTGCCCGGGCACCACGTCGTGATCGATTGCGCGTTCGACGCGGCGGCCGGCGTGGGGACCATCCCGGCCTCGATGCTGGCGCACCTCCCCGCCACGAGCATGCCGGCGAGGTTCTCGGCGTCGTCGCATCGCGAGGTGACCGTCGGAGACTGGACGGTGTCCGTCCAGCTCGTGTCGTCGTCGGGCGTGTCGTTCCTGACGGTGACGAAGTAACCGACGCGCACGCGAGCTCGCCGACGGCCTCGCCCCTCGCCCCTCGCCACCGCCGTCGCCCGCTCGCCCGCTCGCCCGCTCGTCCGCTCGTCAGCCGCCCGCGAACGACGCGTACGTGCCTCCGCCATAGGGGAACACGTGCACCGTCGCGGCGCGGGGCGCGCGACGCCGCGCGGCCGCGAGGAGCGCCTCGGGGCTCGCGAACTGCGCCATCACCCCCATCCGCTTGCCGGTGTCGGGCGGCAGGTGGGGCGACCAGAGCAAGATGTCGTTGCGACGCGCGCTCTGGAGCGAGAAGTGCGCGAGGAAGCGCTCCTCCACGCCAGCCCCCTTCTGCACGCGGTCGACGAAGCCGAGCACGCGCCGCTTGCCGAGCACCGCGAGCAGCCCGCGCAGCGCCGCGTGCGGCAGCGTGCGCGCGGGGAGCCTCAGATCGCCGACGCCGAGGCGGCAGTCGAGCAGCGCCACGATCAGCCCCCCCTCCTTCACGCTCGCCTGGACGTGACCGACGCTCTTCATCCCCTGGCGCAGGTCGGCGTTCATCGGGTTCGACGCCACGACGACCACGTCGGCCCGCTCGCGCACCTCGCAGCGCGCGATCTCGCGCACGGCGCGCGCCCCCTCGCGGTGCGCGGCGACCGGATCGCCGCACACGAAGCGGCACGGCTCGAGCCGCTCGTCGAGCACCACGTTCACCACGAAGATCGGCTTGCCGAGCAGCCCCGCGGCCTCTTCGAGGTCGAGCCGCATCGGGCTCTCGACCTCGCCCACGTAGTTGAAGTGCTCGGGCGAGACCCCCTGCATGTGGTTCTGCGCGATCGTCTCCTGCCCGGCGAGCCCGGGGCAGATCATCTTGAGCCCGCCACCGAAGCCGAGCAGCAGGTGCGGCTCGACGGCTCCCACGCACACCACGAGATCGACCTCGGTGAGCTGGCGGTTGAGCGACACGCGCGTGCCGCGCGACGTGATCCCGAGCCGCGCGAGCCCGCGCGGATCGCGCGCGTCGTGGTTGAACCAGCGGATCCCCTCGAACTGGCCGACGCCGAGCTTCTCCTCGACCTCGCGCTCGGTCATCGGTCGGTGCACGCCGAGGGCGAGCAGCACGCGCAGGTCCTCGCGCCGCGCGCCGCACGCCTCGAGGTGCGCGACCACGCCGGCGAAGAAGCGACGCACCGGCGTGGGGCGCGAGACGTCGTCGACGGCGATGGCGATCTTCTTGCCGGCGAGCGAGCCCGGGCCGAACGCCGCCATGCCGATGGGCGTGCGCAGCGCCGCGGAGAGCGCGCCGGCGACGTCGTCGAGCGCGGGGGTGGG
>CAIXWQ010000063.1 GCA_903923175.1 uncultured delta proteobacterium | reverse complement strand
GGCGGTTTTGGTCCTCTCGGTGGCGTGGGCCGCGTGCCGCGAGGAGCCCCGCGCCATGCCCGCCACGACGCCGCAGGTGGCGGACTCGGTGCAGCGCATCGAACGCGGGATCGCGGGAAGGCTCTCGGAGCTGTGAAGCACTGCCGGCTCGGCGCAGCGTAGGCACAGACGAAGGAGCCACGAGGACGCCAAACGCTCGCTCGGGCCTGCAGAGCATCTCCTGGCGGCTCGACGGCACCTCCGCCTCGGTGCGATCTTCCCACGACGCCCCGACCAGCAACACCAGTACCCCCCGTCGCCGAGGTGGCCTTGACCGCTCGAGTCTTGTTCGTGTGCTCCGGAAACACCTGTCGGAGTCCGCTCGCCGAGTGGCTCTGCGCGGCTCGCTGGCCTCGGCGCGTGGCGACCGCGAGCGCGGGAGTGAGCCCCGGCTCGGCAATCGCAGAGCACGTCGTGACGGTACTCCGCGATCGCGGCATCGAGCCGGATGAGCACGTTCCGACCCCGGTGGAGCACCGCGATCTCGGCTCGTACGACACGATCGTCTCGCTTGCGCCAAACGTCGCCAGAGAGCTGCTCGAGCACCACGGGCTCGCGGACGTTCGCGAGCGACTGCTGGAATGGGACGTCGCGGATCCATTCCAGGGATCGCCCGAGGACTACGAGCAGACCGCGAGGGAGCTCTCGCAGCTTCTGACGCGGCACCGGGACCAGCTTCTCGTCGCGCGTGGCGCGACCTCGCTCGTCGCGCCCGCGACTCGGTCACTCGCTGCGCGGATCGACAAATGGAAGGTCGAACTGCGCACTGCCAAGCCGGAGCCGACCCGGCTCAAGGGGATTCACAGCTTCTCCTTCGGACTGTTCGAAGAAGACCTCCGCCCCGTGCTCGGTCGCTTGGCTGCGAGGCTTGCTCGAAGGGTCGAGGACCACACGGACGGTCGGGCGGTGGAGGCGCTCCCCCTCGGCACGGCGGTCGGGCTCGCGAAGTGGCTCGCGCCGTCGATGAGCCTCGTGGCGCTCGATCCCTTGCCGTCGCTGCGCAACACGTTCTCACACAGCGGAGCGGTGCCGTCGAACGACGAGCTACTACGCTGCTTGGAGGCGCTCGAGACCGCGCTGCCGATCGTGAGCGCGCTCGACGACGTTCGCTGACTGCCGCGCCGCCATCTGCGCGAATCGGCTCGGGCTACGTCACGCGGATCCGCCATGAGCGTCCGAGCGTCGCGCCCCGTGTCCGATCGCCAGCTCTACGCACGTCTCAGCCCCGAGGCTAACGCCACCGCCCCGCCGCGCCGTCCGCCGCGGCCGCGCTCGCGCGTCCCCTCCTCGGAGCCCACGCATGCCGCACATCCGCATCCGCACGCCGTTCGTCGTCCTCGGCCACACGCTCGCCGCCGCCCTGCGCACGGCCGGCGCCGAGGTGAGCGTCATCGGCGACACTTCGGTCAACGAGCTCCGCCTCGTGCACCGCCCGGGCGCCTCGCCCGACGCGATCGTCTCGCTCCTGCGCTCGCTCGAGCCCTTCAGTCCGGCCACCGCCGACGATGCGCCGCTCCCCGATGGCGTCGACTTCGAGCTCCAACTCGCCGACAAATCGTGCCCGTCGGAGGTCCACATCCGAATGCGCGCAGAGGGCGAGACCCTCGGCGCCCGCGCGCGCGAGGAGCTCGAAGCGGTCGGCTTTGGCGCGATCACCGTCGTCGACGGCCCGGTGCTCGCACCCCGCCTGCGCCACTGCGGCGGCAGCGCTTTCCTGCGTCAGCTCGTGCGTTGGTGCGCCAAGCGACTCGGCATCTCCGTGGTCGAAGAGTCCGGGCTGCTCGGCGACGAGCAGATCGAGCTCGCCCTGGTCGACGCCGAGACGGCCAAGCGGCCGCTGCGCTC
>CAIXWQ010000062.1 GCA_903923175.1 uncultured delta proteobacterium | reverse complement strand
TCGTCGCCCGCGCGTCGGGCCGCGCGCCACGCCGCGAGCGCCTCCACCTGGAACGCGTGCAGCGCGCGCAGCCCCGCGGCGCGGCGCTGCAGGGTGCGCCACATGCGCGGCCGCCGCTCCGGCAGCGGCGCGCCGTGCATGAGATCGAGCATGCGACGCGTGCGCTCGAGCTCCTCGATCACGCGCGCGTGGAAGCGCCCGCGCACCTCGGCGTCGCGCACCAGCCCCGCGTAGAGGGCGATCATCTCCGCGTCGGCCGAGGCGACGTTCGACTCCACGTTGGTCAGCACGTAGCGGAGGAACGGCCAGCGCGCGGCCTCGGCCGAGAGCGCGTCGAACCGCGCGCGATCGCCCTCGAAGAGCGCCTCGAGGGCGCTGCCGACGCCGTACCAGCCCGGCAGGTAGTGGCGCGACTGGTTCCAGCTGAACACCCACGGGATGGCGCGCAGGTCCTCGAGCGTGCGCTTGCCGGTGCGGCGCGGCGGGCGCGAGCCGATGCGCGCGTGCTCGACCGCGTCGATCGGCGTCGCCTCCGCGAAGTAGTCGAGGAAGCCGGGCTCGCGCGTGAGCCCCTCGTAGGCCGCGCGGCTGCCACGCGCGAGCTCGTCGAGGAGCGCGTGCAGCGCGGGCGCGTGCGAGAGCGTCGTCGCCTCGTCGGTGACCCGGTGGCGCAGCGTGGTCGCGCACACGCCGGCGACGAGCAGCTCGAGGTGATACGTCGCGGTGCCGAGGTTCGCGTACTTCTGCGCGATCGTCTCCCCCTGCTCCGTCATGCGGAAATCGCCCGACAGCGCGCCGAGCGGGAGCGCCTCCAGGAAGCGGTGCGTAGGCCCGGCGCCGCGGCTGACGGTCCCCCCGCGGCCGTGGAAGAAGCGCACGCGCGCCCCGCGGGCCTGGGCCGCCTCGACGAGCGCGTGCTGCGCCTGGTGCAGGGCCCACTGGCTCTGCAGGATGCCGCCGTCCTTGCACGAGTCGGAGTAGCCGAGCATGACCTGCACCGTCGGCGCGGCCGCGTTCGGCCCGGCAGGCGGCAGGCACGCTTCGAGCGCGCGCAGCCCGACCGGCGTCTCCTGGAGCGCGAGGCTCCGCCGCGTGACCGGATGATCGAGGAACGCGCCGAGGATGGCGGGCGCGTTCGCGAGGTCGTCGATGGTCTCGAAGAGCGGCACCACCGGCAGCTCGCAAGCGAGCCCGCCCTGCGTGTAGCGCACGAGCCCGACTTCGCGCGCGAACAGGTAGATGGCGAGCAGATCCGACACGCTCCGCGTCATGCTGACCACCAGCGCTCCGACCGCCTCGAGGCCGAAGCCGTCGCGGTGGCGGGCGAGCATCCGGTAGACGTCGAGCACGTCGCGCGCGTCCTCGCCGACCACCGCCTCCGCGAGCGCGAACGGGCGCGGCGAGGCGAGCTCGCGATCGAGCAGCGCGCGCCGGCGCTCCTCCGGCCAGCGCGCGAAGTCCGCGCCGTCGACGCCGCCGGCCACGAGCAGCTGGGCGATCGCGCGATCGTGCTTGGCCGAGTTCTGGCGCACGTCGAGCGCCGCGAGGTGGAAGCCGAACACCGCGACGGCCCGCTCGACCGGCAGCAGATCGGCGCGCGCGACGTGCGCCGCGCGGACCTCCACCAGGCACTCGCGCAGCAGGCGCAGATCGGCCGAGAGCTCGCCCGCGCGCGCGTAGGTCGCGCCGTGCGGACGCGCGCCGGAGCGCTCGGGGAGCCGCGCGACGAGGAGGTTCACGTACTGCCGGAACGGCTCGCCCGGGTTGCGGGCGACCGCGCGCGCGCCGGCCTCGCCCAGGCGCTCGCGCAGCTCGTCGATCGCGCGGGCGAGCCGCGCCGGGGTCGCCTGGAGGCGATCGGAGAGGCTGAGGCGCGCCGCGAGCTCGTGGAGGTTCTTCGCGTGCAGCGCGATCGCCTCGTCGCGCAGCTCGATCAGCGCCGTCTCGGTGACCTGCGGCGTGATCAGCGGGTGGCCGTCGCGATCGCCGCCGACCCAGCTGCCGAAGCGCACGCGGGGGAGCGCCTGGACGTCGGCGAGCGGCGAAGGGTCGAGCCCGGCCTCGCGGAAGGCCGCCTCGAGGCGGCGATCGTGGCGCCGCACGGCCTCGGGGAGGATGGTCGTGAGCACGTGACGCACCGACGCGCGCTCGGCGGCGACGTCCGGCTTGGCGGTGGGGAAATCGCCGGTGCGATAGAGCCGCTCGAGCGCGAGGGCGAGCTCGTCGCGGATCTCGTCGCGCTCGGCCGGCGTCCACATCTGGTTCTCGCGCTTGACGAGCAGCAGGTAGAGCGCGCGCAGCTGGTCGCGCGTGGTGGCGCGGCGCGCCTCGGTCGGGTGGGCGGTGAGCACCGGCTCGACCCGGATGGCCGGGAGCGCGGCGAGGATCCCTTCCTCGGTGAAGCCCGCCTGCAGCAGCTGGCGCAGGTTCTGCCCCCAGAGCCCCGGCTCGCGCAGCATCCCCTCGCGCGCCTCGCGGAGGCGCCGGGACTGCGCGGCGGCGTTCTCCTCGACGAGGTTCAGCAGCTGGAACGCGAGCGAGAGCGCCTGCACGTCGCGCTCGTCGAGCCGCGCGCCGGGCGGCAGCGGCCCGTCGAGCGCGCGCAGCTTGTCGGCGCGCGCGGCGCCGTGGGCCGGGTCGATCGGATCGATGGCGCGGAGCACCTCGGCGAAGAGGCCGAGGACCAGCTCGAGGTCCGACTCCATCTTCTCGAAGGCGATTTCCTGTAGCGGACGGGTCATGCGAGACCTTGGATGCAGCGGCGAAGGGGCGTGTCCGCGCCAGCGTCCGCGGGATTTCAAAAAAATCGCGCGCGCGCCCGAGCGCGACGTCTCTACGCGATCTTGAGTGAAGAAACCCTACGGGGCGCGCCGTGGCCCACGCGCAGCTGCTACCGCTGGGGACATGCTTCGACGCGCGCTCGCCGCCGGTTCGACCGCCCTGCTCCTCGCCACCCCGCTCCTGATCGGCAGCTGCGGCGGCAAGGTGACCGAGTGCAACGTCGACGGCGACTGCCCGACCACGTTCACGTGTCAGCAGGGGCAGTGCTTCGCGCCGCCGCCGATCGCCTGCCCCGACGGCAAGACCGGCTGCGGCACGGTCTGCTTCGATCTCGTCGGCGACGCGAAGAACTGCGGCTCCTGCGGGCACGTGTGCGACGCCGGGCTCGTCTGCTCCGCCGGCACCTGTCAGCCCCCCTGCGCGGTCGGCCTCGCGCTCTGCGGGAGCACCTGCGTCGAGCTCGCCAACGACGGCGCGAACTGCGGCGCCTGCGGCAAGACGTGCGCCGCTGGGACGACCTGCGTCGACGGCGCGTGCGCGTGCGGCCAAGGGAAGACGACCTGCGGCGGGGCGTGCGTGGAGCTCGGGAGCGATCCCCAGAACTGCGGCGCGTGCGGTCAGGCCTGCGGGGGCGCGACGCCGAGCTGCCAGGCGGGCGCCTGCGTCGGCGCGTGCACCGCGCCCTACACGAGCTGCGGCCAGGCGTGCGTCGACCTCGCCGCCGATCCGCTCGACTGCGGCGCGTGCGGCCACGCGTGCCCGGCGACGCAGGTCTGCCAGGCCGGCAAGTGCGCCTGCCCGGCCGGCGAGACGCTCTGCGGCGGCGTCTGCGTCGCCGTCGCCTCCGATCCGCAGAACTGCGGCGCGTGCGGCGCGGCGTGCGGCGCGGGGCAACCCTGCGTCTCCGGCGCGTGCGCGTGCAGCTCCGGCCTCGCGGCCTGCAAGACCGGCTGCACCGACCTGCAGAACGACGCCGCCAACTGCGGCAGCTGCGGTCGCCCGTGCGGCGGCAACCAGGTCTGCCTCTCCGGAGCGTGCAAGTGCCCGGCGGCCGAGACCTTCTGCAACGGCGCTTGTCACGAGCTCTCGCTCGATCACGACAACTGCGGCGCGTGCGGCAACGCGTGCGCGGCCGACCAGGTGTGCAGCCGCGGGCGCTGCGTCACCTCGTGCTCCACGCGCCAGATCGTGTGCAGCGGCGCGTGCGTCACGCCGCGCAGCGATCCGCAGAACTGCGGCGGCTGCGGCCTCGCGTGCCCGACCGGGCAGACGTGCCAGCGCGGCGGCTGCGTCTGCCAGTCGGGGCTCACCGCCTGCAACGGCAGCTGCGTCGATCCCCTCAACGACGCCGGCAACTGCGGCGCGTGCGGCAAGGCGTGCCCGGGCAACCAGGTGTGCGCGGGCGGGACGTGCGCGTGCCTCGGCGGCCAGACGTTCTGCAACGGCCTCTGCGCCGACACGAGCACCGACCCGACCCACTGCGGCGGCTGCGGCAACGCGTGCCAGGCCGGCGCGATCTGCCGGGCCGGCGCCTGCGTGTGCGGCGCCGAGAGCAACGGCTGCGGCTCGGCCTGCGTCGACGTGCTCACCGATCCGAAGAACTGCGGCGGCTGCGGCAAGGCGTGCGCGCCGTACTCGTTCTGCGTGAACGGCACCTGCACGCCCTAGCGGCGAGCGGCCGGGTCCGGCCCGGGCCGGCTCACGCCTTGCGCGCAGCCAGCGCCGCGTCGAGGGCGGCGACGAGGGCCTTCACCTCGAAGGGCTTGCTCAGGAACGCCTGGGGCTGCGCGGTGCGCGCGTCCGCCATCACCAGCGCCTCGCTGTACCCGCTCGCCAGGATGAACGGCAGATCGGGCGCCAGCTCCCGGAGCGCGGAGAGGGTCTCCCAGCCGTTCATCCTCGGCATGGTCACGTCGCAGAGCACGCCGTCGATCCGATCGCGGGAGCGCCGGAAGGTCTCGAGCGCGTCGACGCCGTCGACCGCCTCGATCACGGTGAAGCCGAAGCGCGTGAGCGCCCGCCGGACCGCCCTGCGCACCGCGGGATCGTCGTCGACCACCAGCACGGTGCCCCGCTCGGCCACCGGCGTGACGGGGCCGCGATCGACCGAGGGGCGCGCGACGGCCTCCGCCGCGAGCGGCAGCGACACGCGGAACGTGCTCCCTCGCCCCGGCGCGCTGTCGACGGAGATGGCGCCGCCGTTGGCGCGCACGAAGCCGAGCGCCACGGGCAGGCCGAGGCCGCGTCCGGCGGACTTGCTCGTGAAGAACGGGTCGAACAGCGACTCGAAGGCCCCCTCGTCGATCCCGTCCCCCGAGTCGGCGATCTCGAGCGACGCGTAGCGCGCGTGCTTGCACTGGTAGTCGACGGGGAAGCGGTGGCGCGCCGCGAGCTCGCTCGCCGCGACGGTGCGGACGGCGATTCGAAGGGTCCCCTCGCGCTCGCCGATCGCCTCGCAGGCGTTCGTCACGAGGTTGGTCAGCACCTGCTGCAGCTCGCGCTCGTTCGCCTCGATCGCGGGCCCGGGGGTCGGCGCCTCGATCTGCAGATCGACGCGCTTCGGCACGACGCCCCGCAGCGGCGAGAGCAGCCGCAGGCACGCCTCGGAGAGATCGAGCACCTCGCGCCGGCCCGACGACTGGCCGAGGTAAGCGAGCATCGAGCCGCTGATCTCCGCCGCGTTGCGCGCGGCCGAGAGCGCGTCGGCGAGGCTCTCGAGCGGCTCGACGCCCGGCGGGAGCTCGCCGATCGCCAGCTCCATGCCCAGGATCACGGCCTGGAGCTTGTTGTTGAAGTGGTGCGCGATCGCGCCGGCCATCCGGCCGAGACTCTCGCCGCGCTCGAGCTTCCGATTCTGGGACTCCAGCCGATCGCGCTCCGCCTCGATGCGCTTTCGCTCGCTGACGTCGCGGGCGATGATCACCATGCCGGTCGGCGCCCCCGCCGCGTCGCGCATGTACTCGCTGTTCACCTCGAGGTGGAAGGTGCTGCCGTCGGGCCTCAGCGCGCGGTACTCGCCCGGTCCGGTGGTGACCCCGCGGAGCTTGGCGGTGAGCTGCGCGGCGGCGCGCGCCCGATCCTCGGGGACGAGGAAGTCGGTGACCGGACGCCCGAGGAACACGTCTCCCTCCGCGTGGCCGAACATGGTCAGCGCCGTCGGCGAGACCATGACGATGCGCCCCTGCGCGTCGGTGATCGTGATGTCGTCGGGGGACGCGTTGACGATCGACCGATAGCGGTTCTCGCTCTCGAGCAGCGCGGACTCGGCGTGCGCGCGCTCCGCGTTCTCGCGGACGAGCGCCTCGTTCGCGTGGCGCAGGCTCGCGTTCGCCTCCGAGAGCTGCCGGGTGCGCTCCGCGACCTGCTCCTCGAGGAACCGATTCCGCTCGGCGAGCCCGTGGAGGGGATACACCTCTCCCTCGCGCACGAGGTGATAGGGAATCGAGATGCTGCTGTGGCAGATCTTCCAGTCGTCCGCCTCCTTGCGGAAGACGAGCACCAGCCGCGCCGTCTCCCTGGAGAGGACGTGGTCCTCGATCGGCAGGTGGATGGAGAAGAAGCTGGTCGCGACGGCGACGGTCTCGGTGAGCGACTGGAGCGCCACGTCCTTGAGCTCGAGGCGGATCGGCGCGGACACCTGCGCGAAGTCCTGGCGCGTGACGCCGACCCACTCGTCGCGGTCCTTCACCAGCCGGAGCCCGCCGCCCGTGAAGCCCGAGAAGTCCTCGCTGAAGCGCGCGGTGAGGCGCTGGTCGCGCGACGCGTACATCCGGAGATAGTCGTCCAGCAACCCCCAGAGCTGCGCGTGATCGGCCGGGTGCATCGAGCGACAGACCTTCTACCGTCGTCGGGGGCGGCGGTCATGGCAGCACCGCGCAGCGGTGCGCGTTGCGCCCGAATCGGGACTCGGCACTTCGGCTCGAACGCCATCTTTGCGGCGAGGAACCGAAACCGAACGCTCGCGTCGCGTTACAGGCGAGCGAGCTCAGCCGAGTGCGCGCACGAGGCGGTCGCACGGAGGCAGGCCTCCCCCGCTCGGAGCTACGGCGCCCGCGAGAGCGCCCCGACCAGTCGCCCATCCGCGTGCCGCAGCCGCATCGCGTGGACCGACTCGACCTCGGGGACGAGCGCGAAGCCGCCGTTGGGCCCATCGGTGACGATCCACGGCACCTGCGTCGTCACGCGCGAGCCGTCCGCGCGCTCGATCTCCGCGGTGACGGTGGGCCCCGGCTCGAGCTTCAGCGACAGCGCGCGGCCGCGCCTCAGGGCTCCGTCCTTGCCGACGTGCAGCGCGCGGAACGCCATCATCCCGCTCGGCGCGGGGGCGAGCTTGGCGGCCGCGTTCACGAGCGCGAGGCGCTGGTAGAGCGCGGCGTACGTGTAGTCCGACACCCAGAGCGGCTTGCAGTAGCCCATCACGTCGTGATCGGCGGTCGGATCGCGCAGCTCGCCCGCCAGCGCGTTCCACCCCCAGCTGCCGATGAGCGCGTCGGCGTAGGGGAACTTCTTGTCGACGCCGGCCGGATCGCCGCACGGCGCGTGCGCGCGCCCGAAGGTGTGGCCGAGCTCGTGCGCCAGCGTCGTCGCGGCCTCGTCGCCGTCGAAGCCCACCATGGCGAGCGCGCGCTTGCCGACCTCCGTCGGCCCGGCCAGCCCGGCCAGCCCGAGCACGCAGCCGCCGCGGCAGTACTGGGTCATGGTGGGCGCGGCGACGAAGGCCCCCGCGTAGTAGACGTCGTCGGGCGGCGCGTCGGCCTCGCGCAGCGCCCACATCGCCGTGAGGAAGTCGTCCCAGCCGGTGCCGTCGGCGTCGATGGCCGTGCTCCACGGCATCGGATCGCGCACGGTCACCTCGACGCTCGCCGTCGGGTACAGCTGATAGAGCGTGTCGCGAAAGAGCTGCAGCTGCTCGGGCGAGGTGCTCGCGACCCGCCCCGAGCCGTCGGCGTCGTAGCGCACCGGCACGATCTTCACCTTGAGCGACTCGTTGCCCCCCTTCACGCCGAGCGCTTCGAGCGTGCCGTCGGTGGGCCAGCCGATCGCCGAGCCCGCGAGCGAGGCGCCCGGCGACGCGTCGACGATCGAGAGCGCGTAGCGCGCGCCGACGACGAGGGCCTCGGCCGGCAGCTCGTACGTGAACGTCGAGCCGAGGTCCTCTTCGACCGACCCTTTGCCGACCACGCGCAGCACGTCCTGCGAGAAGAGCACCTTCTCGTCGGCGCCCGGCGCCACCACGCGGAGCGTGCCGACCAGGCCTCGCGACTTCCAGCCGGCGCGCGGCTTCACGTACGCGCGCACGACGGCCGGGCGCGCGGCCACGACGGGCGCGTTGGGCGGCGACAGCGCCGCGCCGGCGCGCCAGATGGAGGCCTTCACCACCTGCAGCACCGCGATCTCGGTGACGTCGATCTGCGTGGCGAGCTCCGCGAGCGCGGGCGCCGCGTCGGGCGTCGAGGCGGGCGCGTCGCTCGCCGCGCCGGGGTCGCCACCGCCGCACCCACCGCTGGCGCCACCGAGCACGAGGGAGGTCGCGAGGAGCGGCAACAGGGCGAGCTTGCGCATTCGGGTCCGCGCAGAATCGCGCACGCAGGCGCGCACGCAAGGCGACGTGCGTCGCGCGCGGACGATTGCAGCGGCGGTCGGGCGAACGCGGGCGGGAGGCGCGTGGATTGCGCGCGTCGTGCTCGTCTCCGCGCCGAGCACGCATGCCGCCCGGTGGTACGTTCGGCGGATGTCGCCCGCGCCGCGCGCCTCGGTTCCCCGCTACGCGCAGGCCTTCGCGCTGGCGCTCCTCGCGCTCGCGCCGTCGAGGGCGCAGGCGGCGCTCGAAGGAGCCCCCGCGCCGAGCGCTGCCGTGGCGGACGGGACGGCGAGCGTGACGCTCCGACTCACCGTCGCCCCCCGCTCGGACGCCGGCGCGTCGCACGTCACGCGCGTCACGCTGGACGGTCGGCCCGCCGCGCTCGACGTCCCGATCGAGGTGAGCGCCGGTTCGCACGTGGTGCGGCTCGAGATCGAAGACCGCCCGCCGAGCGAGCGCGCCATCGTGGTGCGCGCGGGCGACAGGGTGGAGCTCGCCCTCGACGGCGAGCTCGTCCCGACGCGCGAGCCGCCGACGCTCGGGGGGGCGCCGCCGCCGGTCCAGCACCGCGGCGGCTGCGCCGGCTGCGGAGGCTCGGGCGACGCGTCGAGCGCGCGGCTCGGCGTGGGCTCGCTCGCGCTCGGCGTGGTGGTGGCGGCTGGGCGACGGCGGCGGCGCGAGTCGGCGCGCGGCCGCTCGTGACGAGCTGAGCCCTCGCACGCGTCGACCTGATCTCCGGTCGCGTGTCTGAAATGGGTGGGGCTCGGGGTACCTCGCTTCGTCCATTCCCCAACCCCTCGTGCGCGAGCGAGCTCGTGCGCGGGCGGACGAGCGCGCGCGTCGCGGCTCGGTCCGCGCGCGTGCGCCTCGCGAGCCGGGAGCGCCCCATGCCTAGCGTCCTTCGTTTCGGGGGCGTCGCCTCCGTCGTCCTCTGTCCGCTGATCGTCGGCTGCACGAGCGCCGTCGGCGGCGCCACGAGCGTCACGCCGAGCACGAGCTCGCCGAGCACCCCGAGCCCCGCCGCCCCCAGCGCGCCGATCACGCTGCTGCCTCCTCTCGGCTCGCAGCTCGCGTCGCTGGCGATCGCGGAGCGCCCGCTCGTGCCGGCGTTCTCGCCGAGCGTGCACGACTACGTGGTGCGGTGCGCGGCTGGCGCCAACGCGCTGACCGTGACCGCGACGCCGGACGCCGACGACGCCGTGGCCTCCGTCGTGCAGCCGATCGCCGCGGCCTCGCCGGCGACGCTGAGCGTGCTCGAGAACCAGGCGATCGTGGTGCGGGTCGCGACGCCGAGCGGCGCGGCGAGCGAGTACTGGGTGCGCTGTCTGCCGCACGATTTCCCGGCGCTCGCGACCAGCGGCGCCGGGGGCGCGACGGCCGGCTACTACCTGCTCGGCAACACCTTCATCGGCAACGACGGCGACGCCGGGTACGCGATGATCCTCGACGCGCGCGGCACGCCCGTGTGGTACCGGCGCACCGGCGCCACCGGCGCGGGCTGGGTCACCTCGCCAGCGAAGAACACGGTCCTGTACTCGCCGATCTTCGGGCCGTATTTCGGCGTCGATCCGGCCGGGGCCTTCTCGATCCTGCAGCTCGACACCGGCGCGTCGACGAAGGTCATGGCGGTCGGCAGCTCGATCGATCACCACGATCTGACGCCGCTCGCGAACGGCGACTACCTGCTGCTCTCGTACCCGCTCACGACCGGCGTCGATCTGAGCAGCCGCGGCATCACGACGACGACGACCATCGCCGACTGCAACGTGCAGGAGGTCGCCCCCGACGGCTCGCTCGTCTGGAGCTGGCTCGCGAGCGAGCACTTCGATCCGGTCGTCGAGTCGACCGATCTGCTGCTCACGCCGGTGAACGACGCGCCGGTGATCGATCCGTTCCACTGCAACTCGGTCGACGTCACGCCCTCGGGCGACGTGCTCGTCTCCTCGCGCCACCTGGACGCGGTCTTCGTGATCTCGCGCGCGACCGGCAAGGTGCTCTGGAAGCTCGGCGGCGTTGCGTCGAACAAGGACGGCGCGCAGCTGCTCACGCTCGTGGGCGACGCGGGCGGGCCGTTCTTGCACCAGCACGACGCGCGCATGCGCGCGGACGGCACGCTCACGCTCTTCGACAACCACACCACCGCCGCCGCGCCGGCGCGCGGGATGGAGCTGACGCTCGACCTCGCGGCCGGCACGGCCAGCACGCTCTGGAGCTTCACCGGGCCTTCGACGTCCTTCGCGATGGGGAGCTACCAGCGCACGACCGAGGGCTCGCACCTGATCGGCTGGGGCGTGCTCGCCGGCGCGACGCTCGCCGCCAGCGAGGTCGACGACGCCGGCACGCTCCTGTTCGGCCTCTCCCTGCCCAGCTACGACCGCGCCTACCGCGTCGTGAAGGCGCCGACCACGAGCTTCGATCTCGCCGTGCTACGGCGCACCGCCGGCGCGAGCTGATCAGCGCCGGCGCGTCACGGGACGCAGACGACCTCGAGCTTGATGCCGTCGGGATCGAGGAAGAAGACCGCGTAGTAGCCCGCCTCGTACTGCGGGTACTCGGCGGGGGCGTCGAGGATGGTGGCGCCCCACGCCACGAGCTTGCCGAAGATCTCGTCGACGAACGCGCGATCGGGCGCGTTGAAGGCGAGGTGGTGCAGGCCGACACGGTAGCGATCGAAGGTCTCGCCGCGCCGCGCTTCGGGCGCCTGCGCGAGGAAGATCGACAGCCGATCGGCGCCGATGAAGCCGACGTTCTCGGCGTCCTCGGAGCCGATCCGGTAGCCGAGCGCCGGCAGCAGCCGCTCGTAGAAGACGCGGCTCGCCGCGAGGTCGTTGACGGTCAGGACGACGTGGTTGAGCGAGCCGACGCGCATGTCTCCTCCGACTCCGAGCTCACTTCACCCGCGCGCCGAGCGCGCGCTCGCGCAGCGGCTGCACGAGCACGAGGTCGGCCTCGCTCTCGCCGCTCGCTGCGAGCACCATGCCGCGCGACTCGAGCCCCATCAGCTTGGCCGGCTTGAGGTTCGCGACGACGGTGACGAGCTGGCCCACCATCGCCTCGGGGGCGAAGCTCTTGCCGAGGCCGGCGATGATCTGGCGCGGCGCGGGCTCGCCGAGGTCGACCTGCAGCTTGAGCAGCTTGTCGCTCTTGGGAACGCGCTCGGCCGACACGACCTTGCCGACGCGCAGATCGAGCCGCGTGAACTCCTCGAAGGTGATCTCCGCCGCCGGCTCGGCGACCTCCTTCTTCTTCGGCTCCTTGCCCTTGGCCCCCGCGCCCTTCGCGGGCGCGGCCTCGGGCTCGGCCTTCGCCACGCCGAGCGCGGCGAAGATCTGCTCCTGCCGCTCGGCGTCGATCTTCGGGAAGATCGGCGTGCCGAGCGAGAGCTTGCTCGCGTCCCAGGTGCGCACGAAGCTCAGCACGGTCTGATCCGCCCCCTCGTGCCCGGAGGGGGCCGCGAGCGCCGCGAGGCCGAGCTGCGCGCGCAGCTTGTCGCTCACGGTCGGCATCACCGGCCAGATCAGGACCGACAGCCAGCGCAGCACCTCGAGCGCCGTCGCGAGGATGGCGTCGACCCGCGCGGCCCCGGCCTCGCCCTTCTTCGCCTCGGCCCACGGCGCCGACTCGTCGACGTACTTGTTCGCCGCCCGCGCGAGCGCCCAGAGCGAGTCGATCGCCCGGTGCGGCGCGACCTCCTCGAAGCCGGCCGCCGCGCCCGCCAGCGCGATCCGCGCGGCCTCCTCGAGCTTCTCCTCGAGCGGCCCGCGCCCCGGATCGGCCGCGAGCGTGGTCGCACCGCTGCGCAGCTTGGTGCAGAGCCCGAGCGTGCGGTTCAGCAGGTTGCCGAGGTTGTCGGCGAGCTCCGCGTTGTAGCGGGCGACGAGCTGCGCGTGGCTGAAGTCGCCGTCCTGGCCGAGCGCGACCTCGCGCAGCAGGTAGAAGCGCACCACGTCGGCGCCGAAGGTCTGCGAGAGCTTGCGCGGCTCCACGGCGTTGCGCAGCGACTTCGACATCTTCTGGCCGTTGATGGTCAGCCAGCCGTGCACGAAGACCTTCTTCGGCAGCTGCTCGTCGGTGAAGCCGGCGGCCATCAGGAAGGCGGGCCAGTAGATGGTGTGGAAGCGGAGGATGTCCTTGCCGACGAGGTGCAGGTCGGCCGGCCAGTACTTCGCGAGCGGCGCGCCGCCGAGCGTGGGCGAGGCGTCGGGCTTCGCGGGGTCGCCGAGCGCGCTCAGGTAGTTCGCGAGCGCGTCGAACCAGACGTACATCACGTGCTGGTGCTTCGAGCCCGCGGCCTGATCGGGGACCGGGATGCCCCACTTGAACGACGTGCGCGAGACCGACAGATCCTGCAGCCCGCCCTTCACGAACGAGATGACCTCGTTGCGCCGCGAGTCGGGCGAGATGAAGCCGGGGAACTTGTCGTAGAAGGCGAGCAGCCGGTCCTGGAACGCCGAGAGCTTGAAGAAGTAGCTCGGCTCGCGGACCTTGCTGACCGGCTTCTTGTGGATCGGGCAGCTCGGCCCCTCGGTGCTCCCCGGCGGCGCGGCCTCGAGCTCCTTCTCCGTGTAGTAGGCCTCGCAGCCGACGCAGTAGAGCCCCTCGTACTCGCCCTCGTAGATCCAGCCGGCGGCGGCGCAGCGGCGCCAGAGATCCTGCACCACCGCCACGTGGCGCGGCGAGGTCGTGCGGATGAAGTCGTCCGGCTCGGTGAGCAGGTCGTTCGGCTGCTTGGCGAAGGTGCGCTCGAAGACCTCGCTCGCCGCGTCGACGAACGCGCGCGGGTCCATCCCCTTGGCCTGCGCGGCCTCCTCGATCTTCTGCCCGTGCTCGTCGGTCCCCGTCAGCATGCGGACGTCGTCGCCGCGCAACCGGTGCCAGCGCGCGAGCGTGTCGGCGACCACGGTCGTGTAGGCGTGCCCGAGGTGGGGGACGTCGTTGACGTAATAAATAGGGGTCGTGACGTAGAAGCGGGCCATCGGACCGCCACGCGTAGCGCGCGCGGCCGCGAGCGGGAAGCCGCATGCGCGCCGCGCGCGAACGGCGAAGCGCCGCGCGAAGCTGGAACGCAGCGCACCCGGATACGCCCATGGCCGAACGGACCGTTTGGCGCCTGCGACGGATCCGCTGCGCCGGCCACTCGGCGCTGTCTTGTGGGGCGCGCTCTCCGGTACAGTCGAGGCGTGACGATCGGCGCGGCGCCCCGGGTCGACGACGAGCTCCGCGGGCTCGTGGGCACGACCGTCGACGCGCCTCCCACGTGGACGGGCGCGGGCGCGCGCTTCCGCATCGACCGGCCGCTCGGCGAGGGCGGGACCGGCGTCGCGTTCTTCGCCACGCGCCTCGCCGCCGAGGGCGAGTCGCCGCACGTGGTGAAGGTCTTCCGCCCCTCGCTGCTGCTCAAGTCGCCCGAGATCGCCGAGGTGTCGCGCCGCAAGGAGCACGCGGCGATGCGGCGACTGAACGAGCGGGTGCCGCCGTCGCCGTTCATCGTGCGCATGACCGACGTGGGCGAGCTGCTCGTCGACTACAAAGATCAGGAGCTCTCGCTCCCCTGGTTCGCCTCGGAGTTCGTGAACGGCGGGCCCGAGGGGACGACGCTCACCGAGCGCATCGCCCGCTCGGTGGAGGCGACCGGCGTCGGCTTCGATCCGGAGCGCGCGCTGCGGTGCATGCGCTGCGTGGTCGAGGGGCTGACCGCGGTGCACGAGATGGGGGTCATCCATCGCGACATCAAGCCCGACAACGTGCTGCTCTGCGGCTTCGCCGAGACGGAGATCGCGAAGATCGCGGACTTCGGCGTCGCGCGCGCGCAGGGGCTCGACCTGACGTTCGGCGCGCAGCCGGTCGGCACCATCGGCTACGCCGCGCCCGAGCAGCTCGGGCTGCTCAAGGCCGACACGACGCCGGCGACCGACACCTTCGCGCTCGGCGTGCTGCTCTACCGCGTGCTCGCGGCCGACGAGTACTTCCGCCGCATCCGCTTCGCCGAGCTGGCGATCCGCCGCGACGACGGCCCCGATCCGCGCCCGCACCTGAAGGACGCGGCGCGGCTCCATCCGGAGGTGGCCGGCGGAGGGCCGTTCCTTCAGGCGCTCGACGCCGCCATCCGCAAGGCCACCTCGGTCGACCCGGCGCGGCGCTTCCCGACGGCGCGCGCGTTCCTGGAGGCGATCGAGCCGCCGCTCCGCGCCCTGGCGCGCCCCGCCACCGCGCGCGGCCGGCGCTCGGCGACGCGCCAGCGCCTGCGCACGATCATGCAGCAGGCGGGGGGGCGCACGAGCTGGTCGGCGCGCCACAACCCGGGCGACGACCGCGTGCTGCGCTCGGTGGCGTGGGAGCCCGACGGCCGCGCGCTCGCCGTCGCCCGCGACGACCTCCAGTACTGGGACGGTCGAACCTGGTTCCGAGTGGCGACGCCGCCGCAGCTGCCGCCGAGCGCGCTGCAGTTCGCGCTGCGCGTGGGCGCAGGGCGATTCGTGGTGGGCGGGGCGGGCGGCGCGCTGGTGGAGCTCTCGGAGGCGGGCTGGGGCGAGGTCCCGCCCGCGGCCGACGGGAGCCTCGTGTTCGAGCGCGCGGCGGGCGTGCCCGAGGAGCTGCTGGTGGTGGCCGCGTCGCTGGCAGGGGCGCCGGCGCTGTACGTCTCCGAGCGCCGCGCGTGGCGGACGCCGCTGATGCTCTCGTACGTGGCGGCGCTGAACGGCATCGCGCGCCTCGACGATCAGCGGTTCGTGCTCATCGGTCGCGCGACGGCCGGCGGCGCCTACCTGGGCGTCTACGACGCGTACGCCCACGAGGTCCGGACGTTCACGCCGCCTTCGCAGCGACCGCTGCTCGCGATCGCCACCGACCTCGAGGGGATGGCGTACGCCGTCGGCCCAGGCGGGCTCGCCCTGGCCATCCGCTCGGACGCCGATGGCAGCGCGACCATCGAGCTCGAGACGGTCACCACGCACCGCGATCTCTCGGCGGTCACCATCGATCCGGCGGGGGTCGCGTGGGCGGTCGCGCAAGGGCGCGTCATCAAGCGCGTGTCGACGGCGGGCGCGAACGCGACCTGGGAGGCGGTGCACAGCTTCGAGTGGCTCGTGCCCGCCATCGGCGTGCTGGCGGCCGGCGGCGCGGTGTTCGCGTGCACGGTCGACGGCGCGGTGCTGGAGGGGCGCGACGAGGGGTTCGTGCCGCCGGGCAGCCTGCCGTCGCCGTCGCGGATGACGCCGGCGCGCTGAAGCGACGCGTGCTCGTCCGCGCCCGGCGATGGTATGGCGCCCGGGTGCCTCGAAGCACCGTGCCTCCGCTCGCCGCGACGACGTCCCGATTCGCCGCGCCGACCTGGTCGATGGCGCTGGTCGCGCTGGCGCTGGGCGCCTGTGGCCGCGGCTCGACCGCGGACCCCCCCCCTTCGCGCAGCTGGGCCTCCAGCCCCTCGGCGAGCGCCCTCTTGTCCCAGGCGCCGCACCAAGACGGCGCTCCTTCGCCGAGCGCAGGCGCGCCCGAGCCGCCCGCCGCGTCGGGCAGCGCGAGCGCGTCCGCCAGCGCCAGCGCGCCCATCGAGTTCCCCAAGGACGCCCCCTCGCCCAAGCTCCGCGCGTACGCGATCGGGCTCCACATCGGCGGAGGCCCGAACGACGAGGCGACGAAGGAGCCGATCCACGCCTCGGTCGCGCCGCACCTGGAGACGATGAAGCGCTGCTGGCCGTGGGTGGACGCGAAGGAGCAGCGGCGCGCGGGCGATTTCGGCGTGGATCTGCTGATCGAGGCGGAGGGCGGGCGCGCGAAGGTCGAGAACCCGCGCGGCGTGAAGGGAGAGGCCTTCCACCGGTGCATGGTCGGCGTCTTCGCGGCGATCGATTTCAAGAAGCCGCGCACCGGCAAGACGCTCGCGAGCTACTCGATCCGCTTCGCGCCCTGATCGCGCGCGATCTCCCGGGAGGCCGGGGAGGCCCGGGAACGGAGTCGGCGCGCCCCCCTAACGCGGGCGCCTCGGGACGCCGTAACCCGATCCTGGAGCCCCATGAGCACAGCCACGGCCGCGCGGCGGAGCGTCACGCTGAGCGCCTGCATCATCGCCAAGGACGAGGAGGCCAACATCGCCCGCGCGATCGACAGCGTCCGCGCGGTCGCGACGGAGGTCCTCGTGCTCGACACCGGCTCGACCGACGCGACGGGGGCGATCGCCGCCGAGCACGGCGCCGTGGTGCGCCACTTCGCCTGGACCGGGAGCTTCGCCGACGCCCGCAACGCCGTGCTCGCCGAGGCCACGGGCGACTGGATCTTCATCCTCGACGCCGACCACGAGGCGACCGAGGCGTGGCGCGCCCAGGTGCTCGACGCGCTCGCCAGCGCCAAGGCCGACGCGCTCTACGCGCCGCTCACCAACCTGCACGACGGCGGCGTCACCACGCCGTTTCATCTCCTGCAGTTCGTGCGCAACGGCAAGGGCTACCACTACCGCGGTCGCATCCACGAGGAGATCGACGGCGTCGTGCGCGAGCGCGGCGGCGTCGTCGGCGAGGTCGCGCTGCCGCCCGTCCTGCACCACGGCTACACGAGCGCCGAGGACACGAGGAAGGGGCGGCGCGCGCGCAACCTCGCGTTGCTGCGGCAAGCGGTCGCGGAGGCGCCCGACGACGCGCGCGCGTGGCACTACCTGGGGCTCGAGCTCCTGCTCACCGACGAGCCCGACGCGCGCGACGAGGCCCGCGCGTGGCTCGCGCGCGTCACGACGGAGCGGCCGGACGCGCCCATCGTGGGCTGGTCCGCGAGCCTCCTCGCCGGCGAGCTGCGGCGACGCGGCGAGATGACCGGCGCCTGGCGCGCGGCGAGGCAAGCCATCGGCAGCGCAGACGCCCCCGCGCTCGGCTGGGCCCAGCTCGGCGCGCTCGCGGCCGACGAGGGGGATCACCTGCTCGCGGATCGCGCCGCCGACGAGCTCGAGCGCGCGCCGAAGCTGCGTCGAGGCGCCGACGTCGGCGACCGGGCCGGGCTGGTCGCCCAGCTGCGCGGGGTCGCCCGCGGGGAGCGTGGCGCGCACCAGGAGGCGATCACCGCGCTCGAGGAGGGCGCGCGGCGCTCGCCCGACAACGCCGCCCTCGTCGACCTCTACGTGCGCGCGCTCGAGCGCGTCGACGGCTCGGTCGGCGCGTGCCGCCGGGCCCTGCGCGTCGTCCCCTCGCGGCACGTCGTCGCGGCGATCGGGAGGGCCTTCCTGCGCGCCGGCGACTACGCGCACGCGCTGGAGCTCGCGCAGACGGTGGGAGACACCGGCCTCGCGCGCGCGCACGCGCTGCTCCGCCTCGGCCGACGCGTCGAAGCGCTCGAGTCCCTGCGCGCCGGCGGCGAGCCGAGCCGCGCGCACTGGATCC
>CAIXWQ010000061.1 GCA_903923175.1 uncultured delta proteobacterium | reverse complement strand
CGGCGAGCGCCGACGCCGCGACGAGCGTCGCTCGAAGCGTCGCCCGGGATCGCGATCGTGCGCGCGCGCTCGCCACGAGCGAAGTCTAGCGGCGACGCCGGCGGCTGGCCCGCGATGCTGCGACGGGCGCGGGCGGAGCGGCCGACGGGTGGCGCGCGCCGGCGCAGCTCGGCGATCCGCGGCGATCTCGCGGGGTGAGGTTCCGGCGAGATCGGCTACGCTGGAGCGCCGAAGGTCGAAAGGGAGGCCCTGCATGCACCGGCTCCGCGCGCGAGCGCCGTTCTCACCGCTCGCTGTCGTGCTCGCTCCCTCGCTGGCCGCGTACCGCAGCGCTCGCTCGCTCGCGTCGTGAGGTCGCCGCCCGCCATGCGCCCCCTCGCCGCACTGCTCCTCGCGTCGACGCTCGTCGTCGGCTGCGGCGGCGCCACGCACCGCGCCCGCCACGCGTCCGACGCGTCCGACGCGGACACGGACGCGGACGACGACGACGCGGACGTCGCCTCGCTCGCGCCGATCCAGCCGCGCAGCGACGTCGGCAACGGGCCCGCCGTCGACGTCGGCGCCTTCTCGGCGCACTTCCCGCCCGGCTACGCGGAGCCGAAGCGCACCGTCCGCAAGCTCCACGACGGCGACGCGGTCGCGTTCGTGAGCTCGGCGCGCGGCGGCGTGTGTCTCGTGCTCGGCGCCGAGCAGAAGGGGAGCCGCGAGGGGGGGCCGCGGCACACCCTGCGCGGCTTCGAGAGGGGACTCGTAGGCGAGGGCGGAAAGGTCGAGGCCGCCGCGGACTTCGAGTACGCCGGCCACCCGGCCCGCACGGGGATGTTCCAGAGCCGCGACGACAGCGGCGCGCGGACGTACTGGCGCTACCTCGCGGTCGTCGACGGCGGCCGCCTGTTCGCAGCGATCTTCATGTCGAAGCGCGAGGCGGCGCGGCGCGCGCCCGAGGTCGACGCCTTCCTCGCGTCGCTGCGCATCGGCAAGGGCCCGGTGCCGATCACGCCGGAGGGCACGCCCGACGCGACGCCCGAGCCGGACGGCGAGGAGAAGATCTGAAGCGCGACCGGGCGTTCGGAGCGTTCAGGCCATGCGAATCGTCGCCACGACCCTGTTCGGCAACAACGAAGCCATCGTCGCCGACGCGCTCCGCTCGGTCGTCGACTGGGTCGACGTCTGCCTCGTCATCGACACCGGCGCGAGCGACGGCACGCTCGCGCGCGCGAGGGAGATCGCGGGCACCAAGCTCGTCGAGCGCACGCTCGCGTGGACCGACGACTTCGCGGCGGCGCGCAACTTCGCGCTCGACGCGGCGACCGAGCTCGGCGGCGACTGGGCCGTCACGCTCGACACCGACGAGCGCCTCGTGATCGGCGAGGCCGACGTGCGCGCCGAGCTCGCGCGGGCGACCGAGGGGGTGCTCTACGTCGCGAACGAGACGCACGCCTACGTCAAGGAGCGCTTCTTCAAGCTGCCGACGCAGGTGCGCTGGAGAGGACCGACCCACGAGGCGTTCGAGGCGTACCGGGTCGGCTTCCGGACGCTCGCGCGCGTCACGTTCCGCGAGCTGTCGAAGCCGCCGGAGGCCTACCGACGCAAGTTCGAGCGCGACGTCGCGACGCTCGCCCGCCACTCGGCGGAGCACCCCGACGATCCGCGGTGGCTCTTCTACCTCGGCGAGTCGCACCGCAACCTCGGCCACAACGAGGAGGCCGTCGAGGCCTACGATCGCTGCGCGGCGCTGCGCGGCTGGGACGAAGAATCGGCCATCGCCTGCTACCGGGCCGCCGAGTGCCTCGCCGCGCTCGGCCGGCCGCAGGACGCGCTCGATCGCTGCGTCGCGGGGCTCGCGCGCCACGCGGGCGTCGCGGAGCTCGCGTGGCTCGCCGGCTATCTCTGCTACCAGCTGGGTCGCGACGCGCAGGCCGTCTACTGGGCGCAGCTCGCCATCTGCCACGGACGCTTTCGCGGCGACGGCGACGCCATCCCGAGGATCGGGTTCCGCGATCCGCCCGCGCTGTGGGAGGGGCCGTACGACGTGCTCCGCTGGGCCGAGCAGCGCCGCGGGAACGCCGCCGCGGCGCGCGACGCCGAGCGTCTGTGGGCGGAGGCCAAGGAGGCGCGCGCGCGAGCGACCTGAGGCGCGGCACGCGTGAGGGGCGTGAGGCGCGTGAGGTGCGCCACGCGCTCGATTCAGTGGCGACGCCGGTTCGCTTCGAACGAGCCCGCATGGAGGGCGCGCGCCATCGCGTCGACGTAGGTCGCACGGCGGCGCCCTGGCGACGCGGTCGTGTCGACGGCGCCACCCGAGAGCCCGGCGCGGCGCGCCTCGAGCTCCACCTTGCAGCGAGGGCACAGCCAGAGCTCGCCGCGATCCACGCGACGAAAGCGCCAGGTCGGCTTGCCGAGCACGCGGCAGCCGCCGCAGTGTCGCGCCTCCTGCACGAGCTGGCCGCGCGCGTCGCCGACCGCGCGCGCGAGCTGCGCGGCGACGGTCTCGAGCAGGCGCGGGCGGGGCTCGGGCATCGGCGAGGTCTGTAGCACGCGGGGGAGGAGCGGCGTCGTACGCGGAAGCGGTGCCCCGAAATGAACGAAGGCCGCCGGCCCTGCCGACGGCCTCCGCGCCGCGAGCGCATCCCCGATGGGGGCGCGCGGCCCTCGACTACGCGAGCTTGACCGTGTCGGCGACCTTGGAGAAGTCGCCGAGCTGATCGAAGTTCATGTAGCGGTAGATGTTCGCCGACTTCTTCGCGACGACGCCGACGTGCTCGGTGTACTCCGCGAGCGTCGGGATCTTGCCGAGCAGCGCGCATATCGCGGCGAGCTCCGCCGAGCCGAGGTAGACGCGCGTGTCGATGCCCAGGCGGTTCGGGAAGTTGCGCGTCGAGGTCGACATCGCCGTCGAGCCCTTGCGCACCTGCGCCTGGTTTCCCATGCAGAGCGAGCAGCCCGGCAGCTCCATGCGCGCGCCGACGCGGCCGAGGATGCCGTAGTAGCCCTCCTCGGTGAGCACGTGCTGGTCCATCTTGGTCGGCGGCGCGATCCAGAGGCGCACCGGCAGGTCGACCTTCCCCTCGAGCAGCGTGCTCGCGGCGCGGAAGTGGCCGATGTTGGTCATGCACGAGCCGATGAAGACCTCGTCGATCTTGTCGCCGGCGACCGTGCTCAGCGTCTTCACGTCGTCGGGATCGTTCGGGCAGGCCACGATCGGCTCGGTGATCTCGGCGAGATCGATCTCGATGACCGCGGCGTACTCGGCGTCGGCGTCGGGCTTCAGCAGATCGGGCTTGGCGATCCACGCCTCCATCGCGTGGATGCGGCGCTCGAGGGTCTTCCGGTCCTCGTAGCCGTTCGCGATCATCCACTTCATGAGCGTGATGTTCGAGCGGAGGTACTCGATGATCGGCTCCTTATCGAGCCGCACCGCGCACCCCGCCGCCGAGCGCTCCGCGGACGCGTCGGTGAGCTCGAAGGCCTGCTCGACCTTCAGCGTGGGGAGCCCTTCGATCTCGAGGATGCGGCCGGAGAAGATGTTCTTCTTCCCCTTCTTCTCGACCGTCAGCGTCCCCTGCTTGATGGCCCAGAGCGGGATGGCGTTCACGAGATCGCGGAGCGTGATCCCGGGCTGCATGGTGCCCTTGAAGCGCACGAGCACCGACTCGGGCATGTCGAGCGGCATGACGCCGGTGGCCGCCGCGAAGGCGACGAGGCCGGAGCCCGCGGGGAACGAGATGCCGATCGGGAAGCGAGTGTGCGAGTCGCCGCCGGTGCCGACGGTGTCGGGCAGGCAGAGGCGGTTGAGCCACGAGTGGATCACGCCGTCGCCCGGGCGCAGCGACACGCCGGCGCGCGACTGGATGAACATCGGCAATTCGTGGTGCATCTTCACGTCGACGGGCTTCGGGTACGCCGCCGTGTGGCAGAACGACTGCATCACGAGGTCGGCCGAGAAGCCGAGGCACGCGAGATCCTTGAGCTCGTCGCGCGTCATCGGGCCGGTCGTGTCCTGCGACCCGACGGTGGTCATCTTCGGCTCGCAGTAGGTGCCGGGGCGGATGCCCGTGACGCCACACGCCCGACCCACCATCTTCTGCGCGAGCGAGTACCCCTTGCCGGAGTCCTTCGGGTTCTGCGGCAGCCGGAACACGGTCGACGGCGGCAGGCCGAGCTTCTCTCGCGCGCGGCCGGTGAGCCCGCGGCCGATGATCAGCGGGATGCGGCCGCCGGCGCGCACCTCGTCGAAGATGACCTCGCTCTTGATGGTGAACTCGGAGACGACCACGCCGTCCTTGATCGCCTTGCCCTCGTAGGGGCGCAGCTCGATGACGTCGCCCATCTCCATCTTGGAGACGTCGAGCTCGATCGGCAGCGCGCCCGCGTCTTCCTGCGTGTTGAAGAAGATCGGGGCGATCTTGTTGCCGAGGCAGTAGCCGCCGAAGCGCTTGTTCGGCACGAACGGGATGTCGTCACCCGTCCACCAGAGCACGCTGTTGGTGGCCGATTTGCGCGAGCTGCCGGTGCCGACGACGTCGCCGACGTACGCGACCGGGTGCCCCTTCTTCTTCAGATCCGCGAGCACCTCGAGCGGCTTGCCGACGAAGCCGGGGCGGCCGTTCTTGAGCATCGCGAGCGCGTGGAGCGGGATGTCGGGGCGCGACCAGGCGTCGGGCGCGGGGGAGAGATCGTCGGTGTTCGTCTCGCCGGGGATCTTGAAGACGGTGACCTTCGCAGACTCCGGCACCTCGGGGCGCGAGGTGAACCACTCGGCGTCGGCCCACGACTGCAGCACCGCCTTCGCGTGCGCGTTCCCCTTGTCGGCCTTGCCGGCGACGTCGTGGAACGCCTCGAACACGAGCAGCGTCTTCTTGAGCGCTTCGGCGGCGGTGGCGGCGCACTCGGCGCTGTCGAGCAGCGCGACGAGCGGCGCGATGTTGAACCCACCGAGCATCGTGCCGAGGAGCACGGTCGCCTCTTTGGGCGACACGAGGGCGCACTTCTGCTCGCCCTTGGCGACCTTCGCGAGGAACGTGGCCTTCACCTTGGCGGCGTCGTCGACGCCCGCAGGCACGCGGTGCGTGAGCAGCTCGACGAGCGCCTTCTCTTCGCCGGCCGGCGGGCTGAGCAGGAGCGCGACGAGCTCGGAGGTCTGCTGCGCGGTGAGCGGCAGCGGCGGGATTCCCTGGGCGGCGCGCTCGGCGACATGCTGGCGGTAGGCGGTAAGCACGGGGTCTGCCTTTCGTGGAGGTCGGTCCGGGAGTCGGTCCGTGGGGGTCAGGGAGAGGTAGGTCCGCCGGAACGCCGGGGGAAGCGTGGAGTGCGTCGGGCGCGTCCGTGCCGCCAATCGCGGTCGGAAGCCCCGCCGGGAGCGGCGGCGGCGCGACGCTCGAGCTCGTCACGCGCACGGCGCCCGCGCGCCCGCGCGCCCGAAACGCGGTCGCGTGGACGGCAGCGCTCAGCCGCGCAAGGCGCGCAGGAGCAGCTCGCGCGGCAGCGGTCGGCGCAGGATGCGCTCGAGCGCCCGCGCCGGGGTGCCCGAGGGGGGCGGCGCGTACGCCGCGAGCTGGTGATCGTCTGTCGACGCGGTCCAGAGCTTGTCGTGCGCCTCGGCGAAGGCGAGCAGCCGCGCGGCGTCGGCAGCGGTGTGGTGCAGGCTGTGGACCTCGACGCCGGTCGCGTAGCCGAGCACGCGCGCCGTCTCGTCCTGGTCGCGGTAGCGCGCGGGGTGGGCCACGACGTCGATCGCGCCGTCGGCGCGGATGGCGTCGATCGCCTCGAACGGGCTCCAGCCGAAGCGCGCGCGATCCTCGTCCCAGAAGCGGACGTGGTGCCGGCGCAGGGGCTCGAAGAGCGCGGGGCGGCGCGCCACCACGAGATCGATGAGCGTCTGCAGCGCGGGGAAGCTCGCGGGCGGCTCGGCCGCGAGCCTCACCTCGGGATCGAGCGCGCGCCGATCGTCGGGCGCGAGCGCGTCGAGCCACGCGAGCACGAACTCCTTCCATCGCCGGGCCACGTCGAGGCCGCGCGCGAAGAGCGCCCGTTGCTCGAGCCCCCGGCCGCGCAGGAGATCGGGCGGGTAGTAGGCGAGCACGTGGACCTGCTCGGCGCGCGGCGTGCCGAAGTGGACGAACGCGGTCACCTCCGTGGCCGGCACGAGGATCATCGCGGCCCGCTGCGCGGCGAGCGCGCCCGCGCGCACCGCCGTCATCACGTCGTGATCGGCGATGGCGATCACGGCGATCCGCGCCGCGCGCCGGGCATCGACGAGCTCCTCGGGGGTGGCGCGGCCGTCGGAGAACCGCGTGTGAGCGTGCAGGTCGGTCGGGACGTGCAGGCTCACGGCACGTCGACGGGGAACTGGTAGTTCGTGTAGGCGCCGCTCGGGTTGTCGTAGACGTCCTTGAGCATGAGCACCTGGCCGTCCGCGTACCACTTCGTGTTCACGTTCACGACGCCGGAGTAGTCGGCGACCAGCGTGACTCTGACGTGGAAGTACAGGAGGAGCTGCGTCGTGGTCGCCGGGATCGCGAGCGCAGCGCGGTAGGCCGTCCGGCCCGCGCCGAGGAGGGGGGAGGCCGTGTCGGCTGCGAGCGGCGCCTCGGGTGCGAAGGTCGCGCCGCCGTCGAGCGAGGCGGCATAGGCGATCTGGTAGCCGAGCTTGCCGTAGATGGGCGCCACGTACGGACCGAATCGCCCATTGAACGTGGCCGTCCCTATCTGCGTGTTCAGGGAGGTCTTGTCGACGACCTGGTCTGCACGCCAGTCGCTGTAGCCGATTGTGAGCTGGGAGCCCGACAGGACGTGCCCCTGCTCGACGACGCGCGCGCGGAGCGTGCTGCCGGTGTTGTCGAAGAGGAGGCTCTTGTCGGGGAGCTCGCCGCCGAAGACGGTGACGTCCTCCGGGCCCGCGATGAGCGTGACGACGCTCGCCGGGCTCCCTGCGTCGCGGATCGTGAGCGTGACGCGGAGGAGGTCGGTCTTCGGGGGGACGAGGACCTCGTTCGAGTCGAGCGCGGCGCCGTAGCCCGTGCCGACGAGCTTGCGCGTCTTGGCCGTCGCCGTGGAGAGGAGCGTGGCGCGGTCGTAGAAAGCGAGCTTCGCCGTGGCCGAGAGCTGCGCCAGGCGCGCGTCCGTGGACGGGAACGCGTCGCTCGGATGGAGCGCGTCCCAGGCCACCCACGCGGGGACGTCGATCGCGACCGACTGCCCCACGCGGACGAATTCGTCGGGCGTCGCCGAGAGGAGCGAGACCGCGTAGCTGCCAGATGCGGTCGGCTGGAACGTCAGCACGCTCGACCCGGCGTTCAGCGGCGCGACGGCGCGGGCGAGCAGCTCCCGCTGCGGCGCCGGAGGATCGGTGGTGCAGCCGATCGAGCCCGCCACGCCGCTCGCGAAGACCAGAGACGCGCCGACGGTGCCGGACGCTCGAGCCGTGCGGAGGACTCTGACCTTGAGCATGTTCGATTGTCCCCTACGAACCGTTGGCGAGAGATAGGATATCAGAGCGGAGAAGATCATGAGCCGAATTGCGGTCGTCGGATGGGGCGTCGCGTGCGCGGCATTCCTGGCCGCGTGCGGCGGTGGAGGCGCTGGCGACGGCCCATCGCCGCCCCCCGACACCGGCGCGCAAGACACGGGCACAGTCGACACGGGAGTCGTCGACACCGGCGCACTCGACACCACCGGAGACGATACGGGGGTATCCGACTCCGGATTCGGCGACTCGAGCGCGCTCGACGCAGACGCGACCGAGGTCGCTCCCGCGGACGCGACCGACGCCGTGACGGACGCGACCGACGCGACCGACGCCGTGGCGGACGGAGCCGACGCGACCGACGCTGCGCCCGCCGTCTGCGGGAACGGCATCGTGGAGCCGGGCGAGGGGTGTGACGACGGCAACGTCCTGACCGAGGCGTGCGCCTACGGCGCGAAGAGCTGCACCGTGTGCGCGAGCGACTGCACGCAGAGGCCGGGCGCGACGTCGTTCTGCGGCGACGGGAAGCTCCGCGGCGCCGAAGCCTGCGACGACGGCAACACGGTCGCGGGAGACGGCTGCAGCGCGACCTGCACGCTCGAGCCGAGCGTGACGTGCGTGGGCGAGCCGAGCGTCTGCAAGGGGATCTGCGGCGACGGCATCGCCGGGCCCGGAGAGAAGTGCGACGACGGCAACCTGATCGCGGGCGATGGCTGCAGCGCGGCCTGCGCCTTCGAGGCGACCTGCGGCAACGGCACCGTCGAGCCGGGCGAGGTATGCGACCGGCCGCCGGGTGAGGGATGCAGCGCGAGCTGCGACACGTGGGACGCCGGGAGCGCCTGCAGCACGGCGATCGATCTCCGCGATCCGACCAAGGTGACGGTGAGCGGCAACGCCACGACGTATGCGGGGAGCACCGCCGGCTCCGCGCTCACGAGCTTCGGCGCGCCGAGCTGCACCGCGCGCGCGGTCGGCTCGCCGCGCGTGCTGCACCGCTTCGCGGTCGGCGCGCGCCCGGCCGCGCTCACCATCGAGACGCTCCCGACGGGCGGTGCCGCGCTCAAAGACTCGGTGCTGTGGGCGATCACCGACTGCGCGCACCCGACGTGGGAGCTCTCCTGCGGCGAGGACGCAGACCTCGGCTTGCTCTCGCGCCTCGACACCAAGGTCCTGCCCGCCGGCACGAGCGTCTTCGTCGCCATCGCCGGCTACCGCGCGACCGACGCGGGCGCGTACACGCTGCGCGTGACCGAACGCCCCGGGCGCCTCGGCGCGGCAGCGGCCTGCGCGGCGCCGACACCGGTGGCTCCGGGCACCTTCGGCGCGACGATCGCCGGCACCGGCACGATGCGCGCGAGCTGCGGCGGCGACGGCCCCGAGGCCGTCTACGCGCTAACCTTTTCGAAGCCGAGCGACGTGCGCGCGCGGCTCGCGACGCCGGATCGAACCGCCGATCTCGCGCTGTGGCTCGCGGGCGCGCCGTGCGCCGCGGCGAGCGAGATCGCCTGCGTCGACGCGACGGGGCCGGGCGAGTCCGAGTCGCTGCTCGCGCGCGCGCTGCCGCCGGGCACGTACTACCTCGTCGTCGACGGCGTCGACGCGATCACCGCAGGCACGTTCGCCCTCGACCTCGACGTGGTGTCGGTGCTGGGCGCGGGCGCCGCCTGCGATCCCGCCGACGCGACCGCGCGCTGCGCCGATGGGCTCGCGTGCACCGGCGCGGCGGGGGCCGGGACCTGCACCGGGACCGATCTGCTGCTCGTCGACTTCTCGAGCGGCTCGCTGGCGCCGCTCACCGTCGTCGACGCGGCGGGCGACGGCATCTCGTGGGCGCCCTGCGATCCGAGCGCGGCCTCGTGCCCCGCCGACAACCCGACCGGCAGCGCCTCGGGGGGCGCCTACGCGCGCATCCTCGACGTCCCCGCCGCGAGCCTCGTCGGCGAGATGCTGCGCACGGCGCCCATCGCCGTCGCGGGGCTCTCGCGCGTCACGCTCTCGTTCGATCACCGCTTCCGGCACAACCCGACGTCGTCGGACGAAGGGCGCGTCGAGATCTCGCTCGACGGCACGACGTGGAACCCGCTCGTCGTCCTGAAGGCGGACGCGGGCGGCCACGCGACCTACGATCTCTCGAGCGCGGTCGCCGGCGCGGCCTCGTTCGCCGTGCGCTTCGTCTACACCGATCAGACGTCGACCGCGTCGGTCGAGCCGTGGGCCTACGGCTGGTCGATCGACGACGTGCGCGTGACCAGCGGCTGATCGCAGCACCCGGGCACGCCGCACGGCCGCTCGCGCGCGACGCCGCGACGGGCGACCTGCGCGGCCGGGGCGTCGAAGAGCACCTCGAGCGCGGCGTCCATCACGTTGCCGAGCACCGGGCCGTACGGCTCGCCGAGGCGCACGGTGCCGTCGGGCTCGAGGCAGACGCGCTCCCAGGGGGCGCGGCACGGGTGGGTGACCGCGCGGTTGGCGAAGTCGTCGGCCTCGAGGAACTGCGCGAGGCCGGGATCGCCCGGCGCGAGGCAGCGGTACGGCGGCGCGTCGCGCAGGTGCTCGACCAGCACCAGCCCGCGCGCCTCGGCGCGGCGGCGGGCCTCGACCAGCGCGCCCGCCACGTCGGGTCGCTCGGGGCGCACGAGCGCGGCGCGCGCGAAATCGTTCACCGGGACGCCCTCCTCCAGCTTGAGCCAGTCGAGCCCGAGGTCGGCGACGAGGTCGACCAGCGCCCCGAGCTCGGCGACGTTCTCTTCGAACACGACGCTCGAGACGCCGAGGCGCAGGTCGAGCCCGCGCGCCCGGCGCAGCGCGTTCGCGGCGGCGAGGTTGCGCGCGATGCGCGGGAGGCTCGCGCCGAGCCGGACGGCGTCGTTGGTCTCGCTGCGCGCGCCGTCCAGCGACACGGCGATCGACGTGACCGAGGCCGCGTGCAGACGCGCGACCGTGGCCTCGTCGAGCAGCATGCCGTTGGTGAGCAGGTGCACGGTCGTCGGCGCGCCGCCGCGCGCGTCGCGCAGGGCCTCGAGCAGCAGCCACGTCGCCGCCGAGACGAGCGACTCGCCGCCGTGCACGAGGCCGAGGTACTCGACGTCGCGCAGCGCGGGCCGGAGGCGATCGATCACGGCCTCGCCGAGCGTCCGCGCGGTGCCCGTCCGCGTGCGCGCGGGGGCGTCGGTGATGCAGTGCCGGCAGCGCAGGTTGCAGCGCTCGGTGACCGCGACGTCGAGGCGCGTCGGGCGCCCTTCGAATCGCTCGAGGCCGAGCGCGGCGGCGCGGTCGCGGCGGCGCGCGTTCGCGTGCGCCCCGAGGCGTGCGCGCGCCCGATCGGCGTCGAGG
>CAIXWQ010000060.1 GCA_903923175.1 uncultured delta proteobacterium | reverse complement strand
TCGCGGGAGCGGGCGGGGCGCACGGCGCAGCGAGGCTCGCACGGGGAGCGAAGGGGCCCAATGGCGCGGCGGACGCGGGCGCCATGGGGACCCGCGCCCCGCCGTCTCCGCCGTCGTCGGCGCCGCGAGGGCTCAGAGATCGAGCGTCAGCGTCAGCTGCCCGGAGACGATGCGCGGGCCGGGCTGCGGCAGCACGACGGGCACGATCACCGCGAGCGTCGTGGTGACCGCGCCGGCGCGCAGGCGCAGCTCGGGGGCGAGGGCCGAGGCGAGGTCGCGGTTGCCGAGCCTGAGCCCGATCGGGATCCAGTCGACCCAGGCGCGCAGCGCGCCTTCGAGCTTCCAGAAGCGGCGCGCGATCCGCAGCCCCGACTCGCTCTTCAGCGTGTCGCGCTGCTGCGTCTGCGCCGCCGCGTCGCGGATGTCCTCGGTGCGGACGTAGTGCTCGAAGCTCCAGCCGTGCCTGCGATAGGAGAACGTCGCGCTCGCGATGAACGCGTAGTGGCCCGGCGAGAAGCGCGCGCTCTCGAGCCGCCCGCCCGCCGCGGTCACGGCGCGATTCGTCGCGTCCTGGTCTGACGTCGCCTGCGTGCCGGGATCGCCCGAGGTCCCCTGTGCCGAGACGCCGCTGAGCCCGAGCGAGTACACGAGCGTGGCGTGCGGGAAGGGCGAGTGCTCGTAGAAGCCGTCGAGCTCGAGGTTGCCGAAGCTGGTGGCGCCGCGCGACATGCGGTCGCCGACGGCGATGGTGCTCGCGGTCCACGGCAGCAGCAGCCCGGCCCGCAGGTGCGACGAGAGCTTGTAGCTCGCCGAGGCGGTCACGTTGCGCACGAAGACGCGGGCGTCCTCCTCGGTGCGCGTAGGCGGATCGGTCGCGGTCGCCCCGGGCGAGACGGTGACGATCGGGACGTGCACCGTGGACACGATCCAGTCGAGCGAGGCCTGGAAGCGCCCGTCGGCCTCGTCGTCGTCCTCGAGGCTCGCGTTCGCGTTCGCGTTCGCGTTCTCCTTCGGCTTCTCCTTCTCCTTGTCCTGCGCGTTCGCGTTCGAGGCCCCGGCTGCGCTCGCCGACGCCGGGAGCGCCAGCAGGGCGAGGGCGAGCGCGAACGATCGAGCGACGTGCACCCTCCAGGGATACGTCATCGGCGCGGAGGGTGGGAATCCTGGGCCGCGCCTCAGGCGCAGTCCGCGAGGCGCGCGCGCAGCTGGGCAGCGAGCGGCGACTCGGGGTGCGTGAGCGCGCTCGCGCGCTCGTAGGTCGCGCGCGCCGCGGCCGGGCCCGAGAGCGCGGCCGCGAGATCGGCCGCGACGAGCAGCGTGCGGGCGTGCGCCATCGCGAGCAGCTCGGCGAGGAGGGGGCGGGCCGGCTCGAGCGCGCCGCTCGCGAGCAGCCCGCGGGCGCGGGTGGGGATCAGCGAGCGACGCGCGCCCGCGACGAAGCGCGCGTCGGTCGTCGGCGGCAGCGCTTCGATCGCCGCCTCGGCGTCGCGCAGCGCCGCCTCGAAGCGCGGGGCGTCGGGCGGGTCGAGCTCCGACACCGCGCCGGCGCAGTTGACCAGCAGCTCGACGCGCTGACGGGCATCGAGCGCGCCGCGATCGACGTCGTCGACCTCGGCCAGCGCCGCGCGCGGATCGAGCCGATCGAGCTGCGCGAACAGGCGCAGCTTGCGCACCTCGAAGCTCCGCTCCGCGGGCGGGAGCGACGCGCTCGCGTGCAGGACCCACTCGGGCTGCGAGAGCGCGCTCGCGCGTCGCATCAGCGACTCGATGCGCGCGGGCTCGCCGCGCAGCAGGGCGAAGGCGGCGGCCAGCAGCGCGCCGCTGTCGGCGAGCGGCGTGCCCGGCGGCAGCTCGGCGAGCACGCCGTCGAGCGTGCGGTACGTCCAGGCGCCGAAGGCGCCGCCCG
>CAIXWQ010000059.1 GCA_903923175.1 uncultured delta proteobacterium | reverse complement strand
CGTGGCCCGCGCGCAGCGCGCGGCGAGCTCGCGCGCGTGGTGCTCCTCGCCGGCGAGGAGCTCGGGTCGGACACCCCCGCGTACTTCGCGCACCTCGGCGTGCGCGTGCTCGCGCACCCGCTCGACGAGCACGGCGTGCAGGAGCTCGTGCGTGAGCGGGTCGAGGCGGCGATCGCCGCCGGCGCCGCGGGGGCGAGGCGCACGGGCGGCTGAGGCGCGGCGGATGAGCGTGGCGCGCCCGCCCATTAGGATCCGCCCGGTCCGGACCGTAGCTCCGGTCGAAGGCCGCCCGGTGAGGTCTCGTTCTCCGGCATGGGCTCTGCCGTGAACACGGCGCGTGCCGAGGGGCGGGAGTGTCTGCCATGGCGACCGAGCGTGAGCGCGAAGCGGCGGTCGAGGGCGGCGTGCCCGAGGCCGCGCGCGCGAAGCCCGTGGAGCCGAGCTTCCGCGTCGTGCTCGACATCGTGCCCGTGCCGATGGCGCTCAACGACGAGCAGCTGCTCGTCACGTACCTCAACCCCGCGTTCGTGAAGGCCTTCGGCTACACGCTGCAGGACATCCCCACGCTCGCCGACTGGTGGTCGCGCGCGTATCCCGACGCCGAGTATCGGCGGCTCGTAGCCGAGGCGTGGCAGCGTGAGCTCGAGCGCTCGCTCGGCGCCGGCGAGGCTTTCGCGCCGCAGGAGGTCGCCATCCGTTGCAAGGACGGCTCGGCCAGGACGGTCCTCGCGAGCGCCGCGCCGTTGCCGCAGGAGCTCGCGGGCAACCACCTGGTCGTGCTCTACGACATCACCGAGCGCCGGCGGGCCGAGGAGGCGCTGCGCACCACCAAGCGGCTGCTGGAGCAGTCGTTCGAGCAGTCGCCGGCCTCGATGGTCCTCGTGAGCATGCCGGACATGACGCTCCGGATCGTGAACCCCGCGGCGCGACGCCTGCTGGGGATCGAAGACGAGCCTTCGTACGTCGACCTTCCGTTGATCGACGTGCAGCCTTCCTGGCGTGACCTCGACGCCGCGGGCAACGAGGGCGAGCTCGGCGGGCTCGCGCTCTCCCGCAGCCTCGTGGGCGCGAGGACCGTCGGCGAGGAGCGGTCCATCGTCCGCAAGGACGGCTCGATCGCGCACCAGCTGGTGAGCGCGGCCCCCATCTTCGACGACGTCGGCCAGGTCATCGCGGGCTGCATGGTCATGACGGACATCACCGACCGCAGGCGCGCCGAGGAGGAGCGCGCGGCGCTCCAGGCCCAGCTGCAGCAGGCGCAGAAGATGGAGTCGATCGGCCGGCTCGCGGGGGGCGTGGCCCACGACTTCAACAACATGCTCGGGGTGATCCTCGGCTACACCGAGCTCGCGCTCGACGCGCTCGATCCGTCGCTGCCGCTGCATCAGGACCTCACGGAGATCCGCACGGCGGCCCGGCGGTCGGCCGACCTGACGCGCCAGCTGCTCACGTTCGCGCGCCGGCAGACGATCGCCCCCGTGGTGCTCGACCTCAACCAGACCCTGGCCGGCATGACCAACATGCTG
>CAIXWQ010000058.1 GCA_903923175.1 uncultured delta proteobacterium | reverse complement strand
GGCGACGCGGCGAGGACGACGGGCAGAACGACGAGGGCCGCGACGCGCATGCGCCGACGGTAGTTCACTTCGCGCGCGGGGGCAGCGGCGCGACCTTTCGATCGCCAAAGCGACGAGGCCGACGCGCCCGCGCGTCCCTGCTACGTACGCGCCGTGGCCCTCCTCCGCCCGAAGCGCACGGTCTCCGCCCCCGCACGCCGCGCCGCGACCGCCGCGACCGCCGCGTCCTCCGCGCGCGCCCACGTGCTCGACGTCCCCTTCGCGATGCGCGCCGTGGCGAGCGGCGCCGGCGCGCGCTGGGAGGCCGAGAATGGCGCCTTCGTGTACCGCGGGGCCGCGCTGCCGGCCGCGCTCTCGCCGTTCGTGCCGGCGCTTCTCTCGTGGGAGCGCGAGATCGAGCGCACGCTGAACGGCGACGCGGAGCGGCCCGCGGCGCCGCCGACGGGCGCGCTCGTACCGAGGCCGCACCAGCTCGACGCGGTGCGCGCGATCGTCGCGGCGGCCGCGGCCGGGCGGCCGGGGTTCCTGCTCGCCGACGACGTCGGCCTCGGCAAGACGATCAGCGCGTGGGAGGCGATCCTGCGGCTGCCGTGGGCGAAGACGGTGCTCATCGTGTGCCCGCTCGCGGTGGTCGCGCACTGGCGGCGCACGGTGCTCGCGATGGGCGACGGCGGGCGCACCGTCGTGCTCATGAACTACGAGCGGCTCGGCAAGCTCTTCGAGGTCACCGCCGCGCAGCGCGCGAAGATCCGCACGAAGAAGGGCCTCGCGCGCGCGGGCAGCGCGGCGACGTTCGACGTCGTCGTGTGGGACGAGAGCCACCGCTGCAAGAACCCCACGGCGGCGCGTTCGAAGCTCGCGGCGAAGCTGAACGCGGCCGCGCGCTTCGCGCTGTGGCTCTCGGCGACCGCGGGGCAGAACCCGCTCGAGCTCTCGTACCTCGCGCCCTTGCTCGCGAGCGTGACCGGCAGCCGCGCCGCGGACCTGTAGGCCGTCGGGGGGTGGTGCCCCGCGCGGGGCCTCGGCGTCTCGCGCGGCGCGTACGGCAAGTGGTCGTGGCGCGGCGATCCGGCGGACTGCGAGCGCGTGCGCGCGATGCTCTTCGACGGCGCGCCGCCGGCCGGCGTCCGCCGCCGCCCCGAGGACATCGCGGGCTGGCCCGAGGTGAGCCGCATGCTCACGCCCATCGACCTCGATCCCGGGGCGCGCGCGCTCTACGACCGCGCGTGGACCGAGTTCCGGCGCGAGCTCGACCTCGCGCCCGGCGGCCGCGACCCGCGCTCGGCGCTCGCGGCCACGCTGCGGCTGCGCCAGAAGGGCTCGCTCCTGCGCGCGCCGGGCACCGTGGAGCTCGTGCGCGAGCTCCTCGACAACGGCCATCAGGTGGCCATCTCGGTCGCGTTCCTCGAGACGCTCGAGGCGATGCGCGCCGAGCTCGAGGCGGGCGGCGTCGCGTGCGCGCTCGTGCACGGCGGCCTAGCGGCCGGCGCGCGCGAGGAGGAGCGCCTGCGCTTTCAGCGGGGCGCGGTGAAGGTCGCGCTCTTCACCGTGGAAGAGGGCATCTCGCTCCACCAAGGCGAGCACAATGAAGCACCGCGCTCCGAGGTCATCCACGATCTGCGGTGGTCGGCGATCCAGATGGTGCAGATCGAGGGCCGCTGTCACCGCGACGGGCGCTTCGCGCAGGTCTACTGGGCCTATGCCGACGGGACGATCGAGGAGCAGATCGCGCTCGTGGTGGTGCGACGTATCCAGTCGATGAAGGGGATGATTGGCGACGACGTGGAGACGGTGAGGGAGATCGAGCGGCTGCTGGCGAACGCGGCGGTCGCGGCGGGCCGAGCGCCCGCCTACGGCTTCTTCCACACCCCCACGACCGGCAGGTCGCCCGGCTCGCCGAACACGAACCGGTAGTCCGCGGGCCCGGCGGAGTTGTCATTGCGAAGTTGCCACTCGCGCGTCAGGGGGTCGAACGTGCCAATCGTCGTCTTGCCGTCTCCGTCCCAGTCGCCGGCGAGCGGGAGGTTCTGCGGCGCGCCGAACGCGAACTCGAGGTCGGGCGCCCCGGCGTCCAGCGAGTTCCGCAGGCGGAAGACGCCGGCGGCCTGGTCGAAGGCGCCGAACGTGAGGGAGCCATTGCCGTCCCAGTCGCCGACGACCGGGGTGTAGCCGAACCAGTCCGTGTCGATCTCGATGTCGATGCCGCCCGCGCTCGGGTCGTTGCGGAAGAGGAAGAGGCCCGTGGCAGGGCGGTAGACGCCGATGCCGAACGTGCCGTCGCCGTTCCAGTCGCCCACGAAGCCGAGCGCCCCCGCGCCGCCCCAGGCGAACGAGGAGCTCGGCGGGTCGTCGGCGTTCACGCTCGCCAGCGCCCACGACGAGCCGCTGATCTCGTAGAGCCCCGCCGTCGACGCGCCGTCGCCGTCCCAGTCGCCGAGGATGGGGTACCACGTGCTCCCCGCGTTCGGGCCGCCGAGCTTGAACGTGAGGTCGTAGTCGGACGCGGCGTTCGAGTCGCGCAGCCGGAAGGCCCCGGTCTTCGGGTTCCACGTGCCGAGCTGCGTGTGGAGCGCCTTCGGCGTGCACACGAGGCCGTCGCCGAGCCAGCCGTCG
>CAIXWQ010000057.1 GCA_903923175.1 uncultured delta proteobacterium | reverse complement strand
GACGCGCGCGCCGACGCGGGCCCCGACGCGCCCGGCACGCCGGACGCCGCGCGCCCCGACGCGGTCGCTCGCGAGGGCGGCTGGTTCCCCGACGCGGAGCGCCCGATCGCGCCCGACCCCTCGCCGCTCGTCAGCGACGCCGTCTTCGTCCTGACGGTGACCTTCGCCAAGGGGGCCATCACCGTCGACAAGGTCGAGCGCGAGAAGCTCCCGAGCAAGCAAGCGGTCGTGCGGCGCTTCGGCCGTTTCGCCGCCGAGCTCTACTCCGGCCCCACGCTGCTCGAGCGCGTGCGCTTCAGCTTCCCGTTGATCGCCGACGACGACTACGCCGGCGACGTCTACGCGCGCGGCCTCGTCACGAGCGTCAAGGTGCGCATCCCCGACAGCGATCGCCCGAACAAGCTCGAGATCTGGGATCGCGCGACCGATCGTCGGTGGAGCTTCGAGTACCCGCCGAAGCTCACCCCCTGAAGCGCGCACGTTCGCGCGCCGTCGTCGTCGAGCGACGCGACCTCGCTCGTTCGACCATCGAAGCCGTGCGGAGGCGGTTTTTCGTGCGTCTGCGCGCGCCGCGTCGGCGCGGCTTGCCCGTAGGCTGAGCGAGGGGCGGCGAGCTCGGGACGCGAAGCGCGCGTCTGCGAGGCGCGCCCTCATTTGCCCGCACGGCACCGCCACGAAGGGGAACCCACGTGAACGATCCGAACCAGCTCCCGCCGCCCGCCGCCATCTTCCACCTCGTCTCCGGCATGTGGGCCGCGCAGGCCGTCGCGACCGCCGCGCGTCTCGGCATCCCCGACCGGCTCGCCCACGGCCCGCGCACCGCCGCCGAGGTCGCCGCGGCGATCGGCGCCGATGCGTCGTCGGTCCACCGCCTGATGCGCGGCATCGCCACCGTCGGCGTGCTCACGCCCGAGCCGGGCGGTCGCTTCGCGCTCACGCCGCTCGGCGAGTCGCTCCGCTCCGACGTGCCCGGCTCGATGCGCTCGCTGATCATCGCCGAGATGGCGCCCGGCCACTGGCTGCCGTGGGGGCACCTCGAAGACAGCGTGCGCACAGGAAAGCCCGCGGCTCCCGCGGCGCTCGGGATGGACGTGTGGGAGTACTACGAGAAGAACGCCGACGAGGGCTTCCACTTCGCCGAGGCGATGAGCGGCATGTCGGCGATGGCGATGCAGGCGGTGCTCGCCGCGTACTCGTTCCAGGACGCGCGCACGGTCGTCGACGTGGGCGGCTCGCACGGCGCCTTTGTGGCCGCGGTGCTGCAGCGCGAGGCCGGCGCGCGCGGCGTGCTCTTCGACCGCGCGGAGGTCGTCGAGGGCGCGAGCGCCACGCTCGAGCATACGGGCGTCGCAAGCCGCGTCGATCGCGTCGCCGGCGACTTCTTCCAGAGCGTACCCGCGGGCGGCGACGTCTACCTGCTCAAGCACATCCTGCACGACTGGAGCGACGACGAGTGCGTGCGCATCCTCACGAACGTGCGCGCGGCGATGGCGCCCGAGGGGCGCGTCGTGGTCGTCGAGATGCTGATCGACGGAGCGGGGCCCCCCTCGCCCGCCGCGTTGCTCGATCTGAACATGCTGGTGATGCTCACCGGCCGCGAGCGCACCGCCGAGGAGTTCGGCGCGCTCTTCGCGAAGGCCGGCCTCCGGCTCTCGGGCGTGACGCCGACGCACTCGCCGGTCGCCGTCGTCGAAGCGCGCCGCGCCTGAGCGTGCTCCGGGCGCGTGCGGCGTGGGCGTGGGCCTCGACCGGGCTCACGCGTGCGCCGCGGCGCTCGGGCTCACGCCTCGCGATCGAGCTTGCGCGTCGCGAGCTCCACCAGCTCGTCGAGCGCGCGCTCCATCGCCGTCGCGAACGCGCCGATGTCGCGCGTGTCGGCGTCGGCCGTCACCCCGACGCCGATGACGCCGTTGGTGCTCAGCAGCGCGACGCCGAGCGTGGTCTGCGGCGCGAGCGGCACCACCGGGTAGCAGGCCAGCAGCTCGCAGCCGAGCAGGTAGAGCGGGAATTGCGGCCCCGGCACGTTGGTCACCACGAGGTTGAACGAGCGCGTGGTCGCGAGCAGCCGCGCGGCCTGCGCGGCGAGCGTCGGCGGCGCGAAATCGCCGAGGCGGGTGAGCGCCTGCGCGCCGACCGCCTGCTTGCTCTCCTTGAGCCCCTGCATCGACTCGCGCACACGCGTGAGCCGCGCCACCGGATCGGCCTCGCCGATCGGCAGCGGGCAGAAGATCGCCGCCACCTGGTTGCCGAGCGTCCCGCGCTGCTCGGCCGAGCGCACGCTCACCGGCACCATCACGCGCAGCTCGCCCGTGGTCGGCTCTCCGCGCTGGCGAAGCAGCGTGCGCAGCGCGCCGGCGACGATGGCGAGCACGACGTCGTTCACCGTGCCGCCGAACGCCGCGCGCACCTCCTTCACGCGCGAGAGCTGGAGCTGCAGCATCTCGAAGCGGCGATGCGGGCCGATCGGCCGGTTGAGCGACGACTCCGGCGCGAAGCCGAGCTGGGCGATCCCGAGCAGCGGCTTCATCCCCGCGAGCAGATCGTCGACGAGCTTGCGCGCCTCGAGCGCGCGCGGGTTCTCCTCCGCGACGCGCTGCACGTCGTCGGACGCGCTCTTGATGGCCTCGCGCGCGAGCTGGATCGGCTGCGTGACCTGATCGCGCAGCGACGTCGCCATCAGCTCCACGCGCGACGGCGCCTCGCGCGCCTCCCAGCGCTTGGGGCGCTCCAGGCGCTCCAGGCTCCCGGCGCCGCGCGGCGGGCTCGGATCGGCGTCGAGCAGCACCGTCGCGAGATCGACCCCCGACACGCCGTCGACCATGCAGTGGTGCGTCTTCGAGAGGATCGCCACGCGATCGTCGCCGAGCCCCTCGATGTACCAGAGCTCCCAGAGCGGCTTGCCGCGATCGAGCCGCTGCGAGAGCAGCCGCCCGGCCAGGCGCTTGAGCGACGCGTCCTCGGGCTCGTCCGGGTCGCGCTTCGGCAGCGCGGTGTGGCGCACGTGGTACTCGAGGTCGAAGTGCTCGTCGTCGACCCACACCGGCCGGCCGAGCGGCACCATCTCCACGCGCTGCCGGTAGCGCGGCACGAACTCGAGCCGCGCCTCCACGTGCGCGCACAGCTCGCGGTAGCTCGGCGGCTTGCCGCGGAAGACCACGACCGCGCCGACGTGCATGTGCGCCGACGGCGACTCCTCCATGTGCAGGAAGGCCGCGTCGAGAGGGGAGAGGCGCTCGCTCCAGGACATGGGCCGATCATCATGGCACGGACGCGCGGCCCGCACGCGCGCACCGTCGAGCTCCCGCGCGGCGCGCTGCGGCGTGTCGCGGCGAGTCGTGGCGTGTCACGGCGTGTCGAGGCGCGGGTTCGTCGATCGCCCCGTTCGGTCCTAGAGTGCGCCGATGCCGCGCGCGCCCAGAGTCGACCGCCTCGCCGCGGGGGGGGCCGTGCACCGCGCGCTCGAGGAGGTCTTCGACCGCTGCGATCGCGCCGCCCGCGTGAAGACCGATCCGGTCGAGTTCGTGCACCGCTACGCGCATGCGCCGCTCGACGCCGAGCTGGTCGCGCTCGTGGCCTCCTCGGTCGCCTTCGGCAACGTCACCGCGCTGCGCGCCAAGCTCGCCGACGCCCTCGAGCGCCTCGGCCCGAGCCTCACGCGCGCGGCCGACGACGAGCCCGCCGTCCGCAGGAAGCTGCGCGGCTGGGTCCACCGCGTCTACACCGGCGACGATCTCGCCGGGCTGCTCGTCGGCGCGCGGCGCGTCCAGCGCGCGCACGGCTCGCTCGGCGCGGCGCTCGGCGGCGCGCTCCGCGACACCGAGGGCGATCTGCGCGAGGCGCTCGCGCGCTTCGTCGACGCAATCCGGCGCGAGGGGAAGCTCGACCAGCGCGCGGGGCGCGGCGCCCGCCACCTGCTGCCCGATCCGCGCGGCGCGAGTGGCTGCAAGCGGCTGCTGCTGCTGCTGCGCTGGATGGTCCGCGGCCCCGACGGCGTCGACCTCGGCCTGTGGCGCGCGCAGGTCGATCCGGCCCAGCTGCTCGTGCCGGTCGACGTGCACATCCACAAGCTCGCCAAGAACCTCGGGCTCACGCGCCGCGCCGGCACCTCGTTCCGCACCACCGTCGAGATCACCGACGCGCTCCGGCGCTTCGACGCGCGCGACCCCACGCGCTTCGATTTCGCGCTCTGCCACCTCGGCATGGCGGGTCGATGCCCCTCGAAGCGCGACCCCGTCCGCTGCGAGGGGTGCGGCGTCCTGCCCGTCTGTCGACACTGGGCGCCGCGCGGCGCGGGCTGAGTATTACCCGGCCGTAGAAAACTTGGCGGTCGGGTCAACAAAGCTGCACCGGTGCACTTATGGAAGTGCACGAGCTCGACGCCGCCGTGCTGGCCCGCTTCGACCGGTTCGTCGCACCGCTGCTTCGGCGGCTGGAG
>CAIXWQ010000056.1 GCA_903923175.1 uncultured delta proteobacterium | reverse complement strand
GTCGACGCCCGCAAGCTCGCGCGGGCGCGCGGCTGGGCGCTCTACCGCGCGCACGCCTACGCGAGGGCGGCGCCGGCGCTCGCCGCGGCGGCCCGGCTCGCGAACGACGCGGACGCGCAATCGGACGCCTTCCACGCCGCGCGCGCCAAGAGCCGGGGAGGGGACGACGACGCGGCGATCCTCGAGTACGAGGCCTTCGCCAAGGCTCACCCGACCGCGCGTCACGCGTGCGAGGCGAGCTACCTCGCCGCGCAGCTCCGCTGGCTGCACGGGCGCTGGAGCGACGCGATCGACGCGTACGATCGCTACTCGAAGGGGAGCTGCGCCAAGGCGCCGGGCCAGGAAGGCAACGCCCGCGAGGCGCGCCGGGCGCGGGCGATCGCGCTGCTCGAGGCGGGCAAGCCCGCCGACGCGCGCAAGGCGTTCCAGGCCATCGGCGCCGCCGCCTACGAGAAGGACTCGTTCGCGCAAGCGCGGGTCGCGCTCCTCGCGGCCATCGCGGCCGAGCGTGCTGGCGACAAGGCGACCGCGATCGCGGAGCTCGAGCGGCTCTCGACGACGCAGCCTTGGAGTCACCTCGATCTCGCGGCGCGCACGCGCCTCGCGCGCCTCGGAGCCGCGCCTCCCGCCTGGCCTGCGGGCCCGATCGTCCCGTTCGGCGCGGCCTCGCTCCCCGAGCCCGCGTCGCTCCTGCACCTCGGCGGCCTCGACGCCGACGCGCGGGCGCGGCTGCCGGCCGGGCTCGCGAAGGACGACCCCTCGCGTTGCGCCCTCGCGAGCACGGTCGAGGCGCCACACGATTCCTGGTCGATCGGCAACCACCTGGATCTCTCGCTCCCGCCGGACCCGACGCGTGCGTGGGCGTGGCGCTGCGCGTACCCCACGCCGTGGGCGCCGCTGGTCGAGGCGCTCGAGGCGCGCGAGGGGCTCCCGCCAGGGCTCGTCGACGCGATCCTGCGCCAGGAGAGCGCGTTTCGCGTCGGCGCGGTCTCACCGGCGGGGGCGCTGGGGCTCGCGCAGCTGATGCCCGCGACGGCGGCCGCGACCGCGAAGGACGCCGGCTTCGTGCTCGATCCCGACGACGTCGCGCGCATCCAGTCGCCTTGGATCCAGCTCGATCTCGGCGCGCGCCACCTCGGCGCGCTGTACCGCGAGCTCGCCCCCTCGCTCCCGCTCGGCGACGACGCCAGCCGCCGCGCCGCCGCCACGCCGCTGGTGATCGCCGCCTACAACGCGGGCGGCCCCGCGGTGCGTCGTTGGCTCGGCGAAGCAGGCGCGCTCGACGCCGACCTGTTCCTCGAGCGCGTGCCGTTCCTCGAGACGCGCGCGTACGTGGCGCGCGTCATGGGGAACCTCGTCCGCTACTCCATCTTGCGCGGCGCACCCGCGCCGACGCTGCCCGCGAGCTTCGGCAAACGGTAGCGGTGGACCGCCGACGATCGACGCCCGCTGGCGTCGGAGTTGCGACAGGGTGTCTCCGATCGACGACACCGCGGAGCTTCACGCGCGCACGCCGCGGGCGCCAAATCGCTGCGCGCGCCGAGGATGTCGCGTTCGAGGTGCGCGGTCCGTGAAATGCTAACGGTCGTGCAGCGGAACGTTCCAAGGGCGCGCGCGTCGTGCTACGCGCAGGCCACGAATCGGTGATTAACCAGGAGCCACTCGCGTGAAGCAGCCCGTCTCCATCAAGAAGCCCGAGGGGAAGCTCGGCATCCTCCTCCCCGGCCTGGGTGCCGTCGCCACGACCACGATTGCGGGCGCGATGCTCGCGCGTAAGGGCAAGGGGGATCCCATCGGGTCGCTCACGCAGATGGGCACCATCCGGCTCGGCAAGCGAACGGACAACCGCTCGCCGCTGATCAAGGATTTCCTGCCGATCGCGCAGCTGAACGACGTCGTGTTCGGCGGCTGGGATCTCTTCCCCGACACCGCGTACGAGAGCGCCGTCCACGCGGAGGTGCTCGGCAAGGAGCACCTCGACCTCGTGAAGGACGAGCTCCAGACGATCAAGCCGATGCCGGCCGTCTTCTACCCCGAGTACGTCAAGCGCCTTCACGGCCCGAACGTGAAGAAGGGCAAAGACAAGTGGGAGATGGCGGAGCAGGTCGAGCAGGACATCAAGACGTTCCTGAAGACCAACGGCTGCGACCGCGGCACCGCGGTGTGGTGCGGCTCGACCGAGATCTACCAGGAGCCGACCGCGGTCCAGCAGTCGCTCGCGGCCTTCGAGCAGGGGCTCAAGGACAGCGACCCGTCGATCAGCAACTCGCAGATCTACGCGTACGCGTGTCTCAAGCAGGGGGTCCCGTTCGCGAACGGCGCGCCCAACATGACCGTGGACTTCCCGGCCATGTGGGAGCTCTCGCGCGAGCGCAACGTCCCGATCAGCGGCAAGGACTTCAAGACCGGCCAGACGCTGATGAAGACGATCCTCGCGCCCGGCCTCAAGGCGCGTCTGCTCGGCCTCCGCGGCTGGTTCTCGACGAACATCCTCGGCAACCGCGACGGCGAGGTGCTCGACGATCCGGAGAACTTCAAGACGAAGGAGGTCAGCAAGCTGGGCGTGCTCGAGCACATCCTGCAGCCGACGCTCAATCAGAAGCTCTACGGCAACATCTACCACAAGGTCCGCATCGAGTATTACCCGCCGCGCGGTGACGCGAAGGAGGGGTGGGACAACCTCGACATCTTCGGATGGCTCGGGTACCCGATGCAGATCAAGGTCGACTTCCTCTGCCGCGACTCGATCCTCGCGGCGCCGATCGTCCTCGATCTCGCGCTGCTCATGGACCTCGCCAGCCGCGCGAACTTCCACGGCATCCAGGAGTGGCTGTCCTTCTACTTCAAGTCGCCGATGACGGCGCCCGGGCTCACCCCCGAGCACGACCTGTTCATCCAGTCGATGAAGCTGAAGAACACGATGCGCTGGATGATGCGCGAAGAGCTCATCACCCACCTCGGCAACGAGTACTACGATTGATCCAGCGCCGATCGAACGGAGACTCCTTCGTTTGATCGCCGATCGAAGGATGACGACGAACGCTCGTCCCCGCTTCCGCCGCGCAGCCTTGGCTTGCGCGGCGGCGGCGCTTTTGTCGGCGCTGTCCGGGCCGCGCGCGGCCCGCGCCTCGACGGGCGACGGCGCGTACGGGCGGCTCGACGGCGACCTCGATCTCTCGATCGGGCTGGCCGGCGGCGTTCTGCTCGGCCAGAAGCGCCCCGTCGCGTCGGTCGACGCGCGCGTGCGGTACTTCGAGAGCGCGGGGTTCGTCGTCCAGTACGAGGAGACCGACGCGCTCGCCAAGGCGACCGCGCCCGGCGACTACAAACGCGGCTTCCTCGCGGCGGTCGAGCTGCGGCCGCTCTTCCCCATTCGCTTCCTGAAGGCGAAGGAGTCGGGGCACGCGTTCCCCGATCTCGTGCTCGACTCGCTCGGCCTCGAGGTCGGCGCGTGGTGGAGCGCCGTCGAGGGACCGTCGACGCAGCGCCCGGGGCTTCACCTCGGCCTCGGTCTCGAGCTGCCTCTGGCGGCGCGCGCGAGCGGCCCCTGGCTGCGCGTCGGCGGCGCGCTGCGCTGGTCGGCCCCTCGCCTCGACGGGCAGAGCGATCCCGGCACGCGCGTCGCGCTGCTCACGCTCGGTCTCGCGTGGCACGGCATGGTCGGCGCGCACGTCGTCGACGCCGGCGATCGGCGGGTGGAGTGAGCGATCCGGCGGGCTCCGCGGCGGCGCGCGACGCGCTCGCGATCGCCTCCGGCGCGGTGGAGGGGATCGATCTCCGACGCGCCACGAGCGACGCGCTCGCGGCGCTCGACGCCCCCCCCGCGCGCGGCGCGCCGCCGACGAGCGTGGTCGCGATCGGCAAGGGGGCGCCCGCGATGGCGCGTGCGGCGCGCGAGCGCTACGGCGCGAACGTCGAGCGCGCGATGGTGATCACGACGGAGGGGACCGACGTCAGCGGCCTCGAGGGGGTCGAGGTGCACTTCGCCGCGCACCCGGTCCCGGACCGGCGGAGCGTGCAGGTGGCCCAGGCCGCGCTGACGGCGGCCGCCCTCGCGGCGCAGCGTAAGCACGGTCGACTGTTGGCGCTGATCTCCGGCGGCGCCTCGTCGCTCGCCTGCGCGCCGAGCGTCGGGCTGCCCCTCGACGCGAAGCGCGCGCTCGTGGCCGAGCTGCTCGCCAGCGGCGCCCCGATCGACGACGTGAACCTCGTCCGCCGCCACCTCTCGCGCATCAAGGGCGGCGGGCTCGCGCGCGCGGCGATCTTCGGGCTCGAGCGGGCGGATGGCCCGCCGCGAGGCCGCGTGACGACGTTGATCGCGTCCGACGTGCTGAGCCGCGGCGCGCGCGACGAGGCGGGGTGGATCGTGGGCTCGGGGCCCGCGGTCCCCGATCCGTCGTCGGTCGCCGAAGCACGCGCGACCGTCGCGCGGTGGGCGCCTCGGTGGAACGCCATCCCCGACGCCGCGTGGTCGACGCCGCTGGCGGTCGGCGCGCCGGGGGCCGACCGCGTGCAGTCCCGCGTGATCGCCGCGCCCGAGGATCTCGCGTGGCACGCGGCCGATCGAGCGGAACGGGCGGGCTACGCCGTGCGCGTCCTGCCGTCCTCGGGCGAGCCCGTCGACGCACTGGCGACGGCGTACTGCGCCGCTGCGCGCGACCTCGCGCCGGGGCACGCGCTCGTGCGCGTCGCCGAGCCGCGCGTCGTCCTGCCGACGAAGCCGGGGCGGGGCGGTCGGGCGACGCGACTCGCGCTGCTCGCATGGAAGGGCGGGCTCCCGGCCGGCGTCGCGCTGGCGTGCCTCGCCTCCGACGGCGTCGACGGCGCCTCGGGGCTCGCGGGCGCGCTCGTCACGGGCGGGTTGCCGGAAGACACAAAGGCCGACGCGCTCGAAGCGCTCGCGGCGTTCGACGACGCGCCGTTCCTCGAACGCCACGGCGCGGCGATCGCCGCTTCGCCGAGCGGCAAGAACCTGCTCGACGTGCACGTGCTGCTCCGCGCCCGCTGAGCCGTGCGCACGCAAGCGCTCAGTCCGCGCGGCGATTCCGACGAGCGAAGGCCCACAGCGTCGGCAGCACGCCGAGCGTGAGCAGCGTCGCGGTGACGAGGCCGCCCATCACGACCGTCGCGAGCGGCCGCTGCACCTCGGCCCCGGTGCCGGTCGCGATCGCCATGGGCAGGAACCCGAGCGAGGCGACGACGGCGGTCGTGAGCACCGGCCGGAGCCGCTCGTGCGCGGCGGCGCGGGCCGCGTCGCGCGAGGAGAGCCCGTCCTCTTCGCGGCGCATCACCGCCGAGAGGAGCACCACGCCGTTCAACGTGGCGACGCCGAACAGCGCGATGAAGCCGACCGCCGCGGAGATCGACAGCGGCAGCCCGCGCGCCCAGAGCGAGATGAGCCCGCCCGACGCGGCGACCGGGACGTTCAAGAAGATCAACAGCGCCGGCACGATCTCGTGGAAGGCGAGGTAGAGCACCAGGAAGATCGCGACCAGCGTCGCCGGCACGACGATCGCGAGGCGCGTCGCCGCGTGCGCGAGGTTCTCGTACTGCCCGGAGAACGAGACGTGGTAGCCGGGCGGCAGCGCGAGGCCCGAGACCTTGCGCTGCACCTCCTGCACGAACCCGGCGAGATCCCGCCCGCGCACGTTGCACTCGACGAGCACGCGCCGACGCGCGGCCTCGCGGCTGATCTGCGCCGGCCCTTCCTCGATGGCGACGTCGGCGAGGTCGCCGAGCGGCAGCGTGCGCCCCTCGGCGAGCACGATGGGGAACGCCGCGAGCTGCGCCGTCGTGGGCGGCGGCGGCGCGTCGGCGCGCACGACGACGGGGAACCGACGCTCCCCCTCGACCAGCAGGCCGACCTCGCGCCCCGCGCGCAGCGACTCGACGGCGACGCGCACCTCGTCGGCGCGCACGCCGAGGCGCGCGCTGCGCCGCAGATCGGGGTGGATCGTCGCGAGCGGCAGCCCGGACGTCGGCTCCATGCGCACGTCCGCCGCGCCGGTGGTGTGCGCGAGCACGCCGCGGATCTCCTCCGCGAGGCGCGTGAGCGTCGGGAGGTCGTCGCCGTGCACCTTGACGCCGACGTCGCTCTTCATGCCGCCGAGCAGTTCCTGGAAGCGCATCTCGATCGGCTGGGTGAAGCCGAAGGCCGTGCCGGGCAGCGCGTGGTTCACGGCGGCCGACATCTTCTCGACCAGCTCCTCGCGCGTGCGGGCCGATCTCCACTCGGAGCGGGGCGCGAGGATCACGAACACGTCGCTCTGATCGACGCCCATCACGTCGGTCGCGACGTCGGGGCTGCCGGTGCGCGAGACGACGCGACGCACCTCGGGGAACGCGCGCAGCACGCGCTCGACGTCGCTCGTGCCGCGGATCGCCTCGTCGAGCGAGACGCTCGGCGGGCGCGTGATCTGGATGGCGAAGTCCCCCTCCTCGAGCCGCGGGATGAACTCGGCGCCCCGCGTGGCCCCCGCCGCGAGCCCGACGGCGACCAGGCCGGCCGCCAGGAGCGCGGCCGCGAGCGGCCTTCGCAAGAGCGCGTCGAGCACCGGCGTGTACGCGCGACGGATCCAGCGCATCAGGAAGACGTCGCCCTCGTGCGCGCGCCGGAGGGCGAGCGACGCGACCGCGGGGATCCACGTGAACGCGAGCACGAGCGAGGTGCCGAGCGCGAAGAGGACGGTCCAGGCCATCGGCCGGAACATCTTCCCCTCGACCCCCTCGAGCAGCAGCACCGACACGTACACCACGCCGATGATGAAGACGCCGAACGCGATCGGCGTGCCGACGGCGCGCCCTTCCTCCTCGAGCGCCGTGCGGGCCGAGAAGCGACGCGCCGCCATCGCGGCGAGCGCCCCCTCGACGACGACGACCGCGCCGTCGACCACGAGGCCGAAGTCGATCGCGCCGAGGCTCATCAGGTTGCCGCTCATGCCGAACGCGCTCATCAGCGCGAACGCGCCGAGCATCGAGATCGGGATCGCGGTGGCGACGACGATCCCCGCCGCGGCGTCGCCGAGGAACGCGAGCAGCACGGCGACGACGACGATGCCGCCTTCGACGAGCGAGCGCTTGACCGTCGAGAGCACCTTGTCGACCAGCGCGGCGCGGTCGTAGAAGGGCTCGATCTTCGCGCCCGGCGGCAGGCGCTTCTGGATCTCCTCGAGCCGCGCCTTCACGCGCTCGGCGACCTCGTGCGCGTTGCCGGCCGCGATCATCTGCACCATGCCGTAGACGGTCTCGCCCGTGCCGTCGGCGGTCGCCGCGGACTGCCGGAACGCGCTGCCGTCGCGCACCGTGGCGACGTCGCGGACGCGGATCGCGACGTCGTCGTGGGTCGTGACCACCTGGTCGGCGACGTCGTCGACCGTGCGGTACTGGCCGTCGAGGCGCACCAGCACCTGCTCCTCGCCGCGCACGAGCGCGCCGCCGCCGGCGTTGCTCCCGGCCGCGAGCAGCGTCTCCTCGACCTCGCGCTGCGAGACGTGCAGCGCGCGCAGGTCTCGCTCGCGCAAGCGAACCTCGATCTGGCGCGACTCGCCGCCCCAGCCGTTCACCTCCACCACGCCCGGGACCGCGCGCAGCGTGTAGGCGATCTCCCAGTCGAACAGCGTGCGAACGTCGCGCGGCGAGTGGCCGGGCCACGCGATCGTGAAGTGGTAGATCTCGCCGAGCCCGGTGGTGAACGGGCCGACCTCGGGGCGCCCGGCGGCGCTCGGGATGGCCTCGCGCGCCGCGGGGAGCCGCTGCGCGACGAGCGAGCGCGCGAGCTGGAAATCGACGTCGTCGCGGAAGACGACGGTGACCGCGGAGACGGCGGCGCGCGAGGTCGAGCGGATCTGCTCGACGCCCGGGATGCCCGTCATGGCGAGCTCGACCGGCCGGGTGACGAGCTGCTCGACCTCGAGCGGCGACAGCCCCGGCGCGTTGGTGAGCACCTGGACCTGGACGTTCGTCGTGTCGGGCACCGCGTCGAGCGGCAGCGAGAGCCACGCGCGCACGCCGATCGCGCAGAACCCCAGGACGGCGAGGATGACGAGCACGCGCCAGCGGAGCGACCACGCGACCAGCCAGCCGATCATTCGAACTCCGAGCGGAGCAGCTCGCCCTTGAGCAGGAGCGCCCCGACCACGACCACGCGGTCGCCGGCGGAGAGGCCGGTCTCGACGACCACGTCCTCACCCTCGGCGCCGCCGGCGGTGCGCACGCCGCGCACGACGAAGTCCCCCTTTGGCCCCTTCTCGACGAAGACCACCGGCGTCCCACGGACGTCGACGATCGCCGCGCGTGGCACGACCAGGACCGAGGCGCCGGGGGTCGCTTCGCTCACGCCCACGTCGGCGAACCCGCCGGCCGCGAGCCCCGCGCAGGCCGCGTCCGGCGTGATCCGCAGGGCACGCGTGCGGGTGGCGGCGTCGTAGACGGCCGCGTCGGCCGCGACGGTGCCGCTGCACGCCTTCGCGTCCTTGGCGCGCGCCGCGATCGAGACCTTGTCGCCAGGGAGCGGGAGCTTGGCGGTCTCCGGCACGTGCGCGAGCACGATCAGCGCGTCCGGCGAGGCGATCTCGAAGAGCGGGCGCTCCGGCGAGACCGCGCCGCCGACGACGACCGACCGCTTCAGCACCACGCCCGCGATCGGCGCGCGGATGGCGACCCTCGCGGGGATCGGGGCGCCAGGCGCGAGGCCGACGGGCGGCTCGTTGGCGCCGAGGCTCCCGACCCACGTCCGCGCGGCCGACAGATCCGCGTCGGCGACCAGCGCCTCCGCGCGCGCGTCGTCGACGGCGCTGGCGCTCGTCGCCCGCTCCTTGTCGAGCTCGAGCTGCCGCGCGAGCTTGCGGTGCGCGACCTCGGCGCGCGCCCGCGCGCGCAGCAGATCCGCGATGGCGCGCCCCACCTCGGGCGCGTCGATCCACGCGAGGATCTGCCCCTTGTCGACCTTCGCGTAGGCGGCGACCTCGATCGAGGCGACCCGCCCCGAGGTCAGGCTCGAGGCCTCGCCGCGGCCGAGATCCGTCGGCGCGACCTCGGCGGCGAAGCGCGCCTCGACGCGCGGCGCGCGCTTCACGAGCTCCGCGACGCGCAGGCGTCCGCCGTCGAGGAGCGAGGCGTCGACGTGCAGGCGCGTGGCCGACGCCTCCGCCGAGGCGGCCCCGCTCGGCGCGCCCGGCCCGACGTTCGACGCGGCCGAGGAGCGCTGGCCGCACGCCGGAGCGAGCGCCGCCAGCGCGAGCATCAAGGGGAGGGCGGCCGCGCGCGCGCAGCCCGAAGCCAGGCGCGCGCTCACGTCGGGCCCCCGACGAGCCTGCCGAGCAGCCGCTGGAAGCGCAGATCCGCGCGGTGCACCTCGCCGCACGCGTGCGCGTACTGCTCCTCCGCCTGGGCCACGCGCTGGCGGACGAGCAGCGCGAGCGCGACGTCCTGCGTGCCGGCGACGAGCTGGGCGCGCGCGATGCGGAGCGCCTCGCGCAGCGGCGGGAGCGCGGCGGTCGCGAGCGAGGCACGCAGCTCGCGCGTGTGCTCGCGATCGTGGACCGCGACGTGGATGGCCGATTTCAGGTCCTCCCTCGCGCGCTCGGCCCGCGCCCCCGCGACGTCGGCGGCGATGCGCGCGCGCCCCGCGTCGAAGCCCGCGGGGTTGGTGAACGGGAGC
>CAIXWQ010000055.1 GCA_903923175.1 uncultured delta proteobacterium | reverse complement strand
TACATCGCAGCGCGCCGTTCCGACACCGTCGCTCGGTGCCTTCGCCCGAAGAGAGCCCGTCGCGCGCTACCAAGCGAAGCGTCCGGTTCCGCCGCGAGGCGGTGGCTCGGGGCGATCGCGTTCGGACGCTTCGATTGGCGGCGGGTCTGACGCTCGAAGAACTCGCGGAACGCTCGTCCCTCGACTACCGGCAGCTGCAAAAGGTCGAGCGCGCGTCGCTAAATGTCACGCTTGCGACGATCGTTCGGCTCGCCGTGGGTCTGAGCGTTGATCTCGCCGAGCTGTTCGCGAAGGGTGACGCTCCGCCCCCCAAAGCGAGACCCCGGAAGAAGCGCGGCTTCGTCGTCACCCGCTGATCTTCCTCTGGCTGCGCAAGGCTTGCGCGCGACGTTCCGCTCGCTCGAGCTCGCGGCGATGGTGCGCGAGGGTTCGCTTGGTGCCCCAGGTGGGCATCGTCACGTCCTTCTCGTCGGAGTCGTGATCGGGGTGGGCGCGGTTCTCGGCGACGAGCAGGGCGGCGGGATCCACCAGCCCGCGCGCGACGCGATCCAGCTGTCGAACGCGCTCGCGGATCAAGAGGAGGCTGGCGCCCGTTGCCCGTGCCGCTCGCTGCTGCTGGTGCCTCGTCAAGTGAAGCTCCGACTCCAGCTCGGTAAGCAGCCGAACGCTCTCCAGTGCTTCCAGAATGAGGTTTAGCTCCGCGGATAGGGACAGAGCGGGTCGAGACATGGTGGTCTATTCGGCGGAGAGGTGCTGGATGGCGAGTCGAGGTATCCTTGCTATTCGATGGCGTTGCCTCCCGATGAGAGGTCCGAGAAGCGTCGAGACAAGTCGGATCGATCGGCGATGGGCTTGCCGCCCCTCGCGCTCCCCGCGTGAATAGGATTTGAATTTTGGGGCGAGAGCGAGAACGAGAGGAGAACAAGAGCGAGACGAGAACAAGAGCGAGACGAGACGACCGACAATCACAAGAAGGACTTCTGATCCAAGTAGGGATAGCGCAGCCCGGTCGCGTTCGCCGCTTCGACGACAGCGGCATCAGGCACCTCTCCGATCACCACCAGTCCGTCATGCTGATTGTTCACCGGCACGAAGCCGTGCTCGGCACCGAGCGTCGTCAGCTTGTGGATGAACGCCGCCTCCTGCCCCTGAAGGATGAACGCCGCAGCCCGCTTCCTGCGCTTGTGGGGCGGGTGCTCCTCCGGCTTGAAGCGCAGCCCGCAGGCGTTCAGCAGGGTTCGGACCTTCTTCCGGCTGGGGTCGAGGCGAGCGCAGCTCGCGGAGGTCATCAGGTGCTCGTGCCACGCATCGACCTCGACCTTGAGCGGGGCGAGCGCGCCGAACACCGCGATCGATAGCTGCTTGGCGCGAGCAGCGTCGTCATCAGTGTTCTTGAGCAACGCGCGGAAGATCGCGTTTTCGCGGGGCTCCCAGTGCCGAGCGTGCGGCGCGCCCATGATCGTCGCGTAGAGGCAGTCCTTGTAGGCGCCCTTGGTGATCCCGAGGGCGGCTCCGCGAGTCTCGGCAGCCTTGGCTTCGGCGAGGTAGCGCTCGATCCAGTCGCGAGGAAGCCCGGCGTCCTCCAGTTCCTGACGCAGCACGTACCCCTGCGCCGCTCGCAGATCGTAGTTGCGGAGGTCATCGACCCCAAGGAACAAGGCGACCTTCATCGCCTTGGAGCAGCTCTGGGCACCGCCGCCGACCTCGATGATCCTTCCCGTGTAGCTCGATCGGTATTCGGGGCGGTAGCTGCAGATCGTGCCGTCATCGTTGGTGACGCATGCGGTCCGAATGATCGTGGCGCAGGCGGTGTCGTTGCGCAGCCTGCGCTCGGCGCGCTTCCGCTTGTTGGGTTGCGCGGCGAGAACGGCGGCTGCCTGGGTCGTCAGGTGCGCGTCGAGGGCGGCGCCGTTGAAAGGGCACTCGCCGAAGACCTCCACGGCATCTCGGACCGGCTTCGTGCACTGCACACCGTCTTCCCACTCCTTGAGCTTGCGTCGCCGATGCGCCTCGCCGGTGAAGAG
>CAIXWQ010000054.1 GCA_903923175.1 uncultured delta proteobacterium | reverse complement strand
GTGGCGCCGCCGCCGACCGCCTCCGTGGCGCCGGCGCCGAGCGCCACCGCGCCGCCGCCGCCGGTCGCCAACTGCAACCCGGCCTACACCATCGACGAGAACGGCATCCGCCACCCGAAGCCGGAGTGCCTCTAGCCGGCGCGCAGCTCAGCCGCCGGGATCGCCCAGCTCCTCATCGAGGTTCGTGACCGTGCGGCGGGCGTTGTCGATCATCCGCTTGAGCCGCCGGGCCTCGTCACGCTTGGTGGCCGCCTCGGTGGTCTGGCCGCTCTTCTCGAGCTCCCGCGCCTCCGACGTCGAGCGCTTCAGGCTGTCCTCGAAGCCTTCGAGGACCTTCTTCGCCTCCTTGCGCTGCTCGATCAGGCTCTGACGATGCTCCGGGCTCGCCGCCGCGACGATCGAGGTGGTCACCGTGCTGCCGATGGGGCCGCCCGCGGCCGGCGGCGTCGCCGTGCCCGGTGGCGTCGTCGGTACGGCGGGCGCGCCGGGCGCGCCGGGCGCGGCTGAGCTAGGCAGCGCGGCGGTCGGCAAGACCAGCCTGTGCGGGCCCGAGGCGGCGAGCGCGCCCGTCGACGTGCCGGACGAGGTGCTCTCGCTCTGCGGCCCACCCCAGGTGATCGCCAGCGTCGCGCCGATGATCGCCAGCGCGATCCCCAACGGCACCAGCGCGATTCGCCAGCGCGCCCAGACCTCGGACATGGACCATTTCTCGCGTGCCAGGGCGCGTCGCGCAAGCGCTTCGGGGTGACCTTCGGCGATCGGCGCTCGCGACTGGCTCCGGTCGCGCCGTCGCAGTAGCTAGAGCCGTGGCCGTGCGGCGCAGCGCCGCGGCCCCCGAGGTCTCCCCATGAAGTCGCCTTCGCTTCCGATCCTGCTCGCGCTCGTGCTGTCGACGTCGGCCTGCATCACGGGCAAGGACGACGGAGGGAGCCCCATCGCCGGCGACGCAGGCGCCGACACGGCGCAAACGGACACGGCTGCGCCCGAGGACTCCGGTCTGATCCTCGAAGGGGGCGCGCCGGATACGGGCATCACGCCGCCCGTCGTCTCGGTCATCTACGCGACGACCAACACCGAGCTCTGGGTGATGAACCCCTCGACGAAGTCGGTCTCGAAGATCGGCGCCTTCGACTTCGGCTCGATGACGGTCGAGAACGTCACCGACATCGCGGTGAACGGCGCAGGCGACGTCTGGGTCTGCTCCGAGCAGCACGTCTACACGGCCGCCTTGCCCGCAGGCGGCACCGGCGCGGTGACGCTCACGCTCAAGCTGACGCTCCCCTCGACCTCGAAGTTCTACGCGCTCGGCTTCGCGCCGGCCGGCGTGCTCGAGACCGGCGAGGGGCTCGTCGCGGGCGACAGCCTCGGCGACCTCTATTACATCCCGGCCTCGTCCCCCTCGCCGACCGCGCAGAAGCTCGGTGGCTTCGGCGGCTGCAAGTCGGGCGACCCCGCCGAGTGCAAGTCGGGCTACGACTGGGAGGTCTCCGGCGACGTGGTCTTCTACACCGCCGGCGGGCAGCCCAAGGGGCTCGCGACGCTCCGCGCGTGCAAGTCCGGCACGACGACGTGCGACAACACCAACGACGTCGTCGCCGAGATCGACATGGCGCAGCTCGCGAAGAAGAGTCCGACCGCGCTGCTTCGCAAGCAGATCCTCGGCGGCGGCACCGGCTACGGCCGCACGTTCGGCGTCGGCGCCTGGAGCGACAAGGTCTACGGCTTCACGTACGCGTCGGGCGGCACGGGCGGCACGTCGGCGCAGCTGATCACCGTCGGCGCGACGGGCAGCGGCTCCCTCGAGCAGACCTTCTCGGCGCTGACCGGCGGCTGGACGGGCGCCGGCGTGAGCACCAAGGCCGACATCACCATCATCCAGTGAGCCCGAGGACGGTGGAGCGGGCCGCGTCGCTGCGGCGCGGCCGCTTCAGAACACGTCGGTCGAGAACTTGAGCGCGATCGCGTGGTCGGCGCCGCCAGCGCCGCCGCGACGCACCAGGATCACGCCGTCGCGCCCGGCGCTGTTCTTGTGGATGTCGTGGATGCCGGTGCCGTCGGTGTACGTGAGCCCGTGGATCGAGACGCGCGAGGCGTTCTTCAGCTCGGTCTGCAGCCGCGTGACGAGCGCCGCCTTCGCGACCGAGACGAACTCGGTGGAATGCACGCCGAGGGTGAGCGGGTAGTCGAAGGACGAGTTGCTGTAGCCGAGGGCCGGCAGCTGCGCGGGGAGATCCTTGGTGAGGATCGACATCGGATCGCCGGTGGTCGACTCCACGTTCACGGCGACGTCGTAGCGCTTGCCGGTGATGTCGAGCTGCAGGTGCACGTGACCGGAGTCGTTCGGGCAGTTGCCCGGCGCGCCCGGCGGGGTGATCGCGACGAGATCGGCCTCGACCGCGCCCCACAGCGTGATCGGCAGGTCCTTGGCGAGCTGGTTCTGGGGCACGCACGAAAGCCGACGCACGGGCGGGAAGACCACGCCGTCGTCGAGCGGCGTGGCCGTGTCGCCTCCCGCGTCGTCGAGCGGCGTCGCGTCGTCGGCGAGCGCGCCGTCGTCGCCCGTTCCGACGTCATCGACCGTGCCCTTGCCGACGGGGGTGCCGCCGCAGCCGGCGACCAGCAGCAGCAGCCACAAGGGCCAGTGGGTTCGCGCGGACACGGGCGCAGAGAGGCGGGGGTCGAGCTGCACTCGCCCGAAGATGGCACGAAAGCGCGGACCGCACCGCTTCGAACGCCGCGCGAGCGCCGCCGAGCGCGTCGCGCGTCCCCTCCGCCCCTCGGCCCCCACTCGTCACCCCGGACTCGGACCCGCGCCTCGCATGCTCCGTACCTGCCGGCCGAGCACACGTGGGCCATCCGCGACTCGCTCCGGTCGACCTCGATTCGCGCACGGGTCCGGATGCTGGGCGCTCCTGTGCGGACATTCGTTCAGCAGGGGGAGCCCGCCCAGCGCTGGTCGGCCGTTCACCGGTAGAGGTAGACTCCGCGCGTGCCGCCCCGGAAGACCAGCGACCGTCTCGTGCGAAAGGGGCGTGACGTCCCCGCCACCTCGCTCGCGCAGCAGGCGCGTGTGTCGATCCAGCTGGCGCGCGCCCACGCGGCCGGGCTCGCTCGCTACGGCTGGTCGCCCGCGCAGACCGAGGCGCTGGTGGTGCGCGCACAGGCGCTCTCGGCCGTCGGCGGCGAGCGGCGCGCCCACGCGGACGTCGCCCGACGCGCGACCGTTCGCGAGGCCTCGGCGCGTCGCGAGGCCATGCGCTTCCTCCGCCACCTGCGCACGGCGCTCCCCCTCGCCCTGCGTGGCGCGGGCGAAGGGCGCCCCGCTGCGAGCGAGTTCCTCGTCGGCGCGCCGCTGGGCCGCGGTTCGGCGAAGGTGCTCGCTCACCTCGCCGCGATCGCGCCCCCCGTCGCTGGCCTCGACGCCGAGCTGTCGCCCTACTTCCCCGACGATCGCGCGTCCGCGCGGCTCGCGCGCGTGCAGGACGCGCTCCTCCTCGCGCAGGCCGAGCGGGCTCGCTCGCACGCCGAGATCCCCGCGCAGAGCGACCGCGCCCACCGCGTGGCCGGCGAGCTGCTCGAGGGGATCGAGGACCTGCACCGGATCGCGCGCCTGGCATTCGAAGAAGAGCCGCTGGTGCGCGCCGCCTTCTCGAAGCGGTGGATCGAGCGTGGCCGTCGCCGCCGGCCGGCCGCCGAGACGACCCCCGTCCCCGTCGTCGCGGCCTAGCGGCCTAGCGGCGCAGCGGCGCAGCGGCGCAGCGAGCGGACGTGGATGCGCAGGGCGCGCGGCGCGGACCGGCGCGCGCCGAGCTTCCCGCGCCGCTGCGCGCGCGGTACCAAAGGGGGCATGCGCTCTCGTCGCCCTTGTCGACCGATCGCCGCCACGCTCGTCGCCGCGATCACGTTCGGCTCCGTGGCCTCGCTGTCGGCCGCGCCCCCCGACAAGGCCTCGTGCGTCGCCGCCTACGAGTCGGAGCAGACCGCGCGCAAGGACGGCAAGCTGCGCGAGGCGCGCGAGAAGGCGCTCTACTGCGCCCAGGCCGCCTGCCCCACGTCGCTCCGGGATCAGTGCGCGCAGTGGCTCGCCGAGATCGACCAGAGCATGCCCACGGTCGTGTTCGTCGTCACCGACGACGCCGGCAACGATCTCACCGACGTCGAGGTCTGGGTCGACGGCGCCAAGCTGACCGACAAGCTCGACGGCAAGGCGATCGCGCTCGATCCCGGCAGGCACGCGCTCAAGTTCGTCAGCGAGGCGGCCCCGGCGATCGAGCAGTCGATCATCGTGCGCGAGGGGGAGAAGAACCGTGAGCTGAAGGTGAAGCTGGTCACCGTGAAGCCGGCCGAGCCCAAGGAGCCGGTCACGCCCAAGGAGCCGACCGAGCCGCCGAAGCCCAAGGAGCCGCCGGTCGACGAGCCGCCGAAGCCGCCGACCGAGCTGCCGCGCGAGCGCCCGACGCCGGGCTCGGTCTACGCGCTCGGCATCACCGGCGTGGTCGGCCTCGGCGTGTTCACGACCTTCGCGATCCTCGGCATCCAGAACAAGACGTCGCTCGACAACCGCGGGTGTCGCCCGAACTGCCCGCAGGGCGACGTCGACACGATCAAGAAGCAGTTCCTGATCGGCGACATCGGGCTCGCGGTCGGGGTCGTCTCGCTCGGCACCGCCGCGGTGCTCTATTTCACGCGCGGCGAGGAGCCCGCGGCCGCGCCGAAGGCGGGCTGGACGTGGCAGCTCGCGCCGACGCGCACGGGCGCGATGGGCGCCCTGCAGTTGACGTTCTGAGGCGCCCGAGCCGTCAGGGGCAGGCGGTCGGCAGGTCGTTCTTGCGGCCGGGGGTGCCGTACGCCGCGACGGTCGCGATGGCGCCGTACTGCTCGGCCGCCACGCTCGTCGTGTCGACCCAGTGCACGCTCGTCGTCACCGGCGAGCCCGCCAGCAGGCGCAGCGTCGGGTCGCAGCTCGCGGGGAACTCGAACGACCGCCCGACCGCCGGCCACGTCATGCCGCGGGCCTTCACCGTGGTGCTCTCCGAGGGCAGCGTCGCGCCCGGGTAGTAGACGTCGACGACGTTGTCGGCGCCGTTGACGAAGAGATCGCCGAACGAAAAGTTCAGGTCGATGATCAGCGAGGTGTCGAGCCCGTAGGTCGTGACGTAGCTGGAGGCGTCGGCGAGAAAGGTCGCCTTGAGATCGGCGAACACCAGCGACGCGCCAGGCGCGAGCTTGATGCCGGCCGGAACGGTGGCGCTGTCCTTGTTGATGAATGCCAACGACGTCGTGCTCCACGACTGCGTCTGCACGCGGAGGCCCCCGACGTCGAACGTGCACGTCGCGTCGTAGTTCGTGAGCTCGAACCACTCGTGCGTGTCGCCGGTGCCGCTGATCGTGCGGATCATGATCTCCGAGAGCCCGACGTTGCGGACCGTGGCGCACGGCCCTGCGTCGGCGGCGTCGGCCGCGTCCGAGGCGTCGGCCCTCGAATCGCTCGCGTCGGCGGCGTCCGAGATCGCGTCCGAGGTCGCGTCCGAGGTCGCGTCCGAGGTCGCGTCCGAGGTCGCGTCCGAGGTCGCGTCCGAGGTCGCGTCCGAGGTCGCGTCCGAGGTCGCGTCGACGCTCGCATCGTGCGCGTCGGCGGCGTCGCTCGCATCGGCGGCGTCATGCGTGTCGGCCGCATCGGCCGCATCGGCCGCGTCCGAGGCGTCCAGAGACCCATCCGCGTCGCCCCCGCCCTCGCCGAGCGTGTCGGGCGGCGGCGTCGCGTCGAGGGTGTCGTCGCCGCCGTCGAGAGGCGTGTCCTCGAGCGTCGTGTCGAGCGCGGTGTCACTCGCGTCGGCCGCGGCGTCGTCACCGCCCGCGTAGCCGGACAGGTCGACGGTGAGGCTGCAGCCGGCCCCGGCGACGAGGAGCGAGAGGGCGCCGAGCGCGAGCGAGGGGCGGACGCGAAGGCGAGTCACTGGCCGAAGGCTGCCACATGTCGAGCGACGCGTCGCGGCAACACGACGTCAGGGGACCACCTTCGCGACGAATCCGGAGCGCGTCGCGCTCTCCAGCGGGCGTCCGAAGACCGAGACACGCCCGCGAAACCAGCCCGTCACCAGGAGCGCGCTCGCGCGCGTGACCGAGAGCTGCACGACCCCCGCCTCGCCGTCGGGCCCGCCGATCGCGCCGCCCCAGCGGAGGTGCCCGGCGGGATCGAAGGCGAGCACGAAGCCTCCGCGCGGGCCGAGCCGCGCGACGCGCGCGCCGTCGACGACGACGTCCTCGACCGCCTCGCCGCCGACGAAGACATCGCCCGAGACGTCGGTCGCCACCGCCTCGAGCCGGGTGTCGGCGGAGCTCGTCACGATCGTGCGCGACCACGACTCGGCACCGGCGTGGTCGCCCTTCCACACGAAGGAAGCGCGCGCGCCGCTGCCGAGCTCGTGCTGCTGGCCGACCACGATCGCGGCGCCCGAGAGGTCGCTCGCGAGCGCGGTCGCCTCGCCGAGCGTGCCGACGCCGTCGCCGAAGAGGTGCTCCCAGCCGGGGGTGCCGTCGCCGCCGAGCATCAGCACGAAGCCCGCGGTGCCCTCGCCCGCGGTGGCGTGGGGCGCGAGCAGCGTGAACGAGCCCGCGAACGTCCCGGTGATCAGGGCGCTGTCGCTCGACGACACCGCGACGTCGCTCGCCTCGACGTGCCCGCTCGCGGTGAACGCGCGCGCGAGCTGCGGCGTGCCGGCCGAGTCCACGCGCACGAGCACCGCCGCCGGCGCCGCGCCGAGATCGACGGCGCCGAGGCCGAGATCGACCAGCCCGCTCGCCGTGCCGACCGCGGTGATCGCGAGATCGCGCCCGGCGCTGGCGCGTGACAAGCGCAGCGAGCCGCCGCCGCTCGGCGAGGACGCCGCCGGGCCGAGCTGCCGCGCGTAGCGCACGCCGGGCGCGGCGGCGTCGAGCGAGATCGACGCCACGTAGCCGTCGAGCTCGCTGGCGCACGCGCTCGCGGCGGCGCGCCACGCGAGCGTCGCGCCGCCGAACGCGAGATCGCCTCCGAAGCCGCCCGCGAGCGAGATCAGGCCGTCGCCGTCGAGCGCGAGCC
>CAIXWQ010000053.1 GCA_903923175.1 uncultured delta proteobacterium | reverse complement strand
TCCTGCTGGGCGACGGCCAGCTCGATCCGGTCACGATCGCCGCAGTAGCGCTGTCCGACGAAGTGCGCGACGCGCTCGAAGCTCGATCGCGAATAGGGCAGTCGCCCGGTCTGCTGCGCGGTCTTCTCGGCCTCGCGCGAGGTGCCCTGTTGTACGTAGTGCGCCATCGCGCGCGCCGTCGACGGCAGCCAGCCGTCTTCGACGACGCCCGCGCGCAGGCCGACGATGTCGACGGTGGGCGCGTTGCGATCGCCGGCCTTCCGATAGAGCGTCCGCTCGAAGCGCGCCTCGCCGGCCTGCGTCTTGTAGACGCCCGGACTGCGGAGCACGCGTCGATGCAGCGCTCCGCCGATGAGCAGCGCGGGAACGTCGATGTCGAGCGCACGCAGCGTCACCGTGTGGGCCGCGACTTCGATGGACGCACCTCGCTCCGAGACCACCGCCTCGAACGCCATCTCCTCCGCGGGACCGAGGCTCCGCGCCCGAGAGCACTGCTCGACGACCGCCTTCACCATCGCCTCGAATGCCTCCGCCAGCTCGGGCATGTCCTGCGGCACTTCCACGACAATCTGCTTCGCCACCGCCGTACCTCCTCTTCGGAGGGCCGACGCTACGCGCTTCCGGGCGTCACGCGCGGCTCACGCGATCGCGTTGCCGCCGCAAAAGAAACCTCTGCTCAGGCTGTGATCCCGACCCTGCCGCGCCGATCGCGCGCCTCACGGTGCAGACGCTGGCGGCGCTGCAGAAGCTCCCCGCGGCGCAGTCGGCGTCGCTGCCGCAGCTCGTCGGGCACTTCGCGGTCGCGCCGCAGAGGAACGGCGCGCACGACGGCGTGCCGGCCACGCCAGGGGTGATGGTGCAGGTGCCGACCTTGCCCGCGACCGCGCAGGCGTCGCAGGAGCCCGCGCACGCGGTGTCGCAGCAGACGCCGTCGGCCGCGTTGCCGCTCGCGCAGCTCGCGCCGCTCGTGGCGGCCTGGCCGTTCTTGAGGCCACAGGTGCCGCTCGCGCTGCAGGTGCTCGCGCCGGTGCACGAGTCGGGGTCCTGGGCGTTGGCGACGGTGACGCACGCGCCGGTGCCGGCCGCGCACGCCTGACACGTCGCGCACGCGGCCTTGCAGCAGAAGCCTCCGTCGCAGACGCCGCTCGCGCACTGGGCGCCCGCGGTGCACGCGTCGCCCGCAGGGAGCTGGAAGACGCTCGCGAACGAGGTCGAGCTGTTCTTGCCCGCGGCGAGCACCTTGCCCGAAGCGAGCGTCGTCAGCTCCACCGAGAGGCAGCCCGCGGTCGGCGACGGCTGGGCGAGGAAGCTCGAGCTGCCGTCGAAGAGCTCGAACGTGAAGGCAGTGCACCCGTTCATGACGAGCGCGAGCGCCTTGCCGCTCTGGAGCCCCGCGCAGGCCGGGACGGAGTTGTAGGGGAGCGGCGCGCCCACGGCGGAGAACGAGCTGGTGCCGTTGAACAGCTCCGACTGCGCGACGGTGCCGCCGGCCACGAGCACCTTGCCGGTCGTGAGGGGCACGAGCCGGAAGTTCGCCCGCGCGCTGGCCATGCTGCCGACGGTCGAGTGCGTGACGCCGTCGGAGACGAACGCGCTCGCCAACGCGGGCTGCGCGAACGCCGTCTGCCCGCCCGCGATCAGCGCCTTTCCGCTCGCGAGCGACGCCATCGAGTGGCCGAAGAGCGGCGTGGCGAGCGGCGTCGTGAGCGCGAACGCGGTGCCGTCGTAGAGCTCCGCGGACGACGTGGTCGCGGTCGTCCCCGTGCGTCCGCCGGTGATCAGCACCTTTCCGTTGCCGAGCAGGGCGGCCGCGTGGTCGGAGCGGCCCACTTTCATGGCGACCGACGTCCACGTGCCGGCCGCGGGGTCGTAGAGGTCGGCGGACGAGAGATACGTCGTGAAGGCGGCCGACGTGTAGGAGCCGCCGGCGACGAGCAGCTTGCCGTTGGGGAGCGCCGTCGCCGTCTGCGCCGTGCGCGGGGTGGTCATGTTGCCGGCCGAGGCCCACGTGCCGGTCGCTTCGTCGTACATCTCCGTCGACGCGTTGCTGCCCGTCACGCCGCCGGTCGCCAGGACCTTGCCGTTCGCGAGGAGCGTCTGCGTCTGCCCGCTGCGCTGGCTCGCCATCGCGCCCGTGGTGACCCACGCCGGGTCGACGAGGAGCGGGTAGCGCGCGCCGCTCCAGCGCACGCGCACGGTGCACGTCGCGGCGCCGGGCGCGACGACGGGGCGCCCCCACGGCGCGATCGCGCTCGCGTCGAACGCGCACCCTTCGACGGTGAGCTTCGCGGCGTGCTTCTCGCGCGCGGCGTCGATCACCCACGGCGGCGAGACGCGCAGGCGCGGCGCGCCGGCCGCGTCGAGGAACTCGAGCGTGTCGGCCACGAGGCGCAGGCCGGCGACGCGCCGCACGTCGACGCGATAGGCGAGCTCCTCGCGCGCGGGCGGCTCGTCGAAGGCGACGAAGTCCTCCGTCCCTTCCGGGTGCACGCGGTGGACGGTGGCGCCGTAGATCGTGAGCCCACCGCGCGCGTGCTCGAGCGGGATCGCCGCGGCGCCGAGGCGCGCGAAGCGCACGCCGACGTGCGTGCGCGCGTCCTCGACGAAGACCTCGCCGTCGCCGGTCTGCGGGAGCTCGACGCGCGCGGGCTTCGCCAGCAGCCCGGTGTCGGCCGCCGGCACCACGGCGTGCACGCGCCCACCGGAGAGCTGCTCATAGCCGACGACCGCGCCCGGCGGGATGGCGTCCGCCCCGAAGCGCGCCCGCAGCGCCACGACACGCGGATCGTCGGCGGGCTCGATCGCGTCGACAGGCTGCGAGCGGGATCCTGGACCGCAGGCGAGGGTCGAGAGGGCGAGCAAGGCGAGGGGAGCAGCGCGGCGCATGGAGCCGCATGATCTCAGCCGTGCCGGGGTACCCACAAGGCGTATCGAGCGCGGCGCGCCGAGTTCGAGCGAGGCCGATCGCGCACAGCGCCCACGGTGCGCAGCGCACCTTCATCGGCGCCACCCACGCGTCTCGTGCGTGAACGCCGTGGTCGACCGACCTGCGCCGACGCCTCCGCGCGTCAGCCCGTCAGCGCAAGACGAGGTCGAAGTGGTGCACGTCCTCGCGCACGCCCAGCGACTCGTAGAGCGCGATCGCCGGTCCGTCGCCCGGATCGGCCTGCACGAAGACGACGTGCGCTCCCGTCTCGCGGACGAGCGGCGCGAGCGCGCGGATGAGCGCCGTCGCCACGCCGCGGCGGCGATGGCCCGCGTCGACCGCGAGATCGTAGATGTAGATCTCGCTCCGCGCGCGCTCGAACTTGCGCAGGACGTACGCGGCGAGGCCGCCGATCACCTCGCCGTCGGTCGTCGCGACGAGCACCGCGAAGCTCGGATCGGCGAGCCGCTCTGCGAGGTAAGCGTCCGTCGGGGGGGCCTCGAGGTAGGACTCGCGATCGTCGAAGACCTTGCCGAACAAGCGATTCAAGCTCCGCATCCGGGGGAGCTGGTCAGGGCCGAGGCGCTCGTAACGATACGTCATGGATGCAGGATATCCGGCGGCGCGAATCCGAATCGGCAGCTCGCGGCGAGAGCTGGCGAACACGCCACTCGGCGCCCACGGAACTGTCGAATGCCCGGACGACGCCGCGCAGGGCGGAACCGCGCTTGCGAGGTCGGATCGGTCGTGTTAGCGGCTCGCATCGAGGATGACGCGGATGACGCGGATGACGCCGGAAGCCATGGAGCTGCGCGATTATCGCCCGACGGATCGGGCGAGCGTCCTCGCGCTGCTGGCGAGAGGGCGCCCGGCGAGCTACGCGACCGAGAAGGCGGCGGTGTTCGATTGGCAGTTCTTCGGCAACCCGGAGTCCGTCGGTCGCTCGCCCTTCGTGATTGGCACGTTCGCGGGCGGGATGGTCGCGGTCAACGGGCTCGTCCCGGTGAGCATCCGCTTCGGCGGCGAGCGCGTCGCGGCGTGCTGGAGCCTCGACACCTTCGTCTCCGCCGAGGTCCGGGGCCGCGGCTTCGGCAAGGCGCTCCTCGCGAACGTCACGAGGAGCGCGCCGGTGGTGCTCGGATTCGGCATCAGCGACCTCAGCGATCCGATCCTCGAGCGCTGCGGCTGGGGGCTCGATCCTGCGATGGCGACGCTCTTCTACCACTCGAACGAAGTGGGCCTGAAGGGGATCGCCAAGAACCTCCTGACGCGGAGCTCGCGCACGCTGCGCGCCCGCAAGCCGAGCGCCCTCGCGGAGCTCCGGCTCGAGCCCGCGCCGCCGGCGGACGAGCTCGACGCGCTCTGGGCGCGCGTGGCGGCGCAGTTCCCGAATGCGGTCGAGCGCGACGCCCGTTACCTGCACTGGCGCTATCGCGACGCGCCCGTCCTCCGCTATCGGTGGGTGTCCGCGCGGCGCGACGGTGTGCTCTGCGGTGCGCTCGTCACGCGGCACGACGGCGTCGAGTCGGTGCTCGTCGACTACCTCGGGCCGCTCGACGACCCGGCGCTCCTCGCGAGCCTCCTGGAGGTCGGCTGCGCGGATCTGGTCGCGGCGGGAACGCGCCGCATCCGCTGCGAGACCAACTCCGCCGAGGTGCTCGAGGAGCTGACCGCGGTCGGCTTCGTGCGCCACCGCAACCCCGCTCGCTTCCGCGTCCGGGCGAACCTCCCGCTCCCCACGGCGACGAGCCGCGCTTGGTTCGTGATGACCGGGGACAGTGACAACGACTTGATGGTCCTCTGAGCCCGAGCGACCTCTGCTAACGTGCCGCTCGACGCCTGCGTCACGCGCGCCCACGCGCCCACGCGCGGGGCGGGCGTCGAGATGGTTCGCAGCGCCCACGGGACGGCATGGACAAGCTTCAGCTCGTAGCTCGCCTCATCGACCGCCTCGGCGGCGCCCACGTCGAGAAGCTCGCGGGCTGGTCGGGCGTGCTCGCGCTGAATTACCACCGCATCGGCGACGCGATCGGCTCGCCGTTCGACCACGAGCTGTACAGCGCGACCCGAGAGGCGTTCGCGGAGCAGATGGCGTTCCTCGCGCGGCACTTCGACGTCGTCGCGCCGGAGGAGCTCGCGGGCCTGGCCGCCGCGCCCAAGGGGCGGCACGTGCTCGTCACCTTCGACGACGGCTACCGCGACAACTTCGAGCTCGCCTTTCCCGTGCTGCGCGCGCTCGGCGTGCGCGCGACGTTCTTCGTCACCACCGGCTTCCTCGACGACCGCGTGCTCGCGTGGTGGGACGAGATCGCCTGGATGGTGCGCAGGAGCCCGCGCGGACGCGTGCCGGCCGGAGGGTGGCTGGAGGCGGAGCTCTCGACCGCGCCCGCGCACCAGCTCGCGACCATCCACGCGCTGCTGCGGCGCTACAAATCGCTGCCGAGCGCGCGCTGCGCGGACTTCGTGGCCTGGCTCGGCGAGGCGACCGGCAGCGGTCGCTGCCCGCAGTCCGCGGCGGCGGAGACGTGGATGACCTGGGACATGGTGCGCGAGATGCGCGCCGCCGGAATGTCGATCGGCGGCCACACCATCCACCACCCGGTGCTCTCGCAGCTGCGCCCCGAGGAGCAGACCGCGGAGATCGTCGGCACCGGCGCGCGCCTGCAGGCGGAGCTCGGCGAGCGGATGCGCTGGTTCGCCTACCCGGTCGGCGGCCGCGAGGCGTTCGACCGGCACACGCGGCACGCGCTGCAAGAGGCGGGGGTCGAGCTCGCATTCAGCTACTACGGCGGCCACGGGAGCCCCGACGCCTGGGATCGCTTCGACATCCCGCGCGTCGCGATCGAGCGGTGGCACGATGGCCCGCGTTTCCGCGCGACCGTCTGCCTGCCGAGCTTGTACGGCGACAACAAGGAGCGCTGGTCGAGGCGCGTGCGCACCACGGTCGCCAAGCTCATGGGGCGTTGAGGCAGGGGCGCGCGCGCCGTTCGGCTACGCTCGAACGATGTCCGAAGAACACGCCCAGCAGATCATCGCGCTCCTCACGGACCTCAAGGCCAAGCAGACCGAGAGCTTCGAGCGTTCGAGCCGCCTCGTCTGGGTCGCGATCCCGATCTTCGCCGTGCTGTGCGTGCAGACCGTGCTGCTGATCTCGCGCTGACCGGCGCGCGGGTGCGTGAGTCGCGTGAGGCGCGCCGCAGCTGGACGAACTACGTCCGGCCGCACCCCGGCGCGCCCGCGCCGTGTCAGGATCGCCGCCCGCCGCGCGTCACGGCGTCGAGGCCCCCGCATGCGCATCCTGCACACGTCCGACTGGCACCTAGGGCACACGCTGCGCGACTTCTCGCGCACGCACGAGCACGCCGCCTTCCTCGCCTGGCTCGCCGAGACCATCCGCGAGCGCGCGGTCGACATGCTGCTGGTGGCCGGCGACGTGTTCGACACCGCCAACCCCTCGGCGGCGGCGCAAGAGCTCTGGTTCCAGTTCCTCGCGAAGCTGCGGCGCGCGGCTCCACAAGTGCGTGTCGTCGTCATCGGCGGCAACCACGACTCGGCGGCGCGCCTCGACGCGCCGAGCCCGATCCTCTCGGCCATGGACGTCACGATCGTCGGCGGCCTCCCCCGCAAGGCGGGCGCCCCGGACGTCGCGCGCGTCGTCGTCGACGTGACGTCCGCCGACGGCGAGCGCGTGTGGATCGCGGCGGTGCCGTTCCTGCGCCTCTCGGACCTCGCGGCGGAGCACGCGCTCGACGACCCCGAGCGCGGCGTGCAGGCGGTGTACGCGGAGATCTTCGCCTCGATCCGCGCGCGCCGCGCCGAGGGCGAGGCCATCGTCGCGATGGGGCACCTGTACATGGTCGAGGGGCGCATCTCGGAGCTGAGCGAGCGCAAGATCCTCGGCGGCAACCAGCACGCCCTCCCCGCGGAGATCTTCCCCGAGGACGTCGCCTACGCGGCCCTCGGCCACCTGCACCTCGCGCAGGCGGTCGGCGCGCGCGAACACGTCCGCTACTCCGGCTCGCCGCTGCCGCTCTCGATCGCCGAGGCGCACTACGAGCACCAGGTCGTGCTGTTCGAGCTCGATCAGGGGCGCCTCGCGAAGCTCGAGGTGCTCGCCGTGCCGCGCGAGGTCGACGTCGTGCGCGTCCCCGCGCGCGGGGCGCTCCCGCTCGCCGAGGCGCTCGAGAAGCTGCGCGCGCTCCCGCCTTCGAGCACGCTGCCGCCCGCGCGCTGGCCGTTCCTGGAGGTCGCGATCGAGCTCGCCCGCCCCGAGCCCACGCTGCAGACGCAGGTGACCGACGCGCTCGAGGGGCGCGCGGCGCGCCTCGTGAAGATCACGCGCGTGCTCCCCGCGTCCGAGGTCGCGCGCGCGCCCGCCGAGCTGCGCGCGCTCACCGATTTCACGCCGGACGAGGTCTTCCGCGCGCGCTGGAGCAAGCAGTTCCCGGGCGATCCGCCCGACGAGCTGCTCGCGGCGTTCCACGAGATCGTCGACGCGACCTCGCAGGAGGCGCCGTGAAGATCCTCGCCGTCCGCGGCAAGAACCTCGCGAGCCTCGCGGCCGAGTTCGCCATCGAGCTCGGCGAGCCGCCGCTCTGCGAGGCGGGCCTCTTCGCGATCACCGGGCCCACCGGCTCCGGCAAGAGCACCATCCTCGACGCGCTCTGCCTCGCGTTGTTCGATCGCACCCCGCGCCTCACCGACCAGGGCGGCGTGAAGATCGGCCTCGACGGCGAGGACGACAAGCGCAAGCTCGCCTCCAACGACGCGCGGATCATCCTGACCAAGGGGACCGCAGCAGGGTTCGCCGAGGTCGACTTCGTCGGCGTCGACGGTCGACGCTACCGCGCGCGCTGGTCGGTGCGCCGCGCCCGCACCGGCACCCTGGTCGCGCAGGAGGTCTCGCTGCGAGGCCTCGACGACGACACGACCTTCGGCGGCACCAAGCGCGAGGTGCTCGCCGCGATCAAGGAGCGGATCGGCCTCGATTTCGACCAGTTCCGGCGCTCGGCGCTCCTCGCCCAGGGCGACTTCGCGGCGTTCCTGCGCGCCGGGCCCGACGAGCGCGCGCTCCTGCTGGAGAAGATGACCGGCACGGACATCTATCAGCGCATCTCCCAGCTGACCTACGAGCGAGGCAAGCGCGAGCGCGAGGCGCTCGAGCGCCTGAAGGCCGGCGTCGAGGACTTCCCCGTGCTCGGCGCGGAGGAGCGCCGCGCGCTGGAGGAGGCCCGCGCGGCCGTCGACGTCGAGATCGAAGCGGCGAAGGCGCGCCTCGAGGAGGCCCGGGCCGCGCAGGCGTTCTGGGCGCAGCGCGCGGCGCTCGAGGGCGAGGTCGCCAGCAGTCGCGCCGCGCTCGCGCAGGCCGAGCAGGAGCTCGCCACGCTCGAC
>CAIXWQ010000052.1 GCA_903923175.1 uncultured delta proteobacterium | reverse complement strand
GATCGGCGCGATCGGCGTCGGGAGCGGCGTCGGCGCGGCCGCGCTCGCACTCACGCTCGCGACGACTGCCGTGGGCGTGGGCGTGGGCGCGCTCGCGAGCGGCGCGACGTGCGCCGGCGACGGCCTCGGGGTCGCGTCGACGCGCTCCGACGACGCGGTCGGCGCGTGCGCCTCGAGCCGCTGGGCCAGCCGGAGATCCGGCCCGAGCTCGGGCCACGCCTCGGGCAAGCGGCGAAGCAGCGCGTCGATGCGGCTCGCGAGCTCACGCGCGGAGAGGCGCGCGGTGCGCGCGCGCGCCAGCGAGAGCCGGCAGAGCGCGCCGATCTCGGGATCGAGCGCGGGGTCGAGCCGATCGAGCGCCGGGAGCTCGAGCGCTCGCGCGTGCTCGACGCGGAGATCGACGAGCCGCCGTGCCCGGAACGGCGCCTCGCCAGCGAGGCACTGGTGCAGGAGCACGCCCAGCGCCCAGACGTCGGAGCGGCCGTCGACATCGCGCTCGAACGCGGCCTGCTCCGGGCTCAGATACGCGAGCTCGCCGAACAGCTCGAGCGACGTCGCGGTCTCGACCTTGGGCGGGTGCGCCGGATCGACGAAGCGCGCGACGCCGAAATCGACGAGGAGCGGCGTGACCTGGCCGCGCGCGTCCTTGTGGAGGAGCACGTTCGCCGGGGCGACGCGCCCATGCACGACCCCCTGCTCGTGCGCGAACGCGAGCGCGCGCGCGAGCTCGCCGACGAGGCGGAGGCTCGCCCCGGGGTCGAGCTTGCCGCGGCGAGCGAGCGTCGCGTTCAGCTTCTCGGCGTCGAGCAGCGGCAAGACGACGGCCGGCGCGCCGTCGACGTGCAGCAGGTCGAGGAGCTCGACGATGCACGGGTGACGGAGCTTGCCGCTCTCGCGCACGCCTCGCTCGTACGCCTCGTACGCCTCGAACCCGCCGAGCGCCCCGAGCCCCTCGCTCGAGCCAGGGAGCGCGCGTCCGCGCGGGCGCACGAGCTTGATCGCGACCTCGCGGCCGGTCGTCTCGTTGCGCGCGGCCCACACCTCGCCGATGGCGCCGAAGCCGAGGCGGCGGGCGAGTCGATACCGCTCCGCGAGGAGCTGCCCCTTCTGCAGCGCGAGAGAGGCGGACATCCAGGCCACCCAAGCCTACTCGCGCAGAGCACGGCGCGCCGGCGATCCGACGCGCGGCGCGCGCGCCGTCACCGCCGTCACCGCTCAGCCGCTCGCGGGGCCCGCGGCTCAGCGCGCGGGAAAAACCCCGCGCTCTTCAACTGCCCACCGGGGCGGTCGGCACCGCCCCGCCCCGCCGAATGCGATTCGTCGGGGCCCCACCCTACCGGAGAGACGGTGTCACAGTCTCTCAGGCAGCGGGTGGCACGAACGTAGGCATCGCGAGCGGCCAGCTCCGTGACGACGCGGGGTCGAGGCGCACGTTGCCGTGCCGCGCGGCGAACTCGCGGGCGTAGCCTCGGGCGCGCGCCAGCAGGGGCGTGCCGCCGCCATCGGCGCCGAGGCTCGTGACCCGGTACGCGCGATACCGCCGGTCGACCGTCGCGTCGCCGACCGGCTCGAAGGCGTAGGCGTAATCTTCCGTGCCGTGCTGCCCCTCGAGGACGCCGGACGTGACGACGAACTCGAACGAGAAGACGTGAACGCCCATCGACCGATGCTAGCGACGGTCACGGCCACGTCCAGCACGGCGGCGTCTCGCGCGACGTAGCGTCGCTCCCGGCCGCGGCGATCGGGTCAGTAGCAGGCCAGCAGCGCGTACTCGCAGGCGAGGTTGCTGTACTCCTCGACCCACGCGCACGAGTGCTTCGCTCTGCACTGCTCGCGGGCGGTCGCCATGTGGGCCTTGTAGAGCGCGCAGTCGCGGCCGCGGAGATCGCGCGCGATCGGCGCCGCGTCGACCTCCTCCATGCACTTGTGGAAGGCCGTCGCCATGCCGGGCGCCAGCGTGACGGCGCGCGCGCGCTCCTTCGCGCGCAGCTCGGCGGCCTTCTTTTCGGCGGCCTCCGCCTTGATCCGATCGGCCTCCGCCTGCTCCCGCTCGAGCTTCTGCTTGCGCGCGAGGGCGACCGCGCCCGCGCCGCGGGTCGCGCAGTCCTTCGAGCAGGTCGCGACGCGCGCCTTCAGCGGGTCGCCCTGCAGATCCGCGGTGGCCGGCAGCGTCACCGAGCAGGCGAACTGGCCGCTCCCCGCCGCCGCGGCGTACTTCTCCACGCACGCGTTCGCCGCGTCGCCGAACCTGCTCGTGAGCGCCTGCTCGACGGCGGCGACGCACGAGGAGTGGCACGTCGCGATCGCCTCCTCGCTGGTCCCCACGGGCGCGTCGTCGCAGCCGACGACCGCGAAGGCCGCCCCGCACGCCGCCGCGGAGGAGGTCTGCCACTCGCGGAGCCGGAGCACGCGCGCCTCGGCCACCGCCTTCTTCGCCGACTGCGCGCGGTCTTCGGCGTCGGCGTCGGACTGGTCTTTGGCCTCCTGCTTGGCCTTCGCCTCGGCTGCCTTCTTGCGGGCGTCCTCCTCCGCCTTGCGCTTCTGCGCCTGCTTCGATTGCAGGCGCTCGCAGTCGGCGATCTTGGCCTCGACGTCGCCGTGCGAGAGCCCCTCGTCGAGCCACTGCGCGCGCTTGCGCTGGCAGAAGCCGAGCGGTTCGGCGCCGACGGGGGACGCCGGCGCGGGCGCGCCGCACGCGGGGGACCATGCGACGACGGCCAACGCGAGCCACAGGTGCTTCGGGCGCATGCGTCGGCAATCGGAGAAGCGCGCTCCGCGGCCGTCAACGCGCGCCGCTCGCGGGTCGGGTACGGGCGCCCCCGCCTCCGCGCGCGAGGTCGACCCGGAATATCGCCCCGAGGCGCGCGGTTGCACGACCTACGGCCTTTCGACTGCTACGCTGAGGTCACGCATGCCGCTGCCGCCTCCCGTGACCTCCAGGCTCTCGTCGACTCGAAGCTGCGCCAGCGTCGCCGGGCTCGCCGCGCTCACGGGCGGCCTCCTCCTCGCCGGGTGCAGCGGTCCGTCGCACCCCGGGTACGTCTACGACGAGCCCTCCACCGACGCCGACGCCGACGACACCGGCGGCTTCGTCGCCGTCGACGCCGCGGGCTCCGATGGCTGCGGGAGCGTGCAGCTGGTGGGCAGGCAGGCCGGCAACGTGCTGGTCGTGTTCGATCAGTCCAACAGCATGGGCTCGGCCTACGCCACGGGCGACGCGGGGGTGTCGCGCCCGAAGTACCAGGTCGCGCGCGACGCGGTGCTCGCGGCGCTCGGTCCGCTCTCCGGGACGCTCGCCGTCGGCGCGATCTTCTTCCCCACGGTGGCGACGAGCGACGTCTGCAGCCTGGTGGACACGATCTCGACCGCGCCGCAGATCCAGCTCGAGCCCGAGCCCGCCTTCGCGACGGCGTGGACCGCCCACTTCGCGCCCCCCTTCAAGACCATCCTCGGCACGCCGCTCGCGGTCGCGCTCCAGCGCGCCGACACGGCCTACGTCGACCCCTCGCCGCTCACCGGCCAGCGCGTGGTGGTCGTGCTCACCGACGGGGCCCCGACCTGCGACACCGTCACGGCCGACATCCTGGCGCCCGTCCAGCGCATGGCCGCACGCGGCATCAAGACGTTCGTCGTCGGCCTCCCCGGCTCGACGTCGGCGTCGACGCTCCTCGACCAGATCGCCGCCGCGGGCGGCACGGGGAAGTACCTCTCTCCCGCGGACCCCACCGCCCTCGAGACGCAGCTCGCAGGCATCGCCACCGCGGCGATCGACCGCTGCACGTTCACCTTCGATCCTGCGCCGCCCGACCCGAAGCAGGTCCACCTCTTGGTGACCGACGCCGCCCACCCGAGCCCGTACGAGCTCCCCCAGGGCACCGATTGGGCGCTCTCCGCCGACGGCACGACCGCCACCCTCGGCGGGCCGCTCTGCGATCAAGCGAAGGCCAACGCCTACACCTCGATGCGGTTCGTGTTCGGCTGCGTCAGCCTCTTCTGACCGGGCGAGCTCGCGCAGCCGGAGGCGCCTAGCGGACGAACGCGGCCGGCCGCAGCAGCCCGTGGAGCGCCTCGTCGACCCGCGCCGGAGACGCCTTCGGATCGACCACCCCGGCCTCGACCACCGCGCCGATCACGGTGTCGAGCCGCATCAGCTGGGCGCGCTCGCCGTAGCTGCAGCTGCTCGTCACATCGCAGATCCGCATCGCGGTGCGGACCGTGTGCAGCGCCGCCGGCGCGTCGCCGAGCTCGAACTGCGCGTGGGCGTGCGCCGCCGAGACCGCGGCGCCGTGACGCTCTTCGCGCGTCGCCTTCTCCTCCAGCGCCAGCGCGACGCCCGGCGCCCCCGCGGCGATCTGCGCCTCCATGCGCGCCGCGAGCCCTTCCGCCGTCGCCGCGCGTTGCGCCGTCTGGGTCGGGTAGCCCCCGTCCCCGCGCGGCGCGCCGAGGTCGACGACGATGGCGAGCGCGATCCCGAGGCCGAGCGCGATCGCCGCAACCCCCGCCACGCCTTGTTGCCGAGCCATCGTTCCTTCGGACACCGCGCGCACCCCCGAGTTCCCGTCCCTGAACGCTCAGCCTCGACCCAGCTGCGCCCGCCTCGCCTCGTCGACGTCGCGACCATCGGGCTCGAGCTCGGCAGGCTGGCCGATCTCGGGCGAGATCGCGGCGACCGGGTGCACCGAGGAGATCGGCTCCGCGCGCGGCTCACTGGGCGCGGGCACCGTCGGCACGAGCGGCCGCTCCTCGATCTTCACGACCGTCACCCCTTCCGAGGTGTGCATGCGCATCCGCAGCGTCGCCGAGGCGGCCGACACCAGCTCGCCGTCGCGCAGCCGACAGACGAGCGCCCAGGCGCCGTGGCGCCATAGCCAGTACGTCCGGATGACCCCGGTTTCATCGACCTCGCGCAGCACGCGCGACGGGGCCCGCTCGGAGCGCAGGACGAAGATCATCCTCGCTCCACGGTAGACCCCTTCGGGGCGCACGCAAGCGCCCCGGCCGAGGTCGCGGGTCGGTGGAGGGGCGACATCGGCGCAAGGCGCCAGGCCACGGCGACCGACGCGTGCAGGTGCGCGCTCAGCGCTTGGCCGGGCGCGGGATCGACGCCGGCGGCGCGACCGACGACGAGCTCGGGGACGAGATCGGGGACGAGCTCGGGAGCGTGGTCCGCGGCTGCGTGGAGCGCACGAACGGGCCGGAGCTGTCGGGGGCGCGCGAGGCGTCGACCGTCTCGGGCTCGATCTCGACGAGATCGCGCTCGTCGAGCTGCATGATGTCCTCCTCGCGCGCGACGGGCTCCGGTCGCTGCGCGCGCGTGCGCACCTGCGACGTCGTGCGGCGCTCGGTCGGGCGGGGCGTATCGAGCCGCACGGCGCCTCGCGCCGAGAGCCCGAGGAAGATGGCGATCACCTCGTCGATCGAGAGCGCGATCCCTTCGGCGAGGTGCTCGATGTCGAGCTCGCCGTCGACCTTCGAGAGCACGAAGCGCTCGAGCGGCGAGAGGGCGAGCACGTGCCCGACGATGAGCCTCGGGATGCGCAGGCGCACCTGCTCGAGGATCGGCGTCGTCGGGAGCGACGACGAGTCGGCGGAAGGCAGGGCGCGCGAGGAGCTGTCACGCAGCGGCGTCACCGGCGCATCATGCGCTCGGCGCGCGCGATTGTGCAGAAAATCACGCCCGAAAAGCGCGGCGCGCCTTGTCGAACGACAACCCACGCACACGCACGCGAGACGACAGCGGCGCCTGCCGAGCTCGGCGCATTCAGCGCCGAAGCACGACGAGATCGTCGCGGTGCACGACCGCGTCGATGGCGCGGCCGACGATCGCCTCGACCTCGGCCCCTCGCTTGCCCGCGATGCGAACCACGTCGATCGCCGAGAGCGCGGCGAGCCCGCGCGCGATCTCGCGCCCCGCAGGGTCGACGATCTGCACCGCGTCGCCCGCGCCGAAGGCCCCACGCACGCCGAGCACGCCCACTGCGAGCAGGCTGCCGCCGCGCGTCTCCAGCGCTTGCGCCGCCCCCGCGTCGACGATCAGCGCGCCGCGCGGCCGGAGCGTGAAGAGGATCCAGTGCTTGCGCGCGCCGAGCTTGTCGGGCTCGGGGAGCACGAGCGTGCCGACGTCCTTGCCGGCGAAGATGTCGTCGAGCGTGCTCGGGGCGCGCGCGTCGGCGATCACGACCGCCGCGCCCGCGAGCGAGCCGCGCCGCGCCGCTTCGAGCTTGGACGCCATGCCGCCCGAGCCGACCGACTCGCGCGCCGCGAAAGGTCCGTGGATCGCGGAGGTCGGCGCCGCGCCGACGAGCGGCAACGCCTCGCGCTCGACGTCGCGCACGAGCGGCACGCGCTGGCCGTCGCGGTCGAGCAGGCCCGCGACGTCGGAGAGCAGCACGAGGAGATCGGCCGAGACGAGCGGCGCGACGAGGGCGGCGAGCTGATCGTTGTCGCCGAACTTGATCTCCTCGACGGCGACCGTGTCGTTCTCGTTGATGATCGGCACCACGCCGGCCTCGAGCAGCGCCTCGAGCGCGGCGCGCGCGTTGTTGGCGCGCGCCCGGTCGGCGAGGTCGGCGTGCGTGAGCAGGACCTGCGCCACGCGACCGAAGCCCGCGCGCCCTTCGCCGGCGCCCTTCGCGACGCGCTCGAAGGCCTCCTCGTAGCGCCTCATGAGCACGCTCTGCCCCGCAGCCGCCGCGGCCTGGAGCTTCGCCATCTCCTTGGGGCGCGCCTTGAGGCCGAGCACCTGCAGGCCGAGCGCGATCGCGCCCGAGCTCACGATCACCACGTCACGGGCGTGCTCGATGCGCGCCCGCGTGATGGCCTGCGCGAGCCGGTCGTAGACCGCAGGGTCACCCGCGAGCGTGCGCGAGCCGATCTTCACGACCACGCGTCGCGCGCCCGCGACGACCGAGGCGCGGACGGCGAGCAGGTCGACCGGCGATCCACCCAGGGCGGGCGCGTCGCTCGGCGTGCTCACGACGCCTCGCCTTCCGCGCCGGCGCGCGCTTCGGGCGCCGCGAGCTGGTCGAACGCCGCGTCGAGCCGGAAGGCCACGACGTCCGGCAGGCGGGTCACGCCGAGGATGGCGCCGTCGAGGAAGCGATCGATCATGCCGCGGTGGTCCTCGGGGGCCTCGCGCACCGGGTCGAGCTCGGCCTGCAGCCCGGGCGCGAGCGCCTTGAGCGCGGCCGACTCGATCATCGAGCGCACCAGCTCCGCTTCCTCGCGCTCGACGCGCAGGGAGCGCGCGCCGCGCCCGAACGCCTCGCTCTTGCCGCGGTACAGATCGACGTAGCGCTCCAGCAGCCGCCCGAACGCGAGCACTTCGTACGCGGTGCGCGCGGGGACCGCGATCGAGCCGAGCGGCGCGAAGCGCACGAACATGCGCGAGGCGAGGTACTGCACGGTGTCGCGCACCAGCCCGCGACCGCGGCTCGGCATCCAGCCGGGATCGGCGAAGACGTCGCGCGCCTCGGCGGTGAGCACGAGCCCGCGCTGGGCGAGCAGATCGTGCGCGAGCGCGCCGCGCAGCGCGCGCACCACGCGCACCGGAAGGACCGGGATCGGAAGGGAGCCGGCGAACGCGCTGGCGGCCGCGAGCAAGGCGACCCGCGCGGAGGGGGGCGTCGGGGGACGCATGCCGGAGCCTGTAGCACAAAGCCGCGCTCGGGCGGCGCCGCTCCGCGGTTTGCGGCGAGCGAGGGACCGCAGGCGCAGGCGGGCGCGACCAACCTGGTACCTGCGCGGCCGTCGCGCTCGCGTCCTCGGCGAACTTCTTCTAGCGTCCGGGCAGTGAGCGAGGCGACGAGCGAGGCTGCGAGCGGAGCCGGCGGCGGAGCGAGCGACGCGCCGCGGGCGCCGCGAGCGACGCGCGCGCCGGACGCGGGG
>CAIXWQ010000051.1 GCA_903923175.1 uncultured delta proteobacterium | reverse complement strand
CGTTCACGGCGCTCAGGGCGCTCAGGGACCCGGGCCGAGCGTCGTCGTGAGCGCCGCCGCGACGTGTCCGCGCGCGCGTGAATCGCGCGGCCGCGCGGCCTTCGCCTCCGCCGCGTGGACCGTCGGCACCAGCGCGGCGGCGCTCGGCTCGCGCACGTCCCACACCAGGCCGAGGCGCTCGAGCAGCTTGATCACGTAGAACGACACGTCGATCTCCCACCAGAAGAACCCCTGGCGCGCCGAGCTCATGAAATGGTGGTGGTTGTTGTGCCACCCCTCGCCGAGCGTCAGCACGGCGAGCAGCGCGTTGTTGCGCGACTGGTCGCGCGTCTCGTAGCGCCGAGAGCCCCAGACGTGCGCCAGCGAGTTGATCAGGAACGTCGCGTGGAGCAGCGCGATCGTGCTCACGAAGAACCCCCACACGATCCCGGGCCAGCCGGCGATCGCGTAGCAGAGCCCGGCCCAGCCGAAGAGCGGGAGCCACTCGTGACGATCGACGAAGCGCAGCTCGGGGAAGCGCGCGAGATCCTTCACGGGGTCGGTGCGATCGCCGTTGGCGCCGCGGTCGTAGAGCCAGCCGATGTGGGCGTAGAAGAAGCCGCGCTGCACCGGCGAGTGGACGTCGCCCGGCTGGTCGGAGAACTTGTGGTGGCGTCGGTGCGTCGCGGCCCACCAGAGCGGACCGCCCTGCATGGTCGTCGCGCCGAGCACCGCGAGCACGAGCTGGAACGCGCGGCTCGTCTTGAACGCGCGGTGCGCGAGGTAGCGGTGGTAGCCGGTCGTGACGGCCCACATCCGGAACACGTAGCTCCCGACGGCGAGCGCGACGAGCGACCACGAGAAGGGGGTGACGAACACCAGGAGCACCGAGAGGTGCATCGCGATCAGCAGCGTGCCGGCGAGGCGGCCGAGCGAGCCGGAGGCGCGATCGAGGGTTTCGAGCGCGGCGCCCGCGGGGCGGCGTGGGGAGAGGGGAATCGGTGACATGGGCTGGCTCCTCGGTGCGGCTCGCCAGAGCCCACGAAGCGACCCCGACTCGCGTCGTGATCTCTTATGCGTCGCGCGGGCGCGAACGCGACTCGCCCGTGGTCGACGTGGCGATCCGTGAAGCGTCTCGTGACGCGGCTCGGACGTGCGTGACGCCCGTACGACGCGCCGGGCCGAGCCGTCGCGAACGAGGCCGTGCCGGGCTCGTCGGCGCGTCGGTCGAACGCCGCTGCACCGTCGAGCTCGCCGTCGCCACGCACGCGTTCGTGCGAGCGTCGGCGCTCGATCGCGGCTCCGCGCACTCGTGCTCCGACGGCGCCGACGAAGGCTGCGGCCGCGCGCGAAAGCGAGTACGCCAGATCCTGGAACGCACCCGCGGAGCACCGGAAATTCATGATCAAATACAGCTACTGGGCACTGGCATTGACGCTCGCGGGGTGTGGAGGTGGCAGCACGCCGGCCGGCCCGGAGCCGCTGGGCGATGCCGGCGACGAGACGCTCCAGCCCGCCGACGGCGCGCCGGGCGACGGCGCCGATCCGGACGGCGCCGCCCCCGATGGCGCGAGCTGCGCCGACGCGACGCAGTGCGCGCTCGCCGACGAGCAGCGCGCCGCGGCCCGGATGGCGAGCCTGCTCGGCGACGCGACGCAGCTGCAGGCGTTCCTCGCCGGCGTCCCCAAGGGCGGCGATCTGCACAACCACCTCTCGGGCGCCGTCTACGCGGAGACCTACCTCGACTGGGCGCGCACGGAGGGGGGCTTCTGCATCCAGACGAGCACGTCGTCGCTGACGTTCACCTGCGGCACTGGCACCGCGGCGCTCCCCAAGGCCGGCGACGCGCTCTTCACGACGGTGCTCCACGCCTGGTCGATGCAGGACTTCCTGGCGGGCGCGGAGACCGGCCACGACCACTTCTTCGCGACGTTCGGGAAGTTCGGCGCGATCTCCGGCGCCGCGCACCACGCCAAGGGCCTCGCGGACGTCATGGTCCGGGCCGACTCGGAGAACGAGCTCTACCTCGAGCCGATGCTCTACTCGAACTCCACGGCAGGCACGCTCGGCACCAAAGTCTGGACCGGCGGCACGCTCACCAAGGCCGACCTCGCCGGGCTGCAGGCGAAGCTCGTCGCCGACGCGGGGTTCCCCTCCGCGGTCTCGGCCATCAAGGACGACATCGCGGCCACCGAGAACGGCGCGCGCAACGCCCTCGGCTGCAGCAGCGCCACGCCCGCGAGCGCGTGCCGCGTCGGCGCGCGGTACATGGTCTACATCTCGCGCAGCGGCGCGCAGGCTGGCGTCTTCGCGCAGATGGTCGCCGCGTTCGAGGCCGCCAAGAGCGAGCCGCGGCTGGTGGCGCTGAACCTGGTCGGCCCCGAGGACGGCACCGCCGCGCTCGGCGCCTACACGCTCCAGATGCAGATGCTCGACGTGCTCCACGGGATCTACGCGGGGAGCAGCCCGCTGCACGTCTCGCTGCACGCCGGCGAGCTCGCCGCGAAGTACATGCCCTCGGGCTGGAACATCGCGACCATCGATCACATCAAGACCGCGGTGGCGACGGCGCACGCGGAGCGGATCGGCCACGGCGTGGACGTCCTCGGCGAGAGCGATCCCACCGGCACGCTCAAGCTCCTCGCCGACAACGGCGTGATGGTCGAGATCGGCCTCAGCAGCAACGTGCAGATCCTCGAGGTCGCCGGCGCGAGCCACCCGCTCGCGGCGTACCTCAAGGCCGGCGTGCCGGTGGCCCTCGCGACCGACGATCAGGCCGTCGCACGCTCGAGCATGGCCGGCGAGTACCTGCGCGCGGTGCAGGATCAGCACCTCGACTACCTGACGTTGAAGCGGATGGCGCGCACGAGCCTCGAGAAATCGTTCGTCGAGGGCGCGAGCCTCTGGGCCGACTTCAGCGCGCTGACCTCGACCAACGAGTGCGCCGCGACGGCGACGGCCTACTACGGCGACGCGCCCTCGGCGGCGTGCACTGCGTTCCTGAAGACGAGCGCGAAGGCGACGATGCAGTGGGAGCTGGAGCGTCGGTTCCGCGCGTTCGAGTCGAAGCTCTGACGAAGGCCGCGCCGCGGGCGCGCGGGCCTCGGCGGGCGGCCGGGCCCCGCGCACGCCGGCTGCTACATTCGACCCCATGCCGCTCGATCCGGCGTTCGCGCTGGCGCTCCCTGCCGAGGACCTCGACCAGCTCGAGCGGCAGGGCGACGTCGTCTACGCCGTCTCCGACCAGCACCGGCTCGTGTACTTCAACGCCGCCTGGGAGCGCTTCGCGCGCGAGAACGGCGCCGAGTGGCCGAGTCGGACCTTGAGCCTCGGGGCCTCGGTGATCGAGGCGACGCCCGCGGCGCTGCGCGGGTTCTACGAGGAGCTCTTCGCGTCCGCGCGCCGCGCGGGCGCGCCGGTCGATCACGAGTTCGAGTGCAGCTCCCCGCGCGCGCTCCGCAAGCTGCGCATGCGCGTCTACCCGCTCACGCCCGCCGGCTGGCTCGTCACCAGCGCCGTCGTCGTCGAGAGCCTCGCGCCGGCGCCCGACCCCGCGTTCGTCGAGGCCGCCTACGTCGACGCGAACGGCCTGATCACCATGTGCGCGCACTGCCGGCGCACGCGTCGCGCGGATGCGCAGCGCGCCGAGCGCTGGGACTGGGTCCCGGCGTGGGTCGCGCGCCTCCCCGATCGGACCAGCCACGGGCTCTGCCCCGGCTGCTTCTCGTACCACTACCCGTCGTCGCCGCCGCGGGGCTGATCCCGGCGGCGGCCGCGCACGGCGCACCCGAGTGCGCGCGCGTCAGGCGACGCGCTCCTTGGCCGATCGCATCTCCAGCAGCGCGACCAGATACGACAGCGTCGACTCCGCCCCTTGGTTCTCGTTCACGCGATCGGCGTGGAGCCCGTCGCGACAGCCGCCGCTCGCGGCGTCGTAGAGCGCCGTCTGGAGGCGGTTCTGCCCGAGGAACCAGCGGAACGCCCGGCCCGCGTGCTCGGTCCAGCGCGCGTCTCCGGTCGCGCGCGCCGCGTCGAGCGTCGCCGACACCATCGCGCACGCCTCGATCGGCTGCTGATCGAACTCCGCCTTCGGCCCGCCGCGTGGGTAGAAGCCGTTCGAGCCGATCGGCGCGAAGTAGCCGTCGGACGTGCACTGCACCTCCGCGAGCCAGCCGAGCGAGCGCAGGCCCACCGCGACCATCGGCTCGTTCTCCATGCGCTTCCCCGACACGATGAGCGCCTGCGACAGCCGCGCGTTCGCGTAGGTGGCGCGCTCCTCGAACCACGGCCAGTCGGGCGCGCTCCCCCGCTCGTAGAGGGCGAGCAGCCGCTCGGAGAGCTCCTTGCGCACCGACTGGACGCGGCGCTCGCCCTGGAAGGCGCGCAGGTACTCGTCGATGCCGAGCAGCGTGTAGGCCCACGCGCGCGGGCTCGTGAAGGCGTCGGCCGCGGGCAGCGCGGCGTGGAACAGATCGCCGCCGAGCGAGCGGCGCCCGGGGTCGCTGGAGCGCGCGACCACCGCGCCGAGCGCCCACATCGCGCGGCCGTGGCTGTCCTCCGAGCCCTGATCGTCGAGCCACCTCCGCCCGTACGACATGAAGTTGTGGAAGCGCCCCCGCTCGGGGTCGAACGCGTGGCGCACGAACGCGAGGTAGCGCGACGACATCGCCTGCACCGCCTGGCGGTCCTCGACGCCGACGTCGTCGACCAGCGCCATCGTCAGCAGCGCGCGGGCGTTGTCGTCGAGGCAGTAGCCGTCCTCGCGGCGCGGGACGTTGAACGAGGCGTGCTGCAGGATCCCGGTCGAGTCGGTGAGCGCCCGCAGGTGGTCGAGCCGCACCTCCGGCAGCTCGGCCGGGCGCTTGGCGAGCGTGGTCGCGAAGAAGCGCTTGCGCAGGCGCTTCGCGTGCGAGGTGCGCGCCTTCTCGAAGCTCTCGACGTAGCGCCGCGCGACGGCGGGCCACACCATCTCGCGCCCCTCGGCGGCCGCGCGCGCGCACATCGCGAGGCGCATGGCGTCGTCGCCGAGCAGCGCGATCACCTCCTTCGCGATCGCCGCGGCGTCGCGCGGCGGCACGAGCACGCCCCGGCCGTCGGCGAGGAGCTCGCGCGCGTAGAGGTACGGCGTCGAGATGACCGCCTTGCCCGAGCCGACCGCGTACGCGAGCGTGCCCGAGGTGATCTGCTCCATCTTCAGGTACGGCGTGACGTAGATGTCCGCGGCCGCGAGGAACTCGGTGAGCTCGGCGTGGCTCACGAAGCGGTCGTGGAAGATCACGCTGCCGTCGACGCCGAGGCGCTTCGCGCGCGCCTCGAGCATCAGCCGGTAGGTCTCCCCCTCGCGCTCCTTGATGTGCGGGTGCGTCGCGCCGAGCACGATGTAGACGGTGTCGGGGCGCGCAGCGAGGATCGCCGGCAGGGCGTCGATCACGTGCTCGATCCCCTTGTCGGGAGAGAGCAGCCCGAACGTGAGGATGACCGAGCGCCCCTCGACGCCGAGACGGTCCTTGCTCGGCCCGGCGGGGGGGAGCGCGGGGATGCCGTGCGGGACGAGATCGATCTTGTGCGCCGGCACGTCGTGCACGCGGCGCAGCAGCTCGGCGCCGTGCTGGCTCATCACCACGACGCGCTCGGAGAGCTGCGTGAGCTCGTCCATCACCGCGCGCTGGTGCGCGTTCGGCTCCGAGAGGATCGTGTGCAGCGTGGTCACGATCGGCATCCGCAGCTCGCGCAGCAGCGTGAGCAGGTGCGCGCCGGCCTTGCCGCCGAAGATGCCGTACTCGTGCTGCACGCACACGACGTCGACGGTGTTGACGTTGAGGAAGTCGGCTGCGCGTCGGTACGAGGGTAGGTCGCTCTCGGCGATCTCGAAGCGCACGCGCGGCGGATACGCGTGGCGCTTGCCCGGGTCGTTCATCGCGAGCACGAAGCAGTCGAGCTCCGAGTGCTCCGCGGCGATCGCCTCGGCGAGGTCGCTCGTGAAGGTGGCGATTCCACACTGCCGCGGCACGTGATTGCCGAGCATCGCGATCTTGCGGATCGCGCCCGCGCTGGATTCCTGGTCGATGAGGCGCTCCTGGGGAGCGCGAGGGACATCGAGCGTGCACGCGCGCTCGCCACGCTCGACGACCGCAACGAGGAGGCCGCGACTATGCGCCCGCCCCGCAGCTCACGCCATCACAATCGGGTCAGCGGGCGTCGCGGTCGAGCGCTCGTCGCGCCTGCTCAGCGCGCCCGGAGCGGACGCCCGTCGAGCACGTCACGCACCGATTGCAGCAGCTCCTCGCCCGAGAACGGCTTCGGCAGGAGCGCCGCGCCCGCGGGCATGCGTCGCGTCTCGTCGCTGAAGCCGGAGATGAACAGGACCTTCGCGGCCTTGTCGGCGGCGCGGATGGCGCGGGCCGTCTCGACGCCGGATCGCTTCGGCATGATCAGGTCGGTGACGAGCAGGTCGAAGGGCACCTCGCGGCGCATCGCCACGTCGATCGCCTCCTCGCCGTCGGCGGCCTCGACGACGCCGTAGCCCGCGTGGCGGAGCTGCCGCGCGACGACCTTGCGCACGGCGGCTTCGTCCTCCACCAGCAGGATGGACTCCGTGCCGCGGATGGCCGCTCGCTCGCGGCGCCGAGCCGGCGCGGGCTCGGAGGGGGCGACTGCGCTCGGCAGCAGCACGCGGAACGTCGTGCCCGCGCCGAGCGCGCTCTCGACCTCGATCTCGCCGCCGCTCTGCTGGACGATGCCGTACACCGTCGAGAGGCCGAGGCCGGTCCCCTTGCCGCGCTCCTTGGTCGTGAAGAACGGCTCGAAGAGGTGCTCGCGCGTGGCGTCGTCCATCCCCCCGCCGGTGTCGCTGATCCAGAGCTCGGCGTGCGGGCGGGCGCGCGTGGTGCGCGGGTCGGCGCCCGCGGTCGGCGCGGCCGACGCCTCGTGCTGGCGCGTGCCGAGCGTGATGCGACCGCCCTCGGGCATCGCGTCGCGCGCGTTCACGCACAGGTTCGCGATGACCTGCTCGAGCTGCCCCGGGTCGGCCTCGATCGAGCGTAGATCGGCGGCGGGCTGGACCACGATCTCGATGTCCTCGCCGAGGAGCCGGCGCAGCATGGTCTCGACCCCGCGGACGACCTCGTTGAGATCGAGGATGCGCGGGAGCAGCACCTGCTTGCGACTGAACGCCAGCAGCTGCTGCGTGAGGCGGCTCGCGCGCTCGACCGCCCGCTGGATCTCGGCGACCTCGGCGTGCGCGGGGTGGTCTTCGTCGAGCGTCTCCGCGGCGAGGCCCGCGCAGGTGGTCATCACCGTGAGCAGGTTGTTGAAGTCGTGGGCGACGCCGCCCGCGAGGCGCCCCACCGCCTCGAGCTTCTGCGCGTGGCGCATCTCGAGCTCGAGCTGGCGCTCGCGCGCGACGTCGTGCCCGAGCGCGACGAAGCTCGCGACCCTGCCGAGGTCGTCGTGCACGGGGGTCACCGCGAGCTCCACCTGCAGCAGCCCCCCGTCGCCGCGCGGCTCCTCCACGCAGCCTCTCCAGGGCTCGCCGCGCTCGATCGCGCCGAGCAGGTCGGCGAGCACGGGCGAGGGGGTGCGCGCCGCGAGCGCCGCCCGGACGTTCGTGCCGACCAGCCGCCCCGGGGCGATGCCGGCGAGCGTCTCGCACATCGGGTTGGCGTAGCGCACGAGCCCGCTCGCGTCGGCGATCAGGATGGCCTCGGTGGCCTGCTCCACCGCCGTCGCGAGCAGCACGCGCGAGGCCTCCGCGCGGCGACGCTCGGTGACGTCGCGGAAGCTCCACACGCGCCCGGCGCGCGCGTCGCCGAGCCCCATCGGCATCGAGTAGCGCTCGAGCGTCCGACCGTCGCGCAGCTCTACGACGTCGAATGCCTCCGCGTCGGGCGAGGCGTAGAGCTCGTCGACCCGACGGCGGAAGGCCGCAGGATCCGCGAGCGCGCCCGCCACCGCGGCGAGCAGCTTCGCGTCGTCTCCCGAGCTCGCGAGCTCGGCGGGGATTCGCCACAGCTCCGCGAACCGGCCATTGCGCGCGAGCACCCGCCCCTCGCCGTCGACGGCCAGAATCCCATCCGCGGTGGACTCGAGCGTCGCCGAGAGGATCTGCAGCGAGCGCGCGAGCTCGCCGGTGCGCTCGTCGACGCGCGCCCCCAGCCGCTCGTTCGCCCCGCTCAGCGCGCGCTCGGCCTCCCGTCGCTCCGTCACGTCGAGCATCGTGCCGACCAGCCCGCAGACCTCGCCGCGATCGTCGCGGAAGACGGCCTTGTGGAGCACGAGCACGCGGCGCGCGCCGTCCGCGCGGAGCCCCGGCACCTCGTAGACCTGACTCGGCCCCTGCGCGTACAGCTCGGCATCGGCCGCGTCGTATCGCTCGGCCACGTCGCGCGGGTAGAGGTCGTGGACGGTGCGGCCGACGAGGTCGAGCCTGCCGATGCCGGAGAATTCCTCGTAGGCGCGGTTGCAGCCGAGGAACCGCCCCGCGCGATCCTTGAAGAAGACCGGCGTCTGGATCGCGTCCAGCACCACTTCGGTGAGGGCGTCACGGACCCACGCCGGCGATGGTGAATTCCCGCTCATCGACCCCCGCCGCGGCGCCGCGCCCGAGCGGGCCGACAGGGCCGCTCGCGCACGCGGCGTCTCGGCGACGCTACCACACGCCTGGCGCGCCGTCGTCGAGCGCGCCCTCGAGCTCGTCGCCCGCGCGCGCGCCTCGGAACTGCGACCGATCGGTTCAGCCGGCGCCTGGACGCCGAGCTCGGCCGACTGGGGCTCAGTTCCTGATTGCCAGACTCGGTCGGGAGCGACCGCCGGCACCTGCGCGATGCCGTCCGCCGCGACCTGCGCGTGAGCGGCTATCGAGCCTTCGCCGCGGGTACCGCGCAGGTGCCGTCCTCGCAGCGCCCCGTCAGCCGCAGTCGGTTCTTGGCGAACCAGACGTACGCGAGCTCCAGGAGCTGCGCGACCCCAGGGAGCCGCGTGAGCGCGACGAGCGGCCCGAAGCCGACCGCGCCGTAGAGCCTCCGGAAGACCTCGACGCCGGTCACGAGCGTGCCGTCCTCGAGGCGACCGTGGATGCGCGCCATGAGCGTCGCGTAGTCGACCCCGGCGCGCGCCTGCGCGTCGAACCCGGGCGCGGCGATGTCGCTGAAGCGGATGCGCCCGCGGCGATCGAGCCCGCGCAGCAGGCGGATCTCGCGCATGCACAGCGGGCATGCGCCGTCGTAGAAGACCTCGAACGCGCCGTCGGCTCCGCTCGTCATGCGCGCCTCGCCTGGGGCGCAGCGGCCGCGCCCTCCGCGCGTTGCGCGCCCCCGTCGAGCTCGTACGCGAGCGCCTCTTCGAGCTTCGCGTGGCGGAACGCGTAGCCGGTGTGCAGCGCCACCTCGGGGAGCACCCGCTGCGAAGCGAGCACGACGCCCGACATCTCGCCGAGCGCGGCGCGCAGCGCGAAGGCCGGCGCCGGCAGCAGCGCGGGGCGGTGGAGCGCCTTGCCGAGCGCGCGCGTGAACGTCGCGTTGGTGACCGGCGCCGGCGCGACGGCGTTGAGCGGACCGGTCACCGACGCCTCGCGCGCGGCGTGCAGGAACAGGCCGACGCTGTCGTCGAGGTGGAGCCAGGGAATCCACTGCTTGCCGTCGCCGAGCCGGCCGCCCAGCCCGGTGCGGAACAGCGGCAGCATGGTCGCGAGCGCGCCGCCGTCTCGCGAGAGCACGACCCCCGTGCGCACGCAGACCACGCGGACGCCGAGCTCTTCGGCCGCGCGGGCCTCGGCCTCCCACGCGAGGCACACCTCCGCGAGGAAGTCGCCGCTCGCGCCGATGTCCGCGCAAGGGGCGCTCGCCTCGGTCAGCGGCTCGTCGCCGCGCGCGCCGTAGATCCCCACCGCGGAGCCGTTGACGAGCACGCGCGCGCCGTCCGCGAGCCTCGGCGCGCTCCGGAGCGCCGCCACGATCGATCGCGTCGAGTCGACGCGGCTCGCGCGGATCCGCGCCTTGCGCGCGTCGGTCCAGCGGCCGTCGGCCACCGGCTCGCCGGCGAGGTGGAAGATGGTGTCGACCCCTTCGAGCGCCTCGGGCGGCAGCCGCGCGCCGTCCCAGCCGACCGCACGCACGCGCGCGCTCGGGAAGCGTGCGGCCAGCCGCGCGACGTCCCGACCGACGACCACGAGCTCCGCGCCGTCTTCCAGGAGCTGGTCGGCGAGCCGACCGCCGATCAGCCCCGTCGCACCCGTGATCAGCGCCCGCATGGAGACCTCATGCTCCTACCGATGCGCCGAGAATCTCGTTGGTTCCGCGAGTTGTCCAATGTGCGTCCAATGTTTGTTCGCGCTCGCGGACGAGCCGACGCCGGGGTGGCTCGTCAGTCGTCGTCGTCGAGCGCCTCGCCGGCCCGGATCTTCGCGATCCGCTCGCGCGCACGCCGCTCGACCGCGGGCGGCAGCGCCTGCAGCGGCTCCCCGCGCAGCGCCCGGACGACCTGCCGATCGAGCTCCGGGCTCTCGTCGAGCTTGCCCGCGAACGACTCGGAGAGCAGCGCCTCGGCGGCGGTCGGCGCGCTCCCGCACTGCAGCGGCCACTGCCGCGCCTGCCGGGTCCAGGGCGAGTAGTCGGGCGTGGAGGTGAACAGATCGAGCGGCAGCGCGGCGGTGGCGGCGGTGGTGTTGGGGTAGGGGACGCCGAAGATGTGCGCGAAGAGCTTGTGCAGCGCCGCGACGTCCATGTGCGTGTGGCTCACGTAGCCGCGCTTCACCCACGGCCCCGCGAACGCGATCGGCGTGCGGTGGATGTCGACGTGCTCTCCGCCGCCCGAGGGATCGTCCTCGGTGATGATGACCAGCGTCGAGGCCCACATCGGGCTGTGCGACAGCGCGTCGAGCAGGATGCCGGTCCCCTCGTCGTTCACGGCGATCATCGACGCGGGGGCGGGCGTGCCCGGGCCGCCGAAGCCGTGCGTGTGATCGTTCATGAGGCAGACGTACGAGAACGAGGGGAGATCGCAGAGCACGCGCGCGCGGCCGCCGACGTAGCAGGCGCGCTCGACGTCGGGCTGGTACATGCCGGCCTGCGAGAAGCCGCCCGGGTACTGGTTGTCGACCGGCGAGACCCCCCCGACCACCTGCGGCAGCCCGAGCGCCTCGCCGAAGATCCCGAGCGAGACCTTGTTGTTCATCAGCCAGTCGAAGTCCGAGCCGTACTCGGGCTGGCCGAGCGGCAGCACGCCGCCGAGCGGCAGCACGTTGCCTCGAATGTCGCGGTTGTACTGATCGGTCGGCCACGTGCGCTCGTTCACGTCGGCCGAGCGGCCGTAGACCGTCCAGAAGTGCCCCTGCTCCGAGAGCTCGGCGGCCGTGTAGTAGTTGTCCGAGATCGCGAAGTCGCGCGCGAGCTTCCGGAAATTGAGCCACAGGCGGTCCTGCTCCGCCTGCGTCTTGAGGATGGTGAGCTCCTTCTTCCCCTCGACCCCGGGGAAGTCGCCGAGCACGCCGTCGAACGACTTGTTCTCGCGGACCACGAACACCACGTGCTGGATCTGCTTCGACGGCCCGGTGGTGTTCTTGCTCGGGACGGGGAAGTCGTCGACGCCGGCCGGGCACGTCACGGTCGGCGCGCCCGCGAGCGCGCCCACGTCGTCGTTCTTGCGGACGGCCAGCTCGCCGGCGGCGAGATCGCTCGCCGCCGGGGCCGCGAACGCCTGCACCGTGCCCCACATGTGCCCCGACGTGTTGGCGTCCGCGATCGCGTAGTACGTCGGATCGGGCTCGGTGTTCCCGCCGCGCATGTTGGCGACCGCCACGGTCCCGTCGGCGAGCACGGCGACGCCACCCGGCCACCAGCCGGTCGGCATGCGGCCGCTGGGCGTGAGCTTCGGCGCGGCGGCGGTCGTGAGATCCACGTCCCACGCGCCGAGCCCGTTCACCCCCGCGAGCGTGGCGTAGAGGCGCTTGGGCGTGGACGAGGCGTCGAAGGCGAGCGTCGAGGGCTCGGTGCCGTGGAGCGTGGTCCCCGCGTCGGCGGGGATCGCCGTGACGGCGCCGGTCACGCGATCGACGAGGGTGATGGTGTCGGCGAGATCGGTGGCGACCGCGAGCCAGCGCGCGTCGAGGAAGGTGAACCCCTCCGGCTGCTGGCCGGTCGCGAAGGTGCGGTTGACCTTCGGCTTGGTCGGATCGCCGAGATCGACCTCGTCGACGCTGCGCCTTCCCCAGTGGCTCACGTACGCGTAGCGCCCCTGCGGATCGTTCGGATCGAACGCCGTCATGAACGCCTCGCTGCCGCTCAGATCGCCGATGCCGATCTGCGCGCCGAAGGTGGCCGAGCCGGCGGCGACGTCGAACACGAGGATCCGGCTCTCGAGCACCGGCGTCGCGACGAGGCGCTTGCCGTCGGGCGTCGCGGCGACCGCGGCCACGTGCCAGGTGCTCCCCTTGGAGGGCTTCGGGAGCTTCAGCGAGCGGACGTCGTCGCGCGCGAGCGCGCCGGTGGCGAGGTCGAGCTTGAGCGCCTGCACCACGTTGTCGCTGGTGGCGACGTAGAGGAGGTCCGGGGCGACGAAGGTCGCGCTGGAATTGAGCGTCTGCGGCTGGGGGAAGGCGACCTTGCCGAGCACCGGATTCGCGCCGGCCTGCAGCTTGTCGACGTCGACCACGCGCACGACGTGATCGCCCTGGCCGGTGTCGACCGTCACCACCCAGCGCGTGCCCGGGATGGCGCCGAGGAACGAGGTGAGCCCGCCCGGGCTGTCGTGGAAGACCCACTCCTTGCCGGCGGGCTTCACGCGCCGCCCCTCGGGGAGGATGGTCGTGGCCGGATCGGCCGGATCCTTGCCGGCGTACTTGATGGCGTCGCCGCTCGGCGCGGTCGCCGCGCACTTGCCGGTCACCGGCGCGGGGGTCTTGCCGTCCCACGCGCCGCACGCACCGTCGTGCGGGATCTGGTCCCAAGCGCCGAGCGCGGGGCACGTGTAGCCGCTCGCGATCTCCGCGCAGTCTGCGCTCTGCGGGCAGTCGTACGCGCACGACGACGGCGGCGCGACGAACTCGCCCGGATCGCCGAGGCCGGGGCCGGTGTCGGCGGGCGCGGGCGCGGCGCTGCTGCTGCTGCAGCCGACGCCGAGGGCGGCGAGGGCGACCAGCGTGACGCGCGTGACGCCTGTCGGGCGCGTCACGCGAGAGAGGGAGGCGAGCGCGGGGCGGAGGTGCGGGGCGGGGCGGCGCATCGGCGAGCAGAATCGCCGAGCCTCGGTCGGGCCGCGAGCCGCCTGCGCGCGAGCCTGAATTACCGCGTCATTCGAGCTGAGCCAGCACGGCCTTCGCCTCTTCCTCGAGGGCCTGCATGGCCGCGTCCGACACCTCGAGCGCCTGGCGCGCGAGCCGCTCCTCGGCGAGATCCTCGGCGTCGGTCGGGAGGCCGAAGCCGTGCCGGATCGCGAGGTCGTCGGCGATGCGCACCAGCGCGGCGCCCGGGTGGACGCGCCCGTCGACCAAGATCCGGTGATGCGAGCGTACGACGATCACCAGCTCGTTCGGCAGCTTCCAGTGCTCGCACAGCGTCGCGCCGATTCTCCGCGTGCGCGTCGCGCAGCGCGTGGCAGAGCTCGAACGGCTCGGGGAGCCGATCGCGCCCCCGCCACTCCGAGATCGTCAGCAGCCCGATCGCCACGCCGATGTCGTGGAGCAGACCGCAGAGGTAGGCATAGTCCTCGTCGAGCGCGGTCTCCTGCGAGACGAGCCGCGCGAGGTGCGCGACCGCCGTGCTGTGGCGCCGCACCTGGTTCATCGGCTCCTCGAAGCCGGGGGCGCGGAAGAGCTTCGCGTTCGCCCACACGTCGAAGAAGATCGCCGCGATCGTGCGGGTGCCGAGCCGCACGATCGCCTCGCGCAGCGTGCGCACGCGCGCGCCGGGCGAGAACGCCGGGGTGTTCGCGACCCGCAGCACGTTGGCCGCCAGCACCGGCTCGGCCGCGAGCAGCGCGTCGATCTCGCGGACGGTCGTGTCGGGGCGTCGCGCGAGCGACAGCAGCTCGAGCGCGACGCTCGGGAGGAGCGGCGGCTGATACGCGGGCGAGCGCAGCAGCTCGACCAGGCGCGCGACCAGCTGATCCGCGTCGAGCACGTCGCCGGTGTCGACGCGGACGACCCCTTTGCCGTAGCCGACGGCGCGCATGGCCGTGCTCGGTGGTCGGACCGGTGGCTCCGTCCGGCGTACCGGCCGGGCGGGGTCCGAGCCGGGCGGCGACGGGCTCGGGCGGCCGGGCGGCGGCGGGAGCTGGCTGGCGCGGCCGACGGCCGGTGGCCGTCGCGTCGGGGAGCTCGGACCTCGGTCGTTCACGGCAGGCCTCCGGTGAGATGGACGGCCGCCGCCGAGCTAGCTTAAGGTCCCGCGACGAGACGCGTCGCGCGTTCCCGATTCCCAGCTCACAGGCACTTGCAGGCCATGACCTCGGCCCGGCTCTTCGCGCGCATCGCGCAGGCGCGGCAGATCGCGTCCGTCTCGCTCATCCGCTCGACGCAGTTGCTCCGCGCCTCCGCGGCCTGCGAGGGGGTCGGCTTCACCTTCATGTCCGCCTCGACCAGCCCATCGATGTGATCGCAGACCGCCTCGGGCTTGGGGCCGCAGGCGGTGAGCGACCCGAGCGAGACGAACGCGAGCAGCGCGCCCGAGGCGAGGACGAGGGGCCGGAGCGGGAGCATGGATCGGTAGGGCGACATGTGTGCGGGCTCGGCGTGGCTCGGGGGAGCATAGCTCGCTCGCGGCGCGCGCCGCGGGTGGACGGGCGCGCCCGGGCGGGCTCCAGCGATCGCGGTGCGCCCATGGGGTACTGGTCGCGCCGCGAGCGCCGCCCGCGCGTGACCGGTGCGTGACCCCTCGCATCCACATCCCCATGTGCCCCGAGCGAACGCCGACGTTCCCCTCCGGGGGATCCGCGGCCGTGCGCGCCGCCTGCGCGCGTCGCTGCGCGCGTCGCGCGGCGCTACACGTCAAGGTGTCCGATTCGTGGTCGACCGTGATCCAAGGTGAATGCCGATGACGACTCTCCGCGGCGGCGCCACGCCGCCCTCCTCGCCGTTCCCCCTCCTGCCGCTGCGCACCGGCGTGCTCTTTCCCGGCACGGTCATCACGCTGCCGGTCGGGCGCGAGCGCTCGATCACGCTGCTCCAGTCGGTGCACCCCGGCGACATCGTCGGCGTGGTCACGCAGCGCGACGGCAAGTCCGACAGCCCGACCAGCGCCGATCTCTACCCCGTCGGCACGTTCGCGAAGATCGTCGACATCCACCGCCAGCCCGGCGGCGACTACCGGCTCACCATCGAAGGGCTCGATCGCTTCGGCCTCGGCGAGCTCGTCCGCAGCGACCCCTTCTGGCTCGCGGAGGGCGAGCTGCTGGTCGACGTCTGCGGCGACGACGAGGAGGCTCACGCGCTCGGCGTCGAGCTGCGCGGGCGGATCGTGACCATCGCGAGCGGCACCGGCGGCACGCTCTCGCGGGTCGCCTCGTCCGACGCGGAGCCCGGGCTCTTCGCGGATCAGGTCGCCTCCGCGCTCGGCCTCACCAACGAGAAGGAGATCGCGGTGCTGCTCGAGCGCGACGCGATCGCGCGCCTGCACCTGGTGCTCGGCTACGTCGACGAGGCCAAGACGCACGGCGAGGTGAAGAAGAAGATCGACGCGGACGTGCAGCGCGAGCTCGGCAAGGGGCAGCGCGAGGCCATCCTGCGCGAGCAGCTGCGCGCCATCCGCCGCGAGCTCGGCGACGACAAGACGAGCGAGGGGCTCGAGAAGCTGCGCGAGCGGCTCGCCGCCGCCGGCCTCTCCGAGGAGGCGCGCGAGGTCGCCGATCGCGAGCTGCGTCGCCTCGAGGGGATGAACGCGCAGTCGCCCGAGTCGCACGTGATCCGCACCTACCTCGAGTGGCTCTCGGATCTGCCGTGGAGCGCCAAGGCCGCGGTGCACGACGATCTCGAGGCGGTGGCGCAGAAGCTCGACAAGGACCACTTCGGCCTCGAGGACGTGAAGAAGCGGATCCTCGAGCACATGGCGGTGCTGAAGCTCACCGGCCGCTCGCGCGGGACCATCCTCTGCCTCGCCGGGCCGCCCGGCGTCGGCAAGACGTCGCTCGGGCAGTCGATCGCCGACGCGACCGGCCGCCCGCTGGTGCGCGTCTCGCTCGGCGGCGTCAGCGACGAGGCCGAGCTGCGCGGTCACCGCCGCACGTACGTCGGCGCGCTCCCCGGCCGCGTGGTGCACGCGCTCAAGAAGGCCAAGGTGAAGAACCCGGTCGTGCTCCTCGACGAGGTCGACAAGCTCGGCCACGGCTGGCGCGGCTCGCCCGAGGCGGCGCTGCTCGAGATCCTCGACCCCGAGCAGAACCGGACCTTCTCCGACCACTACCTCGAGGTCCCCTTCGATCTCTCCGAGGTGCTGTTCATCTGCACCGCGAACGATCTCGGCGGGCTCTCCGCGCCGCTGCGCGACCGGCTCGAGATCATCGAGATCGCCGGCTACACGCCCGACGAGAAGCTCCACATCGCGCGCTCGCACCTCGTCGCCAAACAGCTCGCCGAGCACGCCATCCCCGAGGGGGCGCTGGTGGTCGAGGACGGCGCGCTCTCGGCCACGATCCGCGACTACACGCGCGAGTCGGGGGTCCGGCAGCTCAACCGCGAGATCACCAAGCTCTGCCGCGCCGTCGCGCTCGAGGTCGCGCGCGCCAAGGACGGCAAGGTGCCGCGCGTCGTCGTCGACGAGGCTGCGCTCTCGAAGTACCTCGGCAAGCCGCGCTTCTTCGCCGAGGTCGCCGAGCGCACCTCGGTCCCCGGCGTGGCGACCGGCCTCGCTTGGACGGCCTTCGGCGGCGACATCCTGTTCATCGAGACCTCGCGCATGCCCGGCAAGGGGAGGCTCGAGATCACCGGTCAGCTCGGCGACGTCATGAAGGAGTCGGCGAAGGCGGCGCTCACGTACGTGCGCGCCCACTCCGACGAGCTCGGCATCTCGCAGGGCGGGGCCGACGCGCTCGAGCACTGGGACCTGCACATCCACGTCCCGGCGGGCGCGGTGCCGAAGGACGGCCCTTCGGCGGGCGTCACGATGTTCACCGCGCTCACCTCGCTGCTCACCAACCGGCGCGTGCGCTCCGACACCGCGATGACCGGCGAGTGCACGCTGCGCGGCCGGGTGCTGCCGGTCGGCGGCATCAAGGCGAAGGTGCTCGCGGCGCACCGCGCGGGGATCCGCCGCGTGATCCTGCCGAAGAAGAACCTCCGCGATCTCGACGACGTGCCCAAGGAGGTCCGCGACGACCTCGAGATCCTCTTCGCCGAGGACGTGCGCGAGGTGCTCGCGGCGGCGCTGGAGGACACGCACGGCCCCGCGACGGCGCGCGCGGGCGCGGTCGACGAGGGCGACGCCGGCGAGCACGTGACGGCGTAGCGCGCCGAACCCCGCGCGTTCATCGAGCGCTGTGCGCGCTTCGAGCCCAGCGGCGCCCGGTGCCACCCACGCGCGCGTGGTAGGCTCACGACGTGGCCGCCGGCATCTGGAACCTCCTCTTCGGTTTGGCCGCGCTCGCCGCGGGCGCGAGCGGGCAGTTCCATTTCATCGGCACCAACAGCTCGACGCTGCTGATGGCGGTGGGCGGCGCGATCGCGGCGTTCGGGGTGTATCAGCTCGTCCGCGCGAGGAAGCCGGGCGGCTGAGGCGCACGCCCATCGATGGACGGCCGGCTGGATTCCAGCCGACTCGAGCTGGGTAGTCTTCGCGCCCAGTCCTACGAACCGCCGTTGCTCTCGATCGCGCGCCGCGCGCGTTCGTAGGACGGCAACTGCACTTCGGACCTCGCCTCGTCCCTGAGCGGCGCGCGCCCCGGAGCGGACCAGAGGTGGAGATCTCGCTCGAGCTCCATCGCGGTGCAGCTACGGTCTTCGCAGCGGAGGAAGTCCGGGGCGGCCGAGGCCTTCAGCCAGCGCGCCGCCGCCGGGCACGAAGTCTTCGTCGCCGCGAGGACGCTGAGCACGAAGGCGCTCGGGTGCTCGTCGCAGCCCTGGTCGGATTCGGGTCCGGCGAGCGACGGCAGCATCGCGCACGCGGCCTCGCCGGCGGCTCGGGGCGCCTTTGCGATCGCGATGACGGAGGCCCACCCCAGCGCCAGGTTGCGTGAGGGAGAGTGGTCGAGATTGCCAGCATCGGGCCGCGCCTCGCCCTGCGAAGGGGCGCTCGCGAGCCTGCGCAGCTGGGAGATGGCCGCGTCGCCGACGTTTGCGTCCGTGAGCTCGCAGTTGCGCGCCGCGCGCGCGTACAGCGGCATGGGCGCGTCGCCGCGAGAGACGGCCGGACAGAGGTCGCGGCGCGCGGCCTTGCGAACCTGATCCGTCTGGGCCTCGAACGTCTCCTGCCATGGATCCGATTCGTGAATGGGGAGCAGCGCCGTCTTCGTGAGAAAGGCTCCGGCGGCCTTGGTCCCCTCGTCTTCGCCGATGGCGCGCGCCAGCTCGATCCACTGACTACGAGCCTCGTACACGCACCCGAGGATGCGATCGGCGCCGTGCGAGAGCGAGTCGAGCTCGTCGAACGCCGGCTTCGCGCCGGTGCCGACGGGGGCTGCGCAGTCGTGGATGAATCGGCCCTCGCCCCTCAGGCGCAGCACGGTCCACGGGCCCGTCCCTCTGCATCGCTGCGCCACGAGCGTCCCGCTGGCGTTCTCCGCGAGGTCGACGTGGTGCCCCGCGCTGGGGCAGTCGACCTCGAAATCGATGATCGGCTTCGTATGGACGCGAACCCAGAAGTGGCTCGGATGGCCGCCGAGGAGCTGGACGAGCACCCCTCCGGTCGACGTCCGGACCAGCTCGACCTTCACGACGCCGTCGATCGACTCGTAGCTCCTCTCGCCCTGCAGGACGACGAACCCCCGGTCGCAGCCGAGCAGACCGAGACCGCCGGCGAAGACGAGGAGAGCTCTCGAAAGAACGGCGGCCACACGCATGAATCGGCTCCTCGTGGTTGCGTGGCCGCGTCGTCACGCGGCGGCGCTGCGGATCGTACCGTGTCGCGCAGCCAGGGCGCGAACCTCCCGGGCCGACGCGAAGAGCGCCCGCGACGCGCGCGAGCTTCGCCTGGATTCCGCCCCGCGCGCGAGGCGCCTGCACCGGACGACGGAAGCTGGAGCAGGAGCGAGTGGGGCGTTCGCCCGACGCGCCCCGTTACGGCTGCACGCCCACGATCCCGACGATGCTCTCGTTGCCGCCGGTGAACACGAGCTGCGCGGTGTCGACGACGTCGCCCGCGGCGGTGAACCGGATCGTGCGCACGGCCTGGTTCTCGCCGACGAAGACGCGCCCCTCGAGCGTGCCGCGCGCGATCATCGACGCGCTCGTGGGGATCTGCGGCTTGGCGAACTTGTAGGCGAGCTCGCCGCGGACGACCCACGGCGTGCCCGAGCCGCTCGCGTTCGGCGCGAGCACGTGGATCTGGTTGGTCGAGTCGTCGTTGAGCGCGAGCGCCGCGTTGCCCCACGGCGACATCACGAGCGCGGCCGGGTAGGGGGTCGTGAGCAGGCCGACCTGGGTCGGCGTCGCGCCGAGCTGCACGATCGAGATCCGGCTGCCGGCTCCGGCGCTGTCGTCGGCGATGAGCGCGTACTTGCCGTCCGGGGTGACCACGAGATCCGAGGGGATCGCGTCGGCGTCGGGGAACGACGCGACGCTCGTGACGCGCGTGCGCGCGAAGAGATCCACGACGTGCAGGTCGAGCCCGGCGCCCGAGTCGAGCGCCTTCACCGCGGCGAGCACCGCCTTGGTCGGGTCGGTCGGCAAGAGCGCCATCGCGTTCGCGCCGCCGCCCGGGATGACGAAGCCCCGCGAGGTGAGCGTGCCGTCGCAGGCGATGGCGAGCTCGAACACGCCGCCCGGGTTGCTCCCGGTGTCCGCGTCGAGCGCCCACGCGCGCGCGCCGTCGGCCGAGACCACGACGCGGCCTGCGTAGAACCCCTCGCGGAAGGCGGCGTGCACGACCGTGGGCGCGCCCGTCGCGTCGAGGCGAAAGACGCCGAGCGAGCCGTCGTCCTGCGCGGCGAGGCCGATCGCGCCGTCGGGGGTGAAGACGATCGAGCCGTCGAAGCCCGTCCCCATCGAGAAGGTCACCGGCGTCGCCGGACGCGTGAGCGTGCCGTCGACCGCGAGGTCGAGCACCTCGTACACGGTGGCCTTGTCGGTGCCGCTGCCGAACGGGTGCGACACCACGACCTTGCGGGCGCGCTCGGCGGCCGCGGGGGTGCGTGGGCAGCCGACCTGGCCGGCGTCCG
>CAIXWQ010000050.1 GCA_903923175.1 uncultured delta proteobacterium | reverse complement strand
GGGGTGCCCTACCTCGTGCGCCCGCTCGACGAGCGCGCGGCGCTCGATCTGGTGCGGCGCGCGCTCCCCTCGCTCCCCGAAGCGGTCGTGGCGCGCATCGTCGCGCGCGGCGAGGGGCGCCCCGGCAAGCTGCGCGCGATCGTCGACGCGGTGGCCGATCGCGCCATCGTGCGCGCCGAGTCGGTCGACGTGATCGTCGCGCACCTCGAGGCCTCGGGGGCGGCCGAGTCGAGCGCGGGCGACGGCACGCTGCTGTCGCGCGCGCAGACCGCGCTCGAGGCGGGGAGCCTCGCGGAGGCCGAGGCGCTGCTGGCGAACGAGACCGGCGATCCGCGCGTCGAGCTGCTGCGCGCGCACATCGCCTTCTCGCGCGGCGAGTTCGACGTCGCGCGCGCGATGGTCGACGCGCTCGCGCTCCCGCTGAAGGCGAGCGGCGACCTCGCACTGCGCAACGAGGCCGCCACGCTGCGCGCGAAGATCGAGACGCGCGCGGGGGCCTACGACCGCGCGATCGCGGCGGCCGACGAGGTGCTCGCGACGCCGGGGCTCGAGACCGCCGCGCCGGCGGCGTTCGCCGAGGCGCTGCAGGCGCGCGGGGTCGCGAAGATCTACCTGCGCGACGACGCGGGGGCGGTGGTCGATCTCGAGCGCGCCATCGCGCTCGCGGAGCTCGGCGGGGCCAAGCGCATCGAGGCCCTGGCCGCGAGCTCGCTCGCGCTCGCGCACCAGCGCGCCGGCCGCAACGACGCGGCGCGCGCCGCGTTCAAGGTCGCCATCGCCGCCGCCGAGGCCGCCGGCGACGCCTCCACGCTCGCCACCACGCGCCTGAACTACGGCGTGCTCGCCTGGGGCGACGGCGATCTCGCCGAGGCGAGCGCCGAGTTCGAGGCCGCCGCGGATCTCGCCCGGCGCATCGAGAAGCACGCCACCGTCGAGCGGGCGCTGATCAACCTCGCCGTCGTCGATCTGTACCTCGGCCGCCACGCGCGGGTGACCACCACGCTGCGCACGCTCGAGGCGATCGAGGCGCACATGACCAAGGTCGGCCGCGCGCAGGTGCTCGGCGTGCGCGCCGATCTCGCGGGCCGCACTGGCGATCTCGCGACCGCGCGCGCGCTCTACGCGCAGACGATCGCGGCGTGGCACGAGCTCGGGCGCCCGCAGGACGCGGCCGAGGCCGTGATCGACGACGTGCTCATGCGCCGCTACCGCGGCTCCAAGCTCGGCTCGGTCGACGAGGACCTGCGCGTGCTCGATCAGGCCGAGCGCGATCTCGGGCCGCGCGCCGGCGAGCTCGCCGCGCCGCTCGCGCTCGCGCGCGGGCTGACGCTGGCGGCCAAGGGCGACGAGACCAAGGCGATCGCGCTGCTCGACGAGGCGGTGCGCGCGGCGGGCGAGCAGCGCCAGCAGGAGGTCCGCTGGCAGGCGCACGCGGCGCGCGCGCGGCTGCTCTCGGCGCACGGCAGCCACGCGCGGGCGCGGCGCGACGCGGACGAGGCGGCGGCGATCCTCGAGGAGATCGCGGACAAGCTCCCGCGCGACCTGCGCGAGGTCTACTGGGACGACGCGCGCAGGCGCGCGGTGCGGCAGGCCCACGAGGCGACGCAGATGACCCCGTCGAGCATGCTCCCGCAGTCGATGCTGGCGGCTTCTTCCGCAGCCTCTGCAGTCGCGGCCTACGCGGCGAGCGGCAACCCGACGCTCGGGCCGCCGACCTCGACCAGCCCGCAGCGCAGCGGCGGGGCGACGATCCTCGCGCGGCTCGCCGAGGACCGGCTCGCCCGCATCCTGACCATCAACCGCGACCTCGCCTGCGAGCCGGATCTCTCGCGGCTGCTCGATCGCGTGACCGACCAGGCGATCGATCTGGTCGGCGCCGATCGCGGCTTCGTGCTGCTCGAAGGCGACGCGCGCGACGGTCCGGCCTCGGGCCAGCTGCTGGCGCGCGCGGCGCGCGCCGCCGGGGATCGCGGCAAGGACGACCCCTCGGTGCGCTTCTCGCGCTCGATCGCCGAGCGGGTGCTCTCGACCGGCGAGCCGATCGTGACCAACGACGCCCGCGGCGACGCGCGCCTCGGCGAGGCCGCGAGCGTGCACGCCCGCGCGATCGCCTCGGTCGCGTGCGTGCCGATCCCGCGCGTGCGCGGCAACGATCGCGCGCCGATCGGCGTGCTCTACCTCGAGAGCCGCGCCTCGCTGCCAGGGCTGCGGCGCGGGCCGGTGGCGATGGAGGCCGAGCTCCCCACGCTGCTCGCGTTCGCCGATCAGGTCGGCATCGCCATCGCGAACGCCAAACTCGTCGAGGAGAACCGACGGCGCGCCGACGCGCTGGAGATCGCCAACGGCGAGCTCGAGCAGGCGCGCGCGAAGCTCGACGACGCGCTCGCGCGCCGCACCGAGCAGCTCGAGAAGACCAAGGCCGACCTCGGCGTCGCGCGCCAGGCGCTGCGCGGCCACGCCGGCTACGCGGGCTACAAGGGGCTCGTCGGCGCGAGCGGCGCGATGCGCAGGCTCTACGCGCTGGTCGACCGCGTGCGCGAGACCGACGTGCCGGTCTTGATCACCGGCGAGAGCGGCACCGGCAAGGAGGTCGTGGCGCGCGCCATCCACGCCGGCGGCGCGCGCGCCAAGCGGCCGTTCCTCGGCGTGAACTGCGGCGCCATCCCGGCCAACCTGCTCGAGAGCGAGCTGTTCGGCCACGTGCGCGGCGCGTTCACCGGCGCCGAGCGCGATCGCAAGGGGCTGTTCCGCGAGGCCGAAGGCGGCACCATCCTGCTCGACGAGATCGGCGAGATGCCGCTCAAGATGCAGGCCGGCCTCTTGCGGGTGTTGCAGGAGAAGACGGTGCGCCCGGTCGGCGGCAACCGCGAGGAGGCGGTCGACGCGCGCGTGGTCTGCGCGACCAACCGCGACCTCGAGGAGATGGTCGCGCGCGGCACCTTCCGCGAGGACCTCTACTACCGCATCAACGTCGTGGCGCTGCACGTTCCGTCGCTGCGCGATCGCGCCGAGGACGTGCCGCTGCTCGTCGACCACTTCCTCGGCGTGTTCGCCGCGCACTACCGCCGCGAGCGCAAGACGGTCTCGCGCGACGCGATCAAGCGCCTGCAGGCGCACGCGTGGCCGGGCAACGTGCGGCAGCTCGAGCACGTGCTGCTCAACGCGTTCGTGCTGGTGGAGGGGTCGCAGATCGAGGCGGCCGATCTCGCGCTCCCCGAGGCGCGCCTCACGTCGTCCGCCTCCAGCGGCGCGGCACAGGCTTCCCCGGGCGCGCGCGCGGCGATCGGCGACAGCGTGCCGCCGCCGAACTACGCCGCGCACAAGGACGGCGAGAAGGACCGCATCCTCGCCGCGCTCGAGAAGGCGGGCTGGAACCGCCTCAAGGCCGCGCAGCTCTGCGGCATCCCGCGCCGCACGTTCTACCGGCGGCTGCGCGAGTACGGGATCCAGGGGTGAGCGCAGGCCCGCTGATGCTCCGCGCCGCCTCGTGATAGACGCGCGGCGGTGACCGGGCCGGCGCTGGCGTTCTTCTCGAAGTGCTTCCCGTCGATCTTGTCGATCGTGGATCCGCTCGCGCTCGTGCCGATCTACCTCGCGATGGTGGGCAACGAGACGCGCGCCGAGCAGCGGCGGATCGCGCTGCGCGCGACGGTGACGATGACGATCGTGCTGACGACCTTCGCCACCGGCGGCGAGGTGCTCTTCCATTTCTTCGGCATCACCATCCCCGCGTTCAAGATCGCCGGCGGCATCCTGCTCTTCTTCAACGCGCTCGAGATGATCCACGCCAAGGCGCTCGAGTCGCGCGCGACCGCGGAGGAGCAGAGCGAGGCGCGCGGCAAGGCCGACGTCGCCATCATCCCGCTCGGCATCCCGCTGCTGTCGGGCCCCGGCGCCATCGCCACCGCGACCATGTGGTCGACGCGCGCGAGCACCATCCCGCAGCGACTCGCGCTCTACGCGTCGATCTTCACGGTGGCGGCGCTCACCATCGTCGCGCTGTTCTTCGCGGGCTCGCTGGTGCGCTTCTTCAAGCAGACCGGCATCAACATCGCGACGCGCGTGATGGGGCTCATCCTCGCGGCGACCGCGGCGCAGTTCGTCGTCGACGGCGTGCGCGAGGCCATCCGGATGTGAGCCCGGCGCGGGCGCCCTCGCGCCGCGCGCCGCTCGAGAGAGCGCCTACTTCGGCGGCGTGACCTGCGTGATCTTCGCGCGCTCGCGCAGCTCCTTCTCGACCTGCGCGCGGCGGGCCTCGATCTTCCCCTGGCGCAGGAAGTCGGCGATCGGCTGCTTGAGCGTGTCGAAGGTCGCGGCCGCGTCCTCGCGCCGCTCGACGAGCTTCACGATCCAGAAGCGATCGTTCGGGCCCGCGAGGATGCCGGTGACCTCGCCGGGCTTGAGCGCGAACGCGGGCTCGCGCAGCGGCTCGGGGAGCTGCAGCCACTTGGTGTAGCCGATGTCCCACGGCGCGCGGCGCCCCGGCGGCATCCCCTCCATGCCGCCGCCGGCGACCTCCTCGAACCTCTTGCCCGAGCTCAGCGCGGCTTGCGCGGCGTCGATCGCGGCGCGGCTCCTGCGGAAGATCTGGATCAGGTGCAGCTCGGTGCGCGCGCGCGGGCCGTTCTCGTCGAAGAACTTGCGCACCTCCGCGTCGGTGGTCTCGGTCTTCGAGACGATCTCGCGCTCGATGAAGAGGTCGGCGAGCCTCCGGCGCTTGAACGCGGCGATCTGCGCGTCGGCCTCGGCGGCCTCCTCGGAGAAGCGCGGGTCGGCATCGATGCCGAGCTCGTGGGCGCGCTGGAACATCAGCTCCTGCGTGATCAGGCCGTCGAGCATCGCGGCGCGGCGGTCGCCCGCGACGGCCATGCCGTGCGTCTCGGCCTTCACCCGCGCGTCGAGATCGGCGGCGGTGATGTCGTGGCCGTTGACGGTGACGAGCACCTGCGCGCCCGAGGCGGACGGGGCCGCGCCGTGCCGGCCGTGGTGGTCGTGCTGACCGCCGCTGCGCAGGAAGAGCGCGCCCATCGGCAGCGCCAGGGCGAAGGCGAGGAGCCATTGCGTCCGCATCATGAAAGGCCTCTACCACGCCCGGCGGGACGCGTGCGGCGTGGCTGCGCGCGGCCGGGCTCAGGCTCCCGTCAGGGGGTATCCGGCGCGGTTCGTGCGGGCGATTCGCGCGCCCAGATCAGCGTGATCACCAGCGCGAGCGCGCTCATGGCGGCGACCGCATCGAAGGCCGCGGCCCAGCCGCCGCGCTCGGCGAGCGTGCCGATGACCACGCCCGAGAGGCTGGCGCCGAGGTAGCCGACGCCGTCGATGAGCCCCGCCGCCGCGGCCGCGCCGCCGTCCTCGGCGACGTCGAGCGACACCGCGCCCGAGAGCAGCGAGTAGGGCCCGAGCAGGAAGAGGCCGCACGCGCCCACGGCGACCAGCGCGATGCGCGAGCTGCCGACGCCGACGTGCGCGAGCAGGAGCACCGAGACGACGAGCAGCGCGAGCGAGGTCGCCATGGCGGGGGCGCGCCGGCCGGGGCCGAGGCGATCGCTCAGCCGCCCGACGACGATCGCGCCGATCATGCCGGCCGCGGGGAACACCGCGCTCTTGGCGATCGCGGTCGGCACCGCGTGCGGCTCCCCTTTCCCGATCTCGGCGAGGAACGTGGGCGTCCACGTGAGGAAGCCGGTGCGCACGAACGTGAGCACGAACGAGAGCACCAGCGCGAACCAGAACGCGCGCTGCTTCAGGAGCGCGCGCAACACCCTCCGCGGGTCGTGCTTCGGCGCCGAGGGGCGCACGCCGGCCGCGAGCAGTGCGCCCGCGCTCTCGCGCGAGGGGGCGGAGCGGAGCGTGAAGAACGCGACCGCGCCGACGAGCGCGAGCAGCAGCGGGTTCACCACGAAGAGCGCCCGCCAGCCGAAGCGGTACGCGACGACGCCCGAGACCAGCAGCGCCACGACGTTGCCGATCTCGTAGCTGGTGGCGAGCCCGCCCATGACCGTGCCGTAGGTGGCGCGCGGGTACCAGCGCGAGGCGACGTCGACGACGCCGCTCCAGCCGCCGCTCTGCACGAAGCGGTTCACGCAGATGAGCGCGGCGACGCCGAGGAACGCGGGGGTGACGCCGATCGCGAGCGACGCGAAGACCGAGCCGAACAGCGCGAAGAGGAACATGCGCCGCCCGCCGACCGCTTCGGTGGCGGTGCCGAGCACGACCTTGCCGACCGCGTAGCCGAGGATGGCGATCGAGCTGACGGTGCCGAGGCGCGACTTGTCGTAGCCGAACTCGGCGGCGAGGTACGGCAGCGCGGCGTCGACGTTGGCGCGGCAGAAGTAGAACGCGGCGTAGCCGACGAGCAGCGTGACGAAGACGACGAGGCCGCCGCGCGGCCAGCGGGCGAGACTCGGCTCGGCTGCGGCGCCCGAGTCTCGCGGGGCGCCCGGCGAGTCGTCCTCGGATGGCATCGCCGCCATGCGAGCGGCGACGCGGCGCGGCCGCAAGGAGCAATGCCGCGCGATCGTCCGGCGTCGCCGACTCGTCACGCGCGCGTGCACGCGTCCGCGGCGCCGGATACGCTCCGAGCGATGTCCGCCCGCGCCGTCCGCTTCGCCCGCAGCCTCGCGCTCGCCTCCGCTTCGACCGTCGCCTCGGCCGTCGTCGCGGGCTGCGGCGGCGCGCAGACGCCCTCGCCGTCCTCCGCGCCCGCGAGCTCGGCGAGCGGAGCCGCGAGCCGGGCGCCGAGCGCGACGCAGGTGAGCAACGACGAGGCGCCGCAGAGCATGCCGAGCGACGGCCCGTGCCGCTGCTCGTGGGACACCAACGCGCAGGCCGCGCCGCGCGTCTGCAAGAAGGGCGAGCCGAACTACGAGGGCACGGCGTGCGTGCCGGGCGGCGGCGCGAGCTACTACGGCAACAAGAAGTACCCGATGCCGGTGCCGGGGCCGCTCCCTCCTCCGGAGCTGCGTGCCCGGCGCGGGCGCGGCAAGCCCCGGTCGCGCTGACGTGCGCGGCCGCGCCGGCGGGGCGTGACGGCGCCGAGCGCCGCGGCGAAGTGCGATACGGTCTTTGCATGTCGCTCGCGCACTACGTCACCTTGGGTCACTCCGGTCTTCGGGTCAGCCCGCTCTGCCTCGGAGCGATGACGTTCGGCAAGGAGTGGGGCTGGGGCTCCGAGCCCGAGGAGGCGAAGCGCATCCTCGACGCGTACCTCGATCGCGGCGGCAACTTCATCGACACCGCGAACGGCTACACGAAGGGGCACTCGGAGGTGATCCTCGGCGAGCACCTCGCACACGATCGCAAGAAGCGAGACCGCGTCGTGCTCGCGACGAAGTTCGTGACCAACCTGTTCCTCGGCGACCCGAACGGCGGCGGCAGCAACCGCAAGGCCGTCATCGCCCAGTGCGAGGAGTCGCTCCGCAGGCTGCGGACCGATTGCATCGATCTCTACTGGCTGCACGCCTGGGACAAGACCACGCCGATCGAGGAGACGATGCGCGCGCTCGACACGCTCGTCGAGCAGGGCAAGGTCCGCTATCTGGGATTCAGCGACACGCCGGCGTGGAAGGTCGCCCAGGCGCAGACGATGGCGCTGCTGCGCGGCTGGGCCCCGCTCGTCGCCCTGCAGATCGAGTACTCGCTCCTCCAGCGCACCGTGGAGGGCGAGCTCGTTCCGATGGCGCAGGAGCTCGGCCTCGGCATCACGCCGTGGGGCCCGCTCCGCGGCGGCGCGCTGAGCGGCAAGTACAAGCGCGCGGACAAGGGCAAGCACCAGGCGGGGCGCGGCGCGCGCGTCACGAGCTTCCTGGACGACCGCACGTTCGATCTCCTCGATCTCATGGAGAAGATCGCGAACGAGCTGGGCACGACGGTGCCCCGCGTCGCGCTCGCGTGGCTCCAGCGCCGCCCCGGCGTCACCTCGACGATCATCGGCGCGCGCACGCTGGAGCAGCTCGAGGACAACGTCGGCGCGCTCGAGGTGCGGCTCACCGCCGAGCACGTCGCGGCGCTCGACAAGGCGACCACGCCCTCGCTGCCGTTCCCGAGCGACATGCTCTCCGCGGTCCCCGCGTTCGCCTTCGGCGGCACGACGATCAACGGTCAAGCCTCGAAGGCCTGGGCGCAAGCGCCGCAGAACGACGACGAACGCTTCTGATGGCGAGTGCTCGCGCGCTCGCGCCACTCGCGCCGCTCGTGATCGCGCTGCTCGCCGGCTGCGGCGCGCGCACCGATCTCGACGTGGCCGGCGCGGGGGTCGGCGCCGATGCCGCGGCCGACGCGGGGGCCGACGCCGGAGCCGACGCGGGC
>CAIXWQ010000049.1 GCA_903923175.1 uncultured delta proteobacterium | reverse complement strand
GGAGCGGGGAGATTCCGTCCGATTCGAACTGCGAGGATGCTATTTCTTGTCAACTCGCGCGGTGGAATCCGCGGGGCACGTTTGGACGCCCTACACCCCGACAGGCACGTGCGAGAGCTTTGCCATGCCAGCGCTTCGCTCACGGCCGCGACAGCGACGCGGTGACGTCGCCGGTGGACCGCGCGCGTCCGTCAGCCGCGGCGAGCGGAAGCGTATCTCACTCGTCGTCGCGACGCCCTGACCGCGGAGCGCTCCTACTCGATCGTCGACTGGATGTTCGGCCCCGCGAGGCGGGTCGCCCACACCGAGACTGTATGCGATGCCCCGGCATGCACGCGCGCCGTGCCGTCGACCAACGAGTAGCGCAAGGTCTGCCCCTGCGCCGCGTCGAGCCTCGCGATCACTTCGGCGGGAATGCGCCCGCGGCCCGGCGCACCGTCGAACGTGCAGCTCACGTACCTGTAGCTCGCGACGTCGGAGGGACCAATCTCGACGACGACCTTCGCGCCCGCGCCGCCGGTCCAGGCGACCGTCGCGCCCGCCTTCGAGAGTGGGCACGCGGCGTCGAGGCTCTGCGACGCGCAGCCGTCGAGCGTGAATCCGCTCGCGTCGGCGGGGATGACGACCGTCTCCTGGAAGGCGGGGATGTCGGCGCCGCCGGTAGCCTTCAACGTGACGACTTCGCCCGCAGGGAATGCGCCAAGTTGGTAGATCTGGCCGAACCCTGCCGTCAGCGCGATCGCTTGCTCGCCCCCGAGCGAGGCGCTTGAGGCCGACACGGTGCCAGGATCGATCGCCGGGCCGTTCGAGCTGCTCGTCGGCTGGGTGCAGGTCGAGACGACGCATTCCGCGACCGTGGCGCGCGAACAGGTCGGCGGAATCGCTGCGAAGCTGGCAGCCACCAAGCGATCCTTCGCGCCGTCCGCGAGGACGTAGAAGAACATCTCGGTGAACATCGGCGTGATCGAGGCCACCGGCCCGGGCGCGGCGCTGCTCCCGCCCGATCCGCACGCGGAGGCGAACGCGCTGAGGGCGAGGACCTTCCAACGAGTGATTAATCTGGCGGGGAGCATGCGCGTTGCAAGCATGCGCGCCGCCGATCAAGTAGTCGAGGCGCAGCGTCGCAATCGCGAGCGCCCGAAGCGGCTACCTGGAGCCGCGATCTCGGCTTCCATCCCCACGTGCACGGCATCGTCTCCGGCGGCGGGCTCGACGTCGCCGCAGACCGATGGGTTTCCGCCGGCAAGAAGTTCCTCTTCCCCGTGCACGTCATGGGCGCCCTCTTCCGCGGCAAGATGCTCGACGCGCTCAGGAAAGCCCACGCGCGCGGCGAGCTCGACTTCCGCGACCAAGACCCCGCCGCGCTCTTTGCCAATCTCTACAAGACTCGGTGGGTCGTCTACGCCAAGCGACCCTTCGGCAACGCAGCGCACGTCGTCCGATACCTCGGCCGCTACACCCACCGCGTCGGCATCTCCAACGACCGCATCGAGAGCGTCTCGCGCGAGCAGGTCCGCTTCCGCACCACAGAAGGCAAGCACGCGACGCTCGCGCCCGAGGAGTTCCTGCGGCGATTCCTCATGCACGTGCTGCCCGCCGGCTTCGTGAAGATCCGACACTTCGGCCTGCTCGCTCCGGGCAACGTCCACGGCCGGCTCGAGATCGCCAGGCGACGGCTCGTCGAGGCTGGCGCGGCGCCGACGCCGTCCACGTCGCAG
>CAIXWQ010000048.1 GCA_903923175.1 uncultured delta proteobacterium | reverse complement strand
GAGCTCGAGCACCTCGCGGGGGACGCGGCGCTCGCCGAGGGGGACGCGGGCTCCGCGGCGGCCCGCTTCGCGCAGTCGGCCCGCACGCTCGCGGCGCAGTCGGGCTCGCCGCTCGATCGCGCGCGCGTGCTCGAGGGGCTCTCTCGCGCGCACGCCGCGCTCGGCGAGCCGCAGCTCGCGGCGGCCGAGCTGCGCGAGGCGCTGCGCGCGCTCGACGGCACCGCGGCGGACGCCCTGCGCGCCCAGTACGAGTCGGTGCTGCGCGAGCGCTACCGCGACTCGTGGCTGCTGCACGCCGCCGGCCGCTTCGTCGGTCACGAGCACATCGAGTTCCTGCTCTCGGAGGCCGGCCGCGCGGGCTTCCGCGGCGCGCGCCGGCGCGTCGCCACGCTCTTCTCCGACGTGCGCGGCTTCACCGCGATCTCCGAGGGGCTCGAGCCGGAGCAGCTGATCGCCTGGCTCAACGAGCTGCTGGGCGGCCTCACGCGCTGCATCGACGCGGGCGGCGGGATGGTCGACAAGTTCATCGGCGACGCGGTGATGGCGCTCTTCCCGAGCCCCGCGCGCGCCGAGGCGGCGGTCGACGCCGACGGGGTCGTCGAGGCCGCGCTGGCGATGACCGACGAGATCGCGCGCTTCAACGAGGCGCACGCCACCCGCGGCGGGCTGCGCCTCGGCATTGGGGTCCACGTGGGCGACGTCGTGTGCGGGCTCATCGGCTCGCCGCAGAAGCGGGAGTTCACCGCGATGGGCGACGTCGTGAACACGGCGTCGCGCCTCGAAGGGATGACCAAGCAGCTCGGCGCCTCGATCCTCGTCTCGGACGCGGTCGAGGCGGCGCTCACCACGCGCGAGCGCTTCCTGCTGCGGCCGCTCGGGCGCTTCCGCCCCAAGGGGCGGGCGCACGCGCTCGGCGTCTGGGACGTGATGGGCGAGCGCGACGGCACGCGCGAGGCCCGCGCGTTCGAGGTGGAGATCGCCGAGGTCGAGGCGGCGCTCGGCGCGCTCGGCGCGTCGGACTTCGCCGGCGCCGAGGCGCGCTTCGCCGCGCTGTGCGCGCGCTACGGAGAGACCACGCGCGCGCCCGGCTACGCGCACCACCACGCGCACGCCGCGGCGCTGCGGGCGGCGCCGCCGGCGGACGGGTCGGACGGCGCGGTGGTGCTGACGGAGAAGTAGGGAGGCGCAGCGGCGCGCCGGAGCGCTACCCCTCGTCCAGCTCCTGCTCCTCATACGGCCGCGCGCGGCACGCTTCCAGCCGCGTGCGCAGATCGCCCGCGTGGAGCTCGAGCTTGTGCCCGTCGGGATCGAGGAAGTAGAGCGACGCCCCCTCCGAGCGGTTCTCTTTCCACAGCGCCGCGCCGCTCGCGACGATCGCCGCGGCGAGGGGCGGAAACGCGGCCGCGCTGGTGGAGAGCGCGAGGTGCGAGTCGTCGGCGCGCGGCGCGACGCGCGGATCGAGCTCGAGGCAGAGCCACAGCGAGCCGAGCTCGAGGTACGCGCCGCGTGCCCAGCGCGCCCGGCGGCGCGCGCCGAGCACCTCCACGTAGAACCGCAGGGAGCGCTCGAGCGCGCGGACCGCGAGCGTGACGTGGTTGAGGCCGGTGACCGTCATGGGTGGGGCGCTCAGAAGTGCTTGCCGTCCTCGAAGTAGCGCCGGCGCTCGAGCCGCACGAGGTAGACGTCGGGCGCGACGCCGAGCGCGGCCGCGAGGTGCCTCGTCACCGCGGCCGCGACGGCGTCCTCGACCGCCTCGCCGCGATCGAACATCGCGATCTCGACGAACGGCTCGCCCGCGACGACCGCGCCGTCGAGCACGAAGGGATCGGCCCGGACCTCGATCGTGAAGTGCGCGCGAGGGACGCTGGTGAGCGTCACGAGCTCGTCGACGAGCGCGGCGCTGGCGCGGCGGACCGCGTCGAGGGGGATGGCGTGGGTCGTGATGCGCGGCATGCTGCGCGCGAGGGTCGCACGACGCGGCAGGGGCGTGCACCGGACGCGCGCCTCGCCTCGCCTCGCCTCGCCTCGCCTCGCCTCGCCTCGCCTCGCCCGCGCGGCCGGCGGGCGCACGCGCGTCAGTGCAGGTTCTCGGCGAACGCGTCGACCTCGAGCAGCCCCTTCACGCGGCGGAAGAAGACGTACTTCTCGTTGGGGAGCGCGGTGCCGCCGTGCCCCCCCGAGAGCAGCAGCGCCTCGCACGCCGGCACGAACCGGCTGCAGCGCAGCTCGGGCATCCAGTAGGCGTCGCCGTCGCGCATGAGCGTCGAGCACGACCAGCTGAACGGGGCGTCCTTCTTGTCGCGCCGGAACGCCGAGGCCGCCTCGTCCCACGACCACGCCTCGACCGGCTTGCGCGCGCGATCGATGGCGCCGCACGCCTCGGGGACCGACAGGTCGAAATGGGGCGCGGCCGCGAGCGCCTTGACCGCGTCGTCGAGCGAGGTGCTCGAGGCGAGCCAGCGGAAGGCGAAGCGCTCGCGCGCGCCGTCGTAGGGATGCGCGGGATCACCGCTCGACGGAAAGACGACGAAGCGCTCGCCGCCGGCGGGGCCGCTCGCGAGATCGACGACGATCTCGGGGAGGTCGTCCTCGTCGAGATCGACGAGGCGCGCGCTGGGCACGCCCTCGGCGTAGAGGTCGAGGCGGGCTTCGCGGGCTGCGGCTGCGGCGGGTGCCGCGGGCGCTGCGGATGCTTCGAGCGCGCGCGCGTAGAAGCCCGGCGCCCCGCGCTCGAGCCGGCGGGTGACCACGAAGGTCCCCGCCTTCGTCGTCGCGCGCGCCAGCTCGAGCTCCGGCGGCGCGCTCGCGGACGCGCTCGCCGTGCTCGAAGCGCTCGCGGACGCGGACGCGGACGCCGCTCTGACCGAGGGCGCGGTCGGCTGCGCAGCGCAGGGCGGGCAGACCTCGCCGGCGCGCGACGGGCACCCGGCGAGCGCCAGCGCGAGCAGCAGGACGGGGCGGGGCGAGCGCATCGGCGCGATGTTCGAGCAACGCGCGCGACGAAGCGAGGATTCCTGCTCGGGCGCCGCGTCTGGCGAGCGCTCGACCTCGGCGACGGCGTGCGCATCAACGCGCCAGGTGGAATCTCCGTGCGCGGCGCGATCGGGCCCGAACGACGCCGACCGGCGCCGAGCGGCGCCACGAAGCACGGCGCCTTCGACGCCGCGTGGGGCGGTGAGCGCGACCCAGCTGCGGGCGCGCCGGCTTGGCGCGGCGCGAACGCTTTGCGCGATGGGCACCCGCCGTGCAAACGCGCACCCGACCGCTTTTCCGATTGATCCGACCGAGCCCGATTGCCAGAAAGGTCCTACATCCATGGATTCGCCTGCTTCGCCCAACCCGACGAAGGCCTCTTCTGCTTCCGCCGGCGACACGCTCCCTCCGCCGGCCCCCGCGCTGCGTGGCTTCGCCGCCATGAGCCTCGAGGATCGTCGTCGCCTCGGGAGCAAGGGCGGCAAGACGGCCCACGAGCGCGGCACGGCGAACAAGTTCACCTCCGAGACCGCCAGCGTCGCGGGGCGTCGGCCGCACGAGAACGGCACCGCGCACAAGTGGACGCAGGAAGAGGCGCGCGCGGCCGGGCGCAAGGGCGG
>CAIXWQ010000047.1 GCA_903923175.1 uncultured delta proteobacterium | reverse complement strand
GGGCCCGCGGAGGCGCGCGCGGTGGACGACGGCGGCGTCGGCGGAGCGACTCTTGCCCAGGACCAGCCAGCGTCACCCGGCGGCTGCGAGGCCGCGTCCGGAGCAGGCGCGCCGCGCCGCGTGCACGTCCTGCTCGCCCTCGCGGCGGCCGCGCTCGCGCTCCTGCGACGCCGAGGCGCGCGCGCCTGACGCGGCGACATCGCTCCTCACGGCGCGCGGAACGCGACCCAGTACGCCCAGTCCCAGTAGGCATCGCACGCCTCGCCCTGGAACGAGCGCAGGTCGCGCGCCGACCACGCGAGCTTGGGATCGCTCGAGAGCGAGAGCGACTTCGTCTCCCCCATGCCGACGGTCACGCTCGGCGAGCCCGCAGCGGGCACGAAGCGGTACGCGTACTCGTCCGGCAGCGCGCCGCCGCAGCCGTGCGCGCCGGTCGTGTTGCAGCCGAGCGGCACGGTCTCGAGCGCGAACGCGTCGTCGCGCACCCCTCCGCCGTCGGCCACGTCGAGCAGCAAGAGCGGCGTCGCCGAGCCGCCCGGCGGCACCGGGTTCGCGACGCCCCCCCAGCTCGTGACCGAGCGGACGGTGAGCCCCGTCTGGCAGGCCCAGGTGTTCGTCATGATCTCCCACGAGACCTGCACGTAGCTGCCGCGGGGCAGGGCGGTCCGCAGGTCGAGGCCGGCGGCGCGCACGTGGTACCTGATCGTGCCGGTCGTGGCGCAGTCGGCGTTCGGCGGGCAGGTCTCGATCGCGAACGAGTCGGCCTGCACGTCCGAGAGCTGCCCGGTGGCCGTCGTCGGCGCCGGGGCGGCCCCCTGCTTCACCGTCGGGTTCGCGCAGTCGGAAACCTCGCCCGTCGCGAGGTCGGCAGAGATCGTCGCGGTGTCCAGGGTGACGCCGCAGGTGATCGCGGGCGACCCCGTCTCGGCGCCGATCGGCGCGTCGCCCGCCGTGGCCGGCGCGCCGTCGACCTTGCCGCCGCACGCGGCGCCGGTCAGCGCGACGAGCGCGACGAGCGCGACGAGCGCGGATCGCGCGAGCCGGTCGAGGTTCGCGCGGGCAGTGAGGAGGGGCAGACGCGCGGAGGTCATGGCGGGCTGCGAAGCAGCGTGCGTGCCACGCGGCTTCTCTCGTGAGTTTTCACGCGTCGTCGCTGCGTGAGGCACACGTCGGCGCACTCGTGCGGAGTCCGGGCGGCGGGGATCGGCTCCGGCGCCCACGGCGATCAGCCCTTGTTCTGCGACCCGGGCGGCCAGCCCGCCGGCGGCGGGGGCGGCGGGGGCGGCGGGGGCGGCGGCGCGTACGCATGCGTCTGCGGATACGCCTGCTGCGGATACGCCTGCTGCGGATACGCCTGCTGCGGATACGCCTGCTGCGGATACGCCTGTTGGCCGTAGCCTGGCGCGGGCGCGTACCCGGGCGTCGCGACCGCGACGGGCGCGATCGGCGCCGAGTCCACGGTCGTCGCCGCGCGCCGCGCCGCCCCCGCGCGTCCGAGGAGGGCGCCGCCGAGCGCGAGGACGAGCAGCCCCCGCAGCAGGATCAGGATCGGGATCATCCCGAACGAGAGCCCGCTGTCGAGGACGTACCAGACGTCGTAGAGGTTCGTGACGCCGAGCAGCATCAGCACGACGCCGCCCGCGGTCAGCAGCGCCGCGGTCCGCTTCGGCTGCGGCGACGTCTTGCCCACGTGGGCGGCGATCAGCAGCCCGCCCGCCCCGATCCAGAACAGCGTGCCGAGTAGCGCGCGCACGATCCAGACGCCGTTCGACGCGGCCAGGCCCGGCAACGCGAGCAGCCCGTGGAGGATCGCCGCGATGCCGAGGATCAAGCGGCCCGGGCCGGGCGTCGCCGTGCGCGTCTGGAAGGCGCGCGTCTGCTCGCCGTGCAGCAGGAGCGCGCCGACGCCGAGCCCGATCCACGTCACGGCGTCCGGCAGCCCGCCGCCGCCGCCGAGGCCGAAGAGGAACGACTGGCCGATCGCGAACACGGCGAGCGCGAAGCAGAGCCCCGCGCCGATCGAGCCGAACGCCCCCGGGCTCGCCGTCGCCGGCCCGAGCGCGGCCCCGTCCCCACCGGCGGCGAGCGGCGCCTGCATCGGCGCGACCCCGCCCGCGAGCACGGCCGAGACCTCTTGCTTCAGGCGCTCGACGCCCCCCTTCACCGAGAGCCAGACGATGCCGAAGACGAGCAGCCCGGGGAGGATCCCGGTCCCCACGATCGTCAGCGTCAGGACCAGCTGCACCGCCATGCTCGGGAACGCCCAGACGAGCGTGAACCCGCCGGTGCGGTTCGGCTTCACGAGGACGCCGGTCGCGGCGCCGTCGCCGACGAGCGGCAGCCCCGCGCGCAGGCTGACCGAATAGCGAGGGAACGAGGCGCGGAGGAACGCCTCGAGCTGTGCGGAAGTGGCGGCGGGGGGGGCGCTCTGGACCTGCATGAGGCCGCAGGCGTATCGCGTTCGCCGCGTCGAGGACAGGCCGCCGCGAGCTCCGCCGTGTCGCTGCGCGCCCTGCCGGAAGGGGCGTCGCCGGGCGCGCCGCGCCGCCGGGCGCGCGGTGCTAGCGTCCTCGCATGCTCCCCCGGTTCGCTGGCGTGCTCGCGCTTCTCGCGATGCTCGCCTGCGCGTGCGCGAGCG
>CAIXWQ010000046.1 GCA_903923175.1 uncultured delta proteobacterium | reverse complement strand
TGCCTCGGCAGCCGATGCGGTTCCTGCTCGCCGATGACCCCGGCGCCGGCAAGACCATCATGGCGGGCCTCCTGATCAAGGAGCTGATGATCCGGGGCGACCTCGAGCGGTGCCTGATCATCTCGCCTGGGAGCCTCACCGAGCAGTGGCAGGACGAGCTTCACGAGAAGTTCGGGCTCGAGTTCGAGCTGCTCACGCGCGACATGATCACGGCAGCGCGGACGGCGAACCCGTTCGAGAACAAGCACCTGCTCATCGCGCGCCTCGACCAGCTCAGTCGCAACGAAGAGCTGCAAGAACGGCTGAAGGCGGCGCCGGAGTGGGATCTCGTCGTCTGCGACGAGGCGCACCGGATGAGCGGCCACGTCTTCGGCGACGAGATCAAGTACACGAAGCGGTACACGATGGGCGAGGTCGTCGGGGGTCACACCCGAAACCTGCTCTTGATGACGGCGACGCCGCACAACGGCAGCGAGGAGGACTTCCAAATCTTCCTCGCGCTGCTCGACGGAGATCGCTTCGCAGGCCGCTTCCGCGAGAACGAGCACAAGGCCGACCCCTCGGACCTGATGCGCCGGCTCGTGAAGGAAGACCTTCTCCGTTTCGACGGCTCGAAGCTCTTTCCCGAGAGGAAGTCGTACACCGCGCAGTACGAGCTTTCGACCGACGAAGCGCACCTCTACTCCGAGGTCACCGAGTACGTGCGGACCGAGATGAACCGGGCCGAGCGGTTCGGCGACAAGGACGGCGCCCGCAAGGTCAACGTCGGGTTCGCGCTCATGACGCTTCAGCGTCGGCTCGCGTCGTCACCCGAAGCGATCTTTAGATCCATCCAGCGTCGCCGCGAACGCCTCGAGAGCCGCATCCGCGAGGAGAAGCTCGTGCTCCGGGGCAAGGACGGCATCCTGGCGGGCGACGGCGGCCCGCAGCTCGACGAGGAGGCGATCGAGGAGCTGTACGATGAGGCTCCGCAGGAAGAGCGCGAGGCGGTCGAGCAGAAGGTCGTCGACTACGCCACGGCGGCGCGGACCATCGAGGAACTGGAAGCAGAGATCCTTCGGCTCAAGGAGCTGGAGGGGCTCGCAAAGTCCGTCCACACGTCGGGCGAAGACACGAAGTGGCAGGAAATCAGCCGGATCCTGCAAGACCCGCTGATGACGGACGAGCACGGCAACCGCCGCAAGCTCGTCGTGTTCACCGAGTTCAAGGACACCCTGCTGTACCTCGCGCGGCGCATCCGAACGCTACTCGGCAAGCCCGAAGCGGTCGTCGAGATCCATGGCGCGGTGCCCAGGGACGCGCGGCGGCGGGTCGTCGAAGGGTTCATGAATGACCCCACCGTCCTCGTCCTCGTCGCCAACGACGCGGCCGGGGAAGGCGTGAACCTCCAGCGCGCGCACCTGATGGTGAACTACGACCTGCCGTGGAACCCGAACCGCCTCGAGCAGCGGTTCGGCCGCATCCACCGCATCGGCCAGAAGGAGGTCTGCCACCTCTGGAACCTCGTCGCGAAGGAGACGCGCGAAGGTGACGTGTACATCCGGCTCTTGACCAAGATCGAGGCTGAGAAGGAAGCCCTCGGCGGCAAGGTCTTCGACGTCCTGGGGCAGCTCTTCGACCAGAAGCCGCTGCGCGACCTGCTCATGGACGCGATCCGCTACGGGTCCGACCCCCAGCGGAAGGCCGACCTGCTTCGGCAGACCGACGGCGCCGTCGATCGGCAGCACATCCTCGCGATCATGGAGCGCCGGGCTCTCGTGCAGAACGAGATGGACATCTCGAAGGTGCTCGCGATCCGCGAGGACATGGAGCGCGCCTACGCCAAGCGGCTCCAGCCGCACTTCATCCAGGGGTTCTTCCTCGAAGCGTTCAAGCGGCTCGGCGGCACCATTCATCGTCGGGAGGACGGCCGGTTCGAGATCACCCACGTCTCGACCAAGATCCGGGAGCGGGATCGCGTGGTCGGCACGGGGGCGCCGGTGCAGCCCCGCTACGAGCGCGTCACCTTCGACAAGCAGTACGTCGACGAGCAGCCCCGGGCGCACCTGATCTGCCCTGGAAGCCCGCTGCTCGAGGCGACGCTGAGCTGCACCCTCGACGAGCACGTCGACCT
>CAIXWQ010000045.1 GCA_903923175.1 uncultured delta proteobacterium | reverse complement strand
TGCAGAAGACCTACGACGCGGTGCCGGCGCCCAAGCTCGTGATCGCGGTCGGCGCCTGCGCGATCTCGGGCGGGCCGTACGTCGGTCACCGCGAGGCGCACGACGGCGTCGCCTCGACGCTCCCCGTCGATCTCTTCATCCCCGGCTGCCCGCCGCACCCGTACACCATCCTCGACGGCCTCCTCGGCCTGCTGGGCCGCGACCGGAAGGAGCCGTGATCGCGCCGCTCTCGCAGGCGTGCGCCCGTGAGCGCCGCTAGCGATCGCCCGCTTCGGCGTGCTCGCGAATGGCGTCCAGGATGGTCCAGCCGAACGCCGGGCGCGGCAGCACGATGGGGGGGAGCGAGCGGCCGTCGGCCGAGACCGCGGTCTTGAAGCTCGTCGGCTCGCGCGTGACGAGCACCACGAGGACGGAGGGGCGCGCGCGGCGCAGCGCCAGCAGGCGCGGCTCGACCTCCTCGACGGCGAAGTCGTCCGGGAAGAGCACGACCGCGGTCGTCGCCGGCGGCATCTGCTCGACGTCGCGGACCGTCTCGGTCCCGTGCGACGCGACGCCGACGCGATCGAAGTACGCGCGCAGCCCCTCGAGCGTCGCCGGGTTGCCCGCGACGATGCTCACGTGGATCTGCTTCGCGGCCCTTCGCGACGGCATGCGTCGCCCCCAAGCAGCAACGGACGTGCCAGTCGCGGCGTGATCGCGGGCGCCGATCGTGGGGCGCTCGCCTCGGCGTGGTCGACCCGACCAATCGCTGGCGCAACGAGAATTCGTGGGTCGATCGGCTCCGAGCGGAGGCGCGGTGGCGATGGGCCGCCGCCCGCGGAGCCGCGCCGCCGACCTCGTGAGCGGCGCGTCGGCCGCTTCGAAGCGTGAGCGCTCCGCGTCGCATCGCCGGCCAATCTGTCGTGTTCGTGCGCCTCGCGCCGGACGGCGCCGAGGAATCGGCCGATGCGCCCGTCGCCGCCAGGGAATGCCGGTCGTGCGAGCAGCCTCGCGCGGCCTCGCGCGCCCTCTCGCACGTGCGCCTAGCGAGGGGCGCCGCGCGGTGCTTCAACGTGGGGACATGCCCGCGGAGCCGACGCACGATCGTGAGCTGCGGCGCGCCCTGCGCCGTGGCGTGGCCGAGGACGCGCGCTTCGACGAGCTCTATCCAGCCGTCGTGCGCGCCGTCTCCGGCGTCTTCTGGACGCCGCTGAGCGTCGCTGCGCAGGCCGCCGAGCTCTTCGAGGAGCAGCGCGTCGAGAGCATCCTCGACGTCGGCTCCGGGCCCGGGAAGTTCTGCCTCGCGGCGGCGATGGCCGGGCCGACGCTCGAGCTGACCGGCATCGAGCATCGACCCCACCTGGTCGGCGTCGCGCGCGAGGCCGCGCGCCGGCTGCGGCTCACCAACGTGCGCTTCCAGCTCGGCGACGTCACCTCGGTCGACTGGAGCCAGTACGACGGCTTCTACCTGTTCAATCCCTTCGCCGAGAACCTGTTCGCCGGGCCCGATCGCTACGACGGCACCGTGCCGCTGTGCGCCGACAAGCGCGCCGCCGACATCGAGCTCGTCGAGCGCGCGCTCGTCGCCGCGCGCCTCGGGACCACGGTGGTGACCTACCACGGGTTCGGCGGACGGATCCCGAGCAGCTTCCGCCTCGCGCGCTCGCTCAAGAGCCACACCGACTGGCTGAACGTCTGGGTGAAGGACGGCGTCGGCCCGGCGAAGGAGGGGTTCTGGATCGAGCGCGCCGACGAGGACACCGGGGCGCCGCTGTTCTTCGAGGCGGAGGACGGCGAAGCGCCGGCGCCCGCGTAGCGCCGGCCGGCTAAGCCGAAGGAACGCGCGTGGTCAGCGTGTCGACCGCGTGCACCGGGGCGAGGTTGCCGCTCATCAGGTGCGCGATCGCGCCGTACACCAGGCGCTGACTCTGGAGCATCGACTTGCCGGCGAACTCGGTCGACGTCACGGCGATGGTGAAGTGGCCGCCGGCACCGCCCACCTCGACGACGGCGTCGGGGATGCGCGCGACGATCGACGCGCGGATGGCCTCGTCGATGGAGCCCTGGAAATCCGTGGGGTGCGACGACATGAATCAGTACCTCGGGAGCTTGGGATCGACGGTGAGCGACCAGGCGTCGATGCCGCCTTCGACGTTGTAGACGTTGAGGAAGCCCGCCTCGATGGCGTGCTGGGCGGCGGCGCGGCTGCGGCTCCCATGATGGCAGAGGAACGCGATGGGCGCGCTCGGATCGAGCGAGTTCAGGTAGCGCTCCCCGGTCTCGTCGAGGGGCAGCGCGCGTTCGAGCCGCGCGATCGCGAGCTCCTCCTTGGTGCGGACGTCGAAGAGATCGAGCCGCTCGCCCTTCGCGAGCAGGATCTGGAGCTCCCTCGGGGTGAGCGAGCGCACGCGCGGCGGCTCGTTCGGGTTGGTGAGCTTGAAGCCGCTCTCGGCCCCCTCGACGAAGTCGATCGTGACGCCGTTGGCGAGGCGCGCGCTCGCCCGGCCGACGAGCACCGTGAGGCCGCCCGCGTGGACCTCGAGCTCGTTCGGCTCGCGCGGCCCGAAGTAGAGGTCGTGTCGGAACTCGGCGTCGACCTGCAGGTGGAGCGGCTCGCCGCCGGCGTCGACCGCCGCGGCCGCGAAGGCCTGCGCGGCGGCGGCCGTCACGGTGAGCGTCGGCGGCTCGGTCGCGACGACGCTGGCGCCGAGGACCTTCGGCAGCTCGCCCGTGGCGGCGAGCTCCTTCACGATGTCGCAGCCCCCGACGAACTGCCCGCCCACGTAGAGCTGCGGGATGGTCGGCCAGTCGGAGAGCTCCTTGATCCCGTCGCGGAGCTCCGGCGACGCGAGCACGTCGACCGTCGCGTACTGCGGCACGAGCTCGTCGAGGATCTTCACGACCTGCGCCGAGAAGCCGCACTGCGGGTTCTTGCGCGAGCGCTTCATGAAGAGCACGACGGGGTTCTTCTCGACGAGCTGCGTGAGCTCCGCTCGGAGCGTGTCACTCATTGCCATGCGCGTTCCTCGCGAGCGCGCGGGGAGGGCGCGCAAAGTCGGACCAATTTGGTCCTCTATCTAGGCTGGGGCGAGGGGCTGGTCAACCCGGCGGCGCGGCCAGGCTCGCGCCCGCGCTCAGCGTCTGCGGCGGCCGACCACCGGGAGCGGCGCGCCGCCGGCTCGACCGCGCGCGGTCGCCGGCCTCGGCAGCGTGCGCGCCATGTCGAACAGCGACAGCGCCTGCAGCGCGTCGTGCACCACCTGGTTGATCCTGCGCCAGTTGCCGCGGACGGTGCACACGGCCTCGAGCTCGCAGCGCTCGGCGCACGCGCCGCTGCAATCGGTGAGCGCGATCGGCCCCTCGATCGCCGCGATGATCTGGGCGACGGAGATCTGCTGCGCGGGCCTCGCGAGGGTGAAGCCGCCGTGCGCGCCGCGGTGCGAGAGCAGCAGCCCGGCGCGCCCGAGCGTCTTGAGGACCTTGCTCACGGTCGGCAGCGGCAGCTCGCTCGACGCGGCCAGATCGCGCGCGTTGTGCACGGCCTGCTCGTCCCGCGCCATGTGCGAGAGCAGCAGCACGCCGTAGTCGGTGAGCTTGGAGATTCGAAGCATCTCGCGTGGAGGCGGGCGTGGGAGCGGGCGTGCAGAGCGGGCGTGCAGAGCGAGCCGGCGAGCGAGCCGGCCGCGGCGGGGGCCGCGCCGGGCTTCTACCATGTCAGGTCGAGACGCCGCCGTCGCCGCCGTCGCCGCCGGCCGGGCTGCGACCGCGCGGGCCCTCGGCGTAGGGCGCCTCGGTCGTGATGCGGCGGTCCTCGACCGCCCCGCCGATCGTGAAGTTGTAGAGGTTCTGGAAGTCGTCGCCCGAGAGGCCGAGGATCTCGTGCATGACGTCGTCGAAGAAGCACCCGATGCCGGTGCCGCGCACGCCGTGGGTCTCCGCCTCGAGGTAGAGCACCTGCCCGATCGCGCCCGCTTCCCAGAACAGGCGCCGATAGAGCCAGGGGCCGTAGGCGCGCAGCGGCCCCGCGAAGTCGGCCAGCATGCCGACCGCGAACGCGCCGTCGGCCGCGATCGCCTGGCCGCACGAGGCGATCTGCGCCGCGTGGCGCGCGTCGGTGGCCGCGAGGCGCAAGAGCGCGAGCCCCTCCGGGCACCCCGGCGGAGCCGTCCAGGCGAACGTCGGCTTGCATGCCGCGCGCAGGCGCGCGAGGCGCGTCGGGTCGCGCGCGAGCAGGTAGAGACCGGGCTCGACGCCGCCGACGCGGTGCACGAACAGCACGAGATCCACCAGCGGCCGCCAGGGCAGCGCGTCGAACGGCGCGCCCGCGGCGCAGACGTCCTGCAGCATCGCGAAGAACGCTGCCGCCGCGAGGGACGTGTGGCCGTCCATCGCGACGGCGCTGCGCCGCTGTCGGAAGA
>CAIXWQ010000044.1 GCA_903923175.1 uncultured delta proteobacterium | reverse complement strand
GTCGCCGACGAAGCTCGACTCGCAGGCCGATCCGCCCTCAGGCCGACCCGCCGAGACACGCCGCATCGCGCGCCCGGAGCAGCGCGGCCACGGCGACGACGACCCCTTCGGCGTCTTGGGGAAGCACGAGGCGATGGAGCTTGTTTGGGCCGTCGAGCGTCCACGACTCGCCGAGCCCTTCGAGGAGCGCCGGGGACGGCGCGGCCACGTCGACCTCGAGTCGCATCATGGCCCCGTGCTTCTCCGCCGTGAGCAGCAAGCCCGACGCGCTGGCGCGCAAGGACACGCGTGACGGCGTGAGGGTGTTCCGCACGAACGGCGTCTCGAGCTCGTCGAACGGCGCGAGGGCGTCGAGCTGCCCCTCCAGGCGCAGCCACAGATCGTGGACGTGGAGGTCGACGTGGTAGCTTCCGAGCTGCAGCTGGCTGACCAGCAGGATGACGTCGTCGCGAAAGCGGAGCATCCGGCGGGCGCAGAACTGGATATGCCGCGGTTCGGTGACGAGCAGCGTCCGCCAGCGATCGGCGTCGTCGTCTTGCACGCCCTCCGCGATGATGCGCTCCAGCGAAGCGGCAACGTCCGCGGGGTCGACCCGCGCGAGCACCCGGCGCACCACGTCCCGCCGCGCCTCCTTGTCGCCGAGCTTCGTGTCGGCTCGCAACAACCGCTTCCAGGAGGCGTCGCCCCGATTCTCGAGCAGGCTCCAGTTGGCTCGCGCCGGCAGGAGGTAGTCGCCCGTCGCGAGGAGCGCGCGCTCCCATAGCGCATTCGGGGGCGCCACGAATCCCTCGGTCGATTCGCGTGGGAAGATGGCGCAGGCGCGCTGGTACGCGCGCTCGAACTCGCCGCGTAGCGCGGCGTCGTTTGCGTCCGGCCAGTCGCAGGCTCGGGCCGACGACCAGCGGTCATGCACCCCGGAGAAGCGCAGGAGAAACCCGATGTCGCCGCGGAAGTAGGGGTGAGATTCCGCCAGCTCGAGGGGCGCTCGCCACCGGGCGTCTCGGAGCAGCAACCCGGCCTTGAGCCGCTCCTCCTCCTGCTGCTCGCGGTTGAAGCCCGTCAACTCCAGCGTGCCCGCGGCGACTGCCGCGAGCAGCCCCGGATCGGCCGCGCGCTGCGAGAGTCGAACGACGCCGCGCAGTGCCGCGACGAATCGCTCGGTGTCGTCGATGTCGGAGTTGTCGACGAGATTGCCGATCAGCCGGGTCCACTCGTGGAACGCCCGCTGCGCCGCCGGCTCGTGCTGCTGGTGAGGCACCGCGCGCAAGAAGCCGCACCAGCCGCAGAACTCGACCCAGTCGGCCAACGTGAGCGCGTCGCTCTCGCGTCGCCCCTTGGCGGCCAGCACCCGCCGAAACAGGGCCTCTTCGTCGAGGAACGCGGCGCTCGCCAGGAAGCTGGCGGGGCGCTCCTTCTGCGAAAGCGTATCGAGCAGCTCGACGACGAGCTCGACAAAAGTCTTCCCGAGAACCCCGATCTCCTCGAGATGCGCGAGGCTCGGTTCGGGCGTCTCGAGGAGTCGTTCCACCTGTCGGGCGAGCTTGTCGTCCTCCTTGGTGTCCGCCGCGCGGCCCGCGTCCTGCTGTGCGCACGCCACGAGCGCGAGCGCGCGGATCAGATGGATGAAGCGATCGTCGAGCGTCGTGCCGCCCGCCTTCTGGTGCCACATGAAGTCGGTCCACGCGCCATCGAAGGCGTGGCTCACGCGCGCGTGCATAGCGGGCTCGAGCGCCCGCACGTACTGCTCGAACTGCGCCTTGAAGACCTCGAGCCCCGTGAGCGCCTTCCCGCGCGCGTTC